>NZ_CAXHOA010000007.1:0-120093 GCF_964018005.1 uncultured Dubosiella sp.
CCAATGTCATTTAGTTAAATGATATCGAGGTTCTAGAAAGCATTCTCCATTCAATGGAGAGTGCTTTTTTTTTCGCATTTTTAAAATTTTGCAAATATCACTTGACAAAATTTTTGGAGCATTTACTCCATAATCCGTAGGAATTGTAGGAGGTATTTTTTATGAACCAGTCTTATGATTCTTTGCTTGAAGTCCGTCGTCAATTCGACTTCGCCGTACAATCTGTTGTCGACAGTATTACCTGTTATTGTTCAAATCCGCTTTCGGATTTTTCCCGAAATCGTAAACTTCCGCCAGAAACACTGATTCCTTTGATCATTCAAATGGGGTCTCATTCTTTGAATACCGAACTTACGACTTTCTTTGAAGGGACTACGACCGAAGTGACACGTTCCGCTTTTAGCCAGCAGCGTGAAAAGCTCGATTCACAAGCCTTCCTTCGTATCCTTCATCTTATGTCTTATACTCCCTCGCCATCCTTGTACCGTGGCTATCACGTGATCGCGATGGATGGATCCGATGTCAATATCCCTTTCGATCCGTCCGATCAGGAAACATTATGTGGAGTGAAGTCGGGCAAACCTTATTCACAGCTGCATCTCAACGCGCTCTATGACTGTCTCAACGGGACGTTCTTAGATGTTCGTATCGACTCGCCTAGAAAAAGTGGTGAATGCAACGCGCTCAAGGAAATGGTCAAGAATCATTTTTATCCACAGAAATCCATCCTCTGCGCAGATCGAGGCTTCGAGAAATACGATACATTCGCATATTGTATTGAAAACAACCAAAAATTCATCATTCGAGTCAAAGATATCGAATCCAACGGGATCTTATCCACCTTTGACTTTTCAGAAGAAACATTTGATAAAGATGTAGAGATCATCTTGACTCGAAAACAAACAAACGAAGTGAAAGAGAACCGGGATCTGTATCGTTATCTGCCGTGGAGTACTGAATTTCAATATATGCCAAAAGGAGGCGCTCAGGAATACAAATTGAAACTCCGCGTGGTTCGGATCGAAGTCGAAAAAGGAAAATATGAATGCCTGATTACGAACCTGGGACCTGAATTTACGATGGAAGACCTTAAAGAACTGTACCATATGCGATGGAACGAAGAAGTAGGGTTCCGGGCTTTGAAGTATACTGTAGGCATGCTCGATTTTCATTCGAGAAAAAGAAAATACATCCAGCAGGAGATCTATGCCAATTTGATCCTTCACAATGTGGCCTCTTTGATAGTACAGCGTGTCAAGATCGAACAAAAAGACGGATGGAAATATAAATACAAACCAAACTTTACGACCGGAGTCACAAATGTTCGACTGTTTCTGAAAAGGAAGATCAGCGCTGGAAAACTCGAGGAACGAATAAAAAAGGATCTGATCCCAGTACGACCAGATCGCAGTAACAAGCGGAATATGAAAGCCCAGCGGGTCCACCCATTTCAATATAGACCAGCGTAACGGCAATATCCCAAGAACATTTTAACCGAAACAAAAGGAAGAAGGCAATTTTTTTTGAAAACAAAAATTGTCTTTTCGTCGTGACGGAAAAATACGAATCATATATTGAAGATACGACATGAAAAAAGAAAAGCTCCGAATCCTGAGAATCCAGAGCTTAACTAAACGCAGATCAGAGTCCATCATGTCACGGAAGCTTTTAACTAAATGACATTGCCCACTCTTCTGGCTTTTTTTAATTTTTATGAAACGAGGAAAACACCTTGTCTGGAAGAACGTTTTTGAGCTCTTCCAACGTAGGCACCGAATAAGTCTGTTCTCCTTTTTTAACAAGAGGTACTCCTTCGTTGTGCAAATACTGAATATATTCGATCGCCCGGTATGCGTCCAGCGCCAACACGGCAGTCTCGACTCGTTCGCGTCTTTGGATGAGCACCGCCGGCATGGCCTTGTCCAGCCTGGGCGTTCTATACGTGTTCAAGAAAAGGAAGAAAGGAAAATAAAATAGAGAACTGAAAAAAAGGCGACCGCTCCTTTAAGGGGGTCGTCTTTTGTGTGTGTTGAGCCATCTGGCTCTAAAAAAGATAAATATTTTTTTATTCGCAGAGTTGTTTACTATGCGAATCCATTTTAACATAAAAAACATAAAAAAATAATCAATATTCAGGATTCTCATGATAAAAGTCCAAAAAAGGAAGAAGAACGAGTGGGGAGTTTTCCTTCTTTCTTTGATCTCCTTGCTTTTCGCTTTGTTTAAACCGTCATGATTCTCGTCATCAAAAAATTCAAATTTCCCGACATATAAAGTCTTTTTTGTCTTTTTCTTTCTTTCTTTTCCATACAATGCGCCGTCAAAATTCCCGTCAACGGAAGCAAGGAACCGTCAATTCTGGCGGATTTACCGCGCTTTTTGTCCTCTTTTTCGCAAAGTAAACAACTCTGCGAAAAAGGGAAAGCGAGGCAAAGGGATGTGGAATGAAAACTGGACGGGACACCGGGTAGGAAAATTAACGGTTATACAAAAAACCACAAAAAAACGGAAGGGAAGCTTTTTGTGGGAATGCCATTGTGATTGCGGGAACACGATTTGGCTGGAAGCGTACAAAATCCGGCGGGGACTGGTCAAAAGCTGCGGATGCGCCAGAAAGGGAAAAAACACGAAAGACTTGAAAGGAAAGAAAGTTGGCCGTTTGACGGTGCTGGAACGTCTGCCCGAAAAACAAGGCTCGTGCTACGTGTGGAAATGCCGCTGCGACTGCGGAAACGTCATGATGGTGCCGACGAACCGGCTGACCGGAAAACACCCAACCGAAAGCTGCGGGTGCGTTCGCAAAGGAATCGACTTGACGAATCAACGCTTTGGAAAACTGACAGCGCTGCATCCGACGGACAAGCGGAAAAACGGCAGTGTTTTATGGATATGCCAATGCGACTGCGGACAAGTCGTGGAAGTGGCGGCCAACCAGCTGATGTGCGGGAACACGCAAAGCTGCGGCTGTCTGCAAAGGGAAAAGGACGGACCGGGACAGTACATGAACTACATCGACTCGACCTGCGTGGAGGCGATTCGCTCCAAAGCCGTCCGGAAAGACAACACGAGCGGGTGTCCGGGAGTTCAAAAACAAAAAGGGAAGTGGATCGCGCAAATCAGCTTTCAAAAAGTAAAGTACTACCTCGGTTCGTTCGACACGATAGAAGCGGCCATCCGGGTGCGCAAGCAGGCGGAAACGCTGCTCCACGACGGCTTTGTCCGGTATTTTGACGAGTGGAAAGAAAAAGCGAAAGCGGATCCCGTCTGGGGAAAGAGCCACCCGCTCCATGTGCTTGTGGAAGGTGATTCCATCGAGAATTTCGAGTTGGTTTTGGAGGGAACTGAAACCCCTCGGGTTTAAAAAAGACGACCGCTACGGAAGAATCCGCTTGGATCGTCTTTGGTACGCTTATTTCAAGCCATACAGCTTCGAGTATTTGTCCTTCAAATAGTCGACATAGTAATGCGGATCGAACGGCTCGCCCGATACGATCTCGACGATTTCGGCCATTGTTTTCGAACCGGCGTAGTGGTGGACGTTGTCCTTGAGCCAGTTGGTGATTTCCTCCATACGGCCTTCGCGCAGCGCCTTGTCCACGTCGATTTGCTTTGCCATCGTGTGGTACAGCTGGGCGGCGTAGGCACTGCCCAGCGCGTACGTCGGGAAGTAGCCCAAATAGCCGTCAGACCAGTGCACATCCTGCAAAACGCCCTCGCTGTCCGTTTGCGGACGCACGCCCAGATATTGCTCGTACTTGTCTGCCCACAGTGTTGGCAGCTGGTCGTAGTCCATCTTTCCTTCGGCCATGTCCTTTTCCAGCTCGTAGCGGATGAGAATGTGCAGCGGGTACGTCAGCTCGTCGGCTTCGGTACGGATCAGGCCGGGCTCGCTCACGTTGATCATATCGACCAGCGCGTCCAAACCGACGGCCTCGAACTCCGGAAACTGCTTGACGAGCTCGTCGTAGTTGGCTTGCCAAAACGCTTTGGAACGACCGATGTGGTTTTCCAAAAAGCGGGATTGCGACTCGTGGGCGGCCGAGCCGACGTTCTCGTTCAGCTTCGTACCTTCGAACATTTCATCCATCTGCAGCCCGTACAGCGCGTGGCCGTACTCGTGCACGGTCGACAGGATCGCGCTCAAAAAGCGGTCCGGATAGTAATGCGTCGTGATGCGCATGTCGTTGTGCGACAAAAAGTTCGTGAACGGATGTTCCGTCGTGCCTAGCGAGACGCGCGTCGGGTCCACCCGCAAATAGCGCATGATCGTGTCCATGAACCGTTCCTGCCGCTCGATGTCGAACGATTTCGACAGCATCGAGTCGTCGATCGTCCGGCCTTCGGCGCGCAGCTTGGCAATAAAAGGCACGAGCTCGGTTTTGACGACGTCGAAAAAGGCGTCGTACTTTTCCTCATTCATCCCCGGCTCGTACGCGTCCAAAAACACATCGTACAAATTGTCGCCGGTGTATTTCGGGGAATATTTCATGTACTCGATCGACTTGTTCATGAGATCGACCAAATACGGCTTGAACAGCGCGTAGTCGTTTTTCTCCTTCGCCTGGTGCCAGTAGTAGCCAGCGTCGTTGCGCGCCTTCACGAAATCCCGGTACACGTCGGCCGGAACGTTGCGGGTATGCCCCAAATCGTCCAGACGCATCTTCACTTCCTTTTGCTCGAGCGAGCCCTCCGGCAGCGTCTTGTGGTAGGCTTCGATCTTTTCAATCATAGCCGGATCGTTTTCGATTTGAAACAGCTCCTGGGCGAGAATAGCCATCATCTCGTTGGCGTGGGGGATGCCAGCCGATGGCGCGACCGTCCACTGGTCGGTGTACATCGTGGCGCTCGCCAAGTTGTAGGCCGCCAGTTTTTTCAAATACTCTTCATAAAATGGTTCGAATTGTAAACGCATCTTGTTACCTCCATCCTTATCATCTTAACAAATTTATTGCGATGAGGGGACAATGATTTTATCATGGGAGCAGGAGGATTGAATATGGACGCAAATCAAATCAAGGCGCTTGTCCAGGAACAAAAGGTGTTCTTCGCGACCAACGCCACCCGCTCCATCATGTTTCGCAAGCAAATGCTCGCCAAACTCAAGACCGCAATCCGGCAAAACGAAAGCCGGATCATCGCAGCCCTGTACGCGGACCTGAACAAATCCGGGGCCGAGGCGTACATGAGCGAAATCGGTCTGGTCTACCAGGCGCTCACGTACATGGAAAAGCACATCGACCAGCTGAGCGCGCCGGAAAAAGTGCGCACACCGCTGTTTTTGTTCAAAGCCAAAAGCGAGATTCGCCACGACCCCTATGGCTGCGTGCTCGTCGTTTCCCCGTGGAACTACCCGTTCCTGCTCACGATGCAGCCGCTCATCGAAGCCATGGCGGCCGGAAACACCGTCATCTTAAAGCCAAGCGACTACTCGGCCCACACGACGGCCGTCATCGCCCGTTTGATCGAGGAAACGTTCGCGCCCGCGTATGTGGCGGTTGTGACCGGCGGACGCCAGGAAAACGAGGCGCTGTTCCACCAGCCGTTCGACTACATCTTCTTTACCGGCTCGCCCGCCGTAGGAAAATTGTGCATGCAGGCGGCCAGCGAGCATTTGGTGCCCGTCACGCTCGAGCTAGGCGGCAAGTCCCCGGCCATCGTCGACGAGAGTGCCAACATCGCGCTGGCGGCCCGCCGCATCGTCTTCGGCAAGTTTCTCAACGCCGGCCAGACGTGCGTCGCGTGCGACCACGTCTATGTGCACGAGTCGAAAATGCCCGCGCTCATCCAGCAAATCATCCACCAGCTTTCGGTGCAAGGCGTCACGCTCGAGTCGATTGGCAAGATCATCAACGAAAAGCATTTCGAACGCGTACGCGCGTATTTGAACGACGGAAAAGTCGTCTGGGGCGGCCATGTGGATGAGGCGACACTCAAAATCGAGCCGACGATCTTGCTGCCAAAAGAAGGAACGCCCGTCATGGACGAGGAAATCTTCGGACCGGTCCTGCCCGTTTTGCCGTACGAGAATTTCGAAACACTGTGTCGGCAGCTGGCGCAAAAGCCGCATCCGCTCGCCTTCTACTTGTTTTCCCGCAACGACGACCACATTCGCTTCGTGAAGGAAAACATGCCGTTTGGCGGCGGGTGCATCAACAACTGCGTGCTCCATCTTTCCAATGAGAACATGCCGTTTGGCGGTCTGCAAAATTCCGGCCTCGGCCACTATCACGGCCGGTATGGATTCCAGACATTCACCCACGACAAGTCGATCTTGTCGTCGAGCGACCGCGTCGACCTGCCTTTCATCTACGGCCCGCAAAAGCCGTGGAAGGAAAAAGTCGTCCGTCTGTTTTTAAAATAAGGAGGAAAAAAGATGAATGCGATTTTTGAACGCACGAGCGTGCGCCAGTACACGAACAAGAAAGCCGATCCAAAGACGATCGAAACGATTTTGAAAGCCGGATGCGCCGCGCCAAGCGCCGTGAACAAACAGCCGTGGGAGCTGATCGTCGTCACCGATCCGGCCCGCCTTGCCGAACTCGCGAAATTTTCCCCATACGCCGTCTGCGTGCAGGACGCCGCGTTCGCCGTCGTCGTGTGCGCCGACACGAATCGCCACTTTGGCGACGCCTACGACGTGCAGGATTTGTCGGCGCTTAGTGAAAACATGCTGATCGAAGCCAAGGATCTTGGTTTAGGCGGCGTGTGGCTGGGTGGCTATCCCGAAACGGACCGGGTCGACTGGCTGCGCCGGTATTTCGACTTGCCCGATTCCATCCAGCCGTACTGGGTGCTTTCGTTTGGCTATCCGGCCCATGATCTGGAACCCAAACAAAAATGGGATCCGGCCCGCATCCATTGGGAAACATTTGAAAAGTAAAATAGGAAAGTCTGGCTCGCCCAGGCTTTTTCTTTGTTTAAGGTGCGCATAATGGGGTTTTGACGGGGTCATATAGATGCGCATAATGGGGAAACAGGGGGTAGTTTATAGTGCGCATAATGGGGTAATACGGCGTTTCTTATCTTGCGCATAGTGGGGTCGAGCGATATAATCGGATTGAAAACCGGCATGAGGAGGTGAATACAATATGTTTTTTAAACGAAAGATTTACGATAAACTCTTGGAATGGAAGAATGAAACGAAGGGTACGAAGGCGATCTTGATTGAGGGGGCGCGTCGAATTGGCAAAAGTACGATTGCGCAGGCGTTCGCTAAAAATGAATATGAATCCTATCTTCTCATTGATTTTGCCAAGAAGGATAAGGAAGTCGAGTCGTATTTTGAAAAGTATTTGAACGATTTGGATACGTTGTTTATGATGCTTCAAGTCCATTACGGGATCCGTTTGAAACCTCGTCAGTCGGTGGTGATTTTCGATGAAGTGCAGATGTTTCCGCAGGCAAGAGCGGCTATCAAATACCTGGTAGCGGATGGACGATATGATTATATTGAAACCGGTTCGCTTATTTCGATCAAGGAAAACGTGAAAGATATTGTCATTCCTTCGGAGGAACGCCATATTTCAATGTATCCATTCGACTTTGAAGAGTTTTGCTGGGCTTTAGGCGAGGAAGTGATGATAGATTATATCAAACATTGTTTTGAATCCAAACAAGCGCTGGAAGAGTCGCTGCATCGCAAAGCGATGATGATTTTTAAACAATACATGCTGGTGGGCGGTATGCCTATGCCGGTCGTAAAGTTTGTTGAGAATAATAAAAGTTTTTATGAGGCAGACCAGGAAAAACGGGATATTTTGCGGCTGTATCGGGAAGATATTATGAAGATCAATGCGCGGTATCGGGGTAAGGTACTGGCGATTTTTGATCAGATCCCCGGATTGCTTTCACAGCATGAAAAAAGAGTGGTTTTCAAGACGATTCAAGGCGAGTCGAGAGCGGAAGAATACCAGGAGACTTTCTTTTGGCTGGCGGATTCCATGATTTGTAATGAATGCTTCTTATGCAGTGATCCGAATGTCGGCTTATCCATCAACGAGGTAAGGTCATATGTAAAATGTTATATGGGGGATACGGGTCTTTTGGTCAGTCACGCGTTTGACGAAAATGAATTGCTCGAGGAAGAAGTGTACAAGCAGATCTTGCTGGATAAATTATCTATGAACAAAGGAATGCTGTATGAAAATGTGATTGCGCAAATGCTTGTGATAAATCATCATAAACTGTACTTTTACACGCATTACAACGACGAGAAACATCGAAATGATATGGAGATTGATTTTCTTCTTTCTAGCAACCGCAAACTAAAATATAAACTGTATCCGATCGAAGTCAAGTCGGGAAAGCGTTACACGACCACATCCCTGTTGCGGTTTAAAGAAAAATATCAGGACCGGATTGGCGCGTGCTTCATTATTCATCCGAAAAATTTGATGATCAAAGACGATATTTTCTGTATTCCTCCTTATATGACTTTCTTGTTGTGACGTGGAGAAGAAAAGAACGATTTTTTGATACGATTCTCCTCTTGTACCGGGTTGACACAAGTCCGATTTCGGACTATTATACTTGGGTCGCATTTTGGACAGGAGGTTTTTATGAAGGAAATATTTAATGAACATTTACGCGCGTTCAACGCGTTTTATAAGGAATTGAGCCATATTTACCACGAGGAGGCGCTCGCGGCCGGCATTTCGGACAGCGCGTTTGAAGTGCTCTATTGTTTAAGCACCCTCGAGGATGGATGCTGCCAGAAGCATATTGCCCAGGCGTCGTTTTTAAGCAAGCAGACGATCAACTCCTCTATCAAGGCGCTGGAGAAAAAAGGATGGATCGAGCTACGCAAAGGAAAAGGACGCGAGTGCGGCGTGTATTTGATGGACAGGGGCCGCGACGTCATCAAAATGTATGTGTATCCGGCCATTCAGCGGGAAAACGAGGCGTTCGAGCAAATGGGCGAGGAAAACGCCGGCCGGTTTATCGAGCTTGGACAACGGTACGTGCACCACTTGAAGCAGGGAAAGGAGAAGACGACATGACGATCCGGCTCAGCGACCACTTTACGGTTGGCAAGCTGCTGCGCTTCACGCTCCCTTCCGTCGTCATGGTCATCTTCACATCGCTGTACACAATCGTCGACGGCATTTTCGTCGCCAACGTCGCCGGCAGCCAGGCGTTCGCGGCCCTCAATTTGATTTGGCCCGTCATCGCCATCATGGGCACGTTCGGCTTCATGATCGGCACGGGCGGCAGCGCTCTGGTCGCCAAGCTGCTCGGCGAGCAAAAAAAGCGCGAAGCCAACGAAGTGTTTTCCCTGCTCGTGTACAGCCTCATCGTCGTGGCGATAGTCATGAGCGTGGTCGGCGCCGTCTGGATCGAGGATTTCGCGCGCCTGCTTGGCGCCACCGAGCAAATGCTCCCCGACTGCGTCGCCTATGGACGAACGCTCGCCCTCATGATGACCGGCTACTTTTTACAAAACGCGTTCCAGGCGTTTCTTGTCACCGCCGAACGCCCGACGCTCGGCCTGCTGCTGACAATCATCGCCGGCGTCATGAACATGGTGCTCGACTATCTTTTGATCGCGGTCGCCGGTCTTGGCATCTTTGGCGCGGCGCTCGCCACCGGGTTGAGCTGGATCGTGGGCGGCATCATTCCGTTCGTGTTTTTCGTGACGCCCGGCAACGGCACGCCGCTGCGCGTATCGAAAACGCGCTGGAACGGCAAAGCGCTGCTGCAAAGCTGTTTTAACGGCTCAAGCGAGATGGTTACCAATTTAAGCATGAGCGTCATCACCGTGCTGTACAATTTCGAGCTCATGAAGATGATCGGAGCCGACGGCGTCGTCGCGTACGGCGTGCTCCAGTACATCTCATTCGTGTTCGCCGGCGCGTTTCTCGGCTATGGCGTCGGCATCGCGCCCATCATCAGCTACCACTATGGCGCGGGCAACACGGGCGAGCTGGACAGCCTGCTAAAAAAGTCGCTCGCCCTGATCGCGATCACCGCGCTCGTGCTCACGCTCGTCGCCGAAATCAGCGCCCCGTGGCTGGCGATGGTGTTCGTGAACGGCTCGGCATCGCTTGGCGCCCTGACCGTCCACGCCATTCGCATTTACAGCGTTTCTTTTTTATTGTGCGGCTTCAATATTTTTGGCAGCTCGTTTTTCACGGCGCTCAACAACGGGCTCGTGTCGGCGGCCATCTCGTTTGTGCGCACGTTTTTGTTCCAGGTCGCGTGCATCCTGATCCTGCCCAAACTGTTCGGACTGGACGGGATCTGGAGCGCGGTCGTCGTCGCCGAGTCGCTTTCGCTGCTTGTCGTCGTGTTCTTTTTACGAAAAGAGAAAGCGCGGTACGGGTATTGAAACGGAAGAAAATCCGTCTTTTTTGCAAAAAAGATGACGGATTGAATAAATTTGTTCGAAATTTTAAATTTATTGTGAAAAAAGCCCAAAAAAAGTGAAGAAATGATATATCGTTTCTTGTAATTTCCGTTCAGAAAATTTATAATGAGTTTGTAAAAATAAAGAGAGGTCATTGTAATGAAAGTTTCCCACTTAACCAAGCGCGAAAATGAAATCATGGAGATCTTTTGGCAGTCAAACAAGCCATTGTCTTCCAATGATATCTGCTTGGAAGCCCCACACATAAGTAAGAACACAGTACAGGCCGTTATTCGAAAGCTGCTTTCGATGAAATTCATCGAGATCGCCGGTCTTGGCTACAACAAGAACGCCTTGACTCGCGAATTCAGCCCTTGCATCTCTCAGGCCGAGTACTTTGACAACTTTCTTGTGCGGGATACTTCCTACGAGCTCGCGGCGAATTTTATCCGCCACGCGAAGGATATCGAAACATTGGAAAAGATCGAAGCCTTGATTCAGGAACGAAAACAAGCACTGGCAGCCGAATAGGCTGTTTGAAAGCTCCACGAAAGTGGGGCTTTTTTTGGCACCCGGCGCTGTGCCACCTTCGCCGGATTTTGGCATTTTTGGAAGTGCCAAACAAAAACGAGAAACAATAGAAAAAAACAAAGCGCTTTCTTATACTGAAATTGTCAAACAAACGAAATAAAAAGAAAGGAAAAAACAATCATGAAAGAAAAAGTCCAAAAATTCGGGCGCGCCCTCTCCGCGATGGTCATGCCCAACATCTCGATCTTTATCGCCTGGGGACTCATCACCGCCTTGTTCATTCCAGCCGGCTGGTGTCCCAATCCGACGCTGAACGAAATCGTCGGCCCGATGCAGCGCTTCCTGCTTCCGGTCTTGATCGCCTATTCCGGCGGCAAGATGATTTACGAGCACCGGGGCGGTGTCGTGGGCGCGTGCTTCGCCATCGGCATCATCGCCGGCACCGAAACGCCGATGTTCATCGGCGCCATGATCGCCGGGCCATTGGGCGGCTATTTGATGAAAAAGACCGATGAATTGCTCGACGGGCACATCCCGAACGGATTCGAAATGCTCGTCAACAACTTCTCAGCCGGCATTCTCGCCGCGATCCTGGCCTGCGTGGGCTGTCTCGTCATCGAACCGGCGTGCGTCGCGCTCACCGGCGCCTTGAAAACCGGCGTCGAGTTCCTTGTCAGCCACGGTCTGCTGCCGCTCACCTCGATTTTGGTCGAGCCGGCCAAGATCCTGTTCTTGAACAACGCCATCAACCACGGCATCTTCACCCCGCTTGGCATGGATCAGGTGCAGGAAGTCGGCAAGTCGATCTTCTTCATGATCGAAGCCAACCCGGGACCGGGCCTTGGCTTGCTGATCGCGTACTACTTGAGCACGAAAGGCGAAGTGAAGCAATCGTCGCTCTCCGCCATGATCATCGAGTTTTTCGGGGGCATCCATGAGATTTACTTCCCGTTTGTCCTCATGAACCCGATCACGCTGATCGGCGTCATCGCCGGCGGCATGACCGGCGTGCTTGTCAACACGATCTTTGGCTCGGGCCTCGTATCCGCCGCATCGCCGGGATCCATTATAGCCATCCTGGGTATGTGCGCCAAAGACAGCTATGTCGGCGTCCTGCTTTCGATCGCGGCCGCGACCGCTGTATCGGCCATCGTGTGCACGGTATTGCTGAAGGCGTTCGCCAAGGAAGGCAATCTGGAGGAAGCCAAACAGCAGGTGAGCGCCTCCAAGGCGCAAGCCAAGGGAACGCCGGCACCGGCTGCCGCCTTGTCCGCTTTAAAAATCGTGTTCGCCTGCGACGCGGGTATGGGAAGCAGCGCGATGGGCGCCGCGAACCTGACGAAAAAGCTGAAAGCTGAAGGGCTCGACATCACCGTGCCGCACTACGCGCTGAACGAAGTGCCAGCCGATACGCAAGTCATCGTCACCCAGTCCTCGCTCGTGGAGCGGGCGAAGGAACGGTGTCCGCACGCCGCCATCTACCCTATCAATAACTTCATGGCGTCGGCCGAGTACGATCAAATCGTCGACGACGTGAAAAACGGCCGGGTAGGCGCGAAGCCGGAACCGTCGCGCGTCAATATGCAAAAAGTCGTGTTCGCCTGCGACGCGGGCATGGGAAGCAGCGCGATGGGCGCGGCGAGTCTGACGAAAAAGCTGAAAGCCGCCGGCTGCGACGTGACGGTGCCGCACTACGCGCTCAACGAAGTGCCAACGGACACGCAAGTCATCATCACGCACCAGTCGCTTGTGGAGCGGGCGAAGGAACGCTGTCCGCACGCGACGGTGTATCCGGTCATGAATTTCATGGGCGCCAGCGAATATGACGAGATCGTAAGCGAGCTTGTCGGCGCGTGATGATTTATACCAACCGGTTTAAACAAATTCTCCAAATCGTCCTGGAACAAGGGGACGCGTATATTCCGGTCGACGAGCTGGCGCGACGACTGAATATTTCGCGACGCACGGTTTTTCGAGAACTCCAAAACGCCAATTTGAAGCCGTACCATTTGGATATGGTCAGCCGGCAAGGCAGGGGAATCCGAATCGAAGGGGACGAAAAAGACCGCCGCCGGCTGGCGGCCGATATCGCCACCGACCTCATTCCTTACGTTTCGAAAGAGGAGCGCCGCAAACTGCTCGCGTTCGAGCTGCTCCGCTTTCCGGACGTGAAAAAGCTCGTCGTGTACGGCAACATGTTTTCGGTGTCGGAAACGACGATTTCCAACGACCTGGACGCGTTGGCGTCCTGGTTCGAACACTATCATATCGAATTGAATCGCGCCCACAAAAACAACATCCGGCTGCTTGGCAAAGAGGAGGACCGGCGCCTGGCGATGAGCGCGATCATTCACGACACGATCGGATCAAAGGAGCAGGCGATCGACTATTTGGACGCGGACGCCTTGCGCCACGAAGTGTTTGAAGCGTCGCAGGACGGCATTTTGCGGCTGCTCAACCAGGATATTCTCGATCCGGTGCTTGACTTGTTCACGCTCGAACGACACGAGCTGGGACTGAACCAGTATGCGCAAAGCTCGTACATCGGCTTGATCATTCATCTGGTGGTGGCCGTCGAGCGCATCCAGAAAGGGGAGGCGATCGAGAGCGATCCTTCGCTGTGTGAAACGATGCGCGCCACGCCGGCTATGGAGCAGGCCAAAGCAATCGCGGGCAGACTCGAGTCCATTTTCGACATCGAGATCCCGCAGGCGGAAACGGTGTTTATCGCGATGCATTTGAGCGGGGCGAAAAACGTCGATCCGATCGACGCGTTCGACGACGACCAGATCGTGGAAATCGCCAACGATTTTATGAACGACTTCCCGCCCCGGATCGCGTCGAGTTTGCGGATGGATCCCCGGTTTATCAAAGGATTCATCACCCATTTGCGGCCGACGCTCATCCGCTTGCAGCGCGGCCTGCCGATTTACAATCCGCTGCTGGAAACGATCCAGGCGCAATACGGGGAGCTGTACGCTCAAAGCGCGCACGCGGCGGCCTTGATTGGCGAAAAGACGGGCTTGTCGATTTCGGAAGCGGAAATCGCGTTCATGACGATGCATGTGGGAGCGTCGCTGGAACGCCGCCGCTTCGAGGCCAGACAGGCGCGCATCCACACTGCGGTCGTATGCGCCTCGGGGGTCGGGGTGTCGGCTTTGCTGGCGGCAAGGCTGCAGCATGTGTTTGGTACGCGGCTTCATTTGGTGACTCTCTCTTTGGAACAATACAAAACCAACGCGTACGACGATTTGGACCTGATCGTTTCGACGTTCGACCTGGCGCAAGGAATGGTGCCGGTCGTCAAGGTCAACCCGCTGCTGACGCAAAACGACATCGACCATTTGCGGGATGTGATGAAAAATCTCGAATATGGCGCGCACGCCGATCCGGACCGGGACGGGCTGGAAAAACTTCGGCGCGTGGAACAAATGACGGGCGCGGCGCGCGCGATCGTCAACGGACTCGTGTTCGCCAATGTCGATCCGGCGCTGGACTGGCCGGCGCTGGTCGCGGAGGCCGGCTTGCTGGCGGACGGCAGCGCGAGCGAAGTGACCAGCGCCCTGCTTGAGCGTGAGAAGATTGGCTCGGTCATGGTGCCGGAGCTTGGCTTTGGCTTGCTGCACGCGAAAACGACTGGCGTGAAAAACGCCCAGGTGCAGTTTTTGTGGCCGGCGCAGGCGCAAGAGTTTGCCGCGTACCCGGGCATTCGGGCCGTGGTCGTCCTGCTCATGCCAGCCGATTATGCATCGTATCATCAAAAACTACTTTCCTCCGTCACGACGTATATGATGGAGACGACGAACTTGCAGCAGGCGGTGTTCGAGCGCGAGGAGCGGCGCATTCAACAGGCGCTGTCCGCGATTTACTTGGAATTGATTCGAGCCGACATGGCTTAAGAAAGGAATATCATCATGGCATTGTTTAAAAGAAAGAAAAAAGAAAAAAATGAAAAGCCGCAAATTCTCGAGGTGCAAAACATTCGCGTCAACCAAAAGGCGGCGACAAGCGACGAGGCGATCTTAAGCGTCGGCGGCCGTTTGAAAGAAGCGGGCTATATCGACGAGCCATACATTCAAGGCATGCTCAACCGCGACCACGCCCTGACGACGTACATCGGCAACGACATCGCCATTCCGCATGGCGAGTACGAAGTGAAGGACTTTGTGAAAAAGACGGGTCTTGCGGTTGATATTTACCCGGAAGGCATCGCGTGGGGCGGTGGCACGGTGCGGATTGTTATCGGCATCGCGGCGACGACCGACGAGCATGTGGGCATCCTGCAAAACATCGCGGAAAAGCTGGGCGACATGGATGTCGTGGAAAAAGTCGTGAACGGCACGCCGGAATACATTCATTCCGTGCTGGCGGGGGACGCGGCATGATTTTGACGGTGACATTCAATCCGGCGATCGACAAGACGGCGCAAGTCGACGAATTGATCGTGGGCGGCTTGAACCGGTTGCAAAATGTGCGGCAGGACGCGGGCGGCAAAGGCGTCAACGTGTCGAAAACGATTCGGGCGCTTGGCTTCGAGAGCGTATGCACCGGCTTTCTGGCGGGCGCGGGCGGCCGGATGATCGAGGACGCGCTGGACGAACTGCGAATCGCCAATCAATTCGTGTGGGTGGAGGGAAACACGCGCACGAACCTGAAGGTGCTTAACAAGGACATGGTGCTCACCGAGCTCAACGAGGCGGGGCCGCGCATCGAACCGGAAGATGTGGACGCGTTGATCGCGTTGATCGAGAAGACGGCCAAGCCGGGCTCGATCGTCGTGTTGTCGGGCAACGTGTCGCCGGGAGTGGAAAGCGACATTTACCGGCGGATGATCGACGATTTGAAGCAAACGGACATCCGGGTGCTGCTGGACGCGGACGGCGACTTGTTCCGGGAAGGCATCAAGGCGGGTCCGTTCGCGGTGAAGCCAAACCGCTTCGAGCTGGCGCAGTATTTTGGCGTCGAAGAACCGGACAACGCGTTGGATACGGCGCGGCTTGGAAGAAAGCTGTTGAACGAGGATACGAAGCTGGTGGCCATTTCGATGGGTGGCGAGGGCGCGATCTTTTTGACGGAAACCGACACGTTGTATTGTCCGGTGCTGCCAATCGAGTTGAACTCGAGCGTGGGCGCGGGCGACGCGATGGTGGCCGCTTTGGCGATTAGTCTGGAGCGTGGCGACGCGCTGGAAGAGCTGGCGGTGCTGGCGATGGCGACAAGCGCGGGGGCGTGCACGACGGCGGGAACGCAGCCGGCCGGCCTCGGCGTGGTGGAAACATTGAAGACAAAAGTGAAAATCGAGAACTTGGAGGGATAGAACGATGAAAACAAGAGCGGTGAGATTGTATGGAGTGGACGATATCCGGCTGGACACGTTTGAGCTGCCGGAAATCAAGGACGATGAGATTTTGGTAAAGGTCGTTTCGGATTCGATTTGCATGTCGACGTGGAAGACGGTGAAGCAGGGCGAGAAGCACAAGCGCGTGCCAAACGACGTGTTTGACAACCCGATCATTATCGGGCACGAGTTCGCGGGCGACATCGTGAAGGTAGGAAAAAAATGGCAGGACAAGTTCAAGCCGGGACAGAAATTCGCCCAGCAGCCGGCCATTCCGGGCCAGATGGAGTCGCCGGGCTACTCGTACCAGTGGTGCGGGGGCGACACGGAATACTGCATTTTCCCGAATGACATTATCGAGGCGGGCTGCTTGTGGACGTTTGATGGTGACGCGTATTTTGCCAGCTCGGTGGCGGAGCCGGTGTCGTGCTGTATTGGTGGCTACCACACGAACTACCATACGGAGCCGGGCGGCTACAAGCATATCATGGGGACGAAGGAAGGCGGCAACCTCATTATTTTGGGTGGCTGCGGTCCGATGGGTCTGGGCGCGATTTCGTATGGCTTGACGTTTGAAAACAAGCCGAAACGCATCGTCGTAACAGAGGTGAACGACGACCGGATCGCCAGAGCGCGCGAAGTCATTAGCGAGGAAGAGGCGAAGGAACATGGCGTGGAGCTCATTTATGTCAACACGGCGAAAATGGAGGACCAGGTCAAGGAACTGATGGACTTGACGGATGGCAAAGGCTACGACGACGTGTTTGTGTACATCCCGAACAAGGCGGTGTGCGAGATTGGCAACCAGATCATGGCGTACGACGGGTGCATGAACTTGTTCGCGGGGCCGACGGATCCGAAATTCTCGGCGGATGTGAACTTGTATGACTGCCACTACTCGCGCAGCAAGATCATTGGCAGCACGGGGGGAACGATCGACGACATGAAAGAGGCGATCGACAAAAACAGCGCGGGCCTCATCAACTCGGCGGTTATGATCACGCATGTGGGTGGCTTGGATTCGGTCGTGGAGACGACGAAGGATTTGCCAAACGTGCCGGGTGGCAAAAAGCTTGTGTACACGCATATCGACATGCCGATGACGGCGATCGAGGACTTTGGCAAGCTGGGCGAGACCGATCCGTTCTTTAAGGAACTGGACGCGGTGTGCAAGGCGAACAAGGGCTTGTGGTCGGCGCAGGCGGAAAAGATGCTGCTGGAGCATTTCAACGCGGCGTAAACAAAACGAGAATCAAACAAACGGCTTCCGGAAAATCCGGGAGTTTTTGTTTGGAAAAAGAAGAGAAGGGCATACAATGGAGGCAGAGGGAAAGGAGAAATCCGATGTTTTCGATCGCGTTGGATCCGGTTTTGGAAGAACAAGTGAAAGAAGCCGCCAAAGAGAAGGGCATGTGTGTTTCCGAGTATGTGTGTCGACTCATTCAGGAAAAGATGGAGGACGAGTACGACTTGCGTGTATACGAAGAGGCGAAACGGCAATACGAGGCTGATCCGGTTACGTATACGGCCAAAGAGCTTGGTTTGTAGGCAAGAGAAAACCGGCCGTCAGCCGGTTGTGGGAATGGAAATGGTGAGGGTCGCGTACGCCATGTAGAAGAACACGTACAAGCGTCTTGTGGCGAACAGCATGGCGTATGTGGAACCGTACAGGCACCCAAGCCAGAGGGCAATAAACAGCGTGGCAAGAGCGAGGCGGTACGCCCAAACGAGCCGGGAAGGCAATACGAGGCGTGCCGCGCTTTTTTTCCACACGCTGACGAGGCCGAACGTGAACAGGCAGGTCAGAGCTTCCAGCCCGATGGACTGGAAGAAAAGCGTGTGGTCCATTTCAATCGAAGGCAGTGGAAATAAGAGCCACGCGACGGGGAGCGGCGCGAGCGGCATGGCGAGTACGAGCACTTTTTTCCAGGTTTTCATCAATAGGAGTCCCCTTTCTTTTTGGAGCGGAAAACCGCAAACCGGAACAACGGCTTGCGGTCAAGCGGTGTTTTATTGCTGGTTGACAGTTTCGACCCATTTCTTGACTTCGGCGTCGGTGTACGTTGGCGAGAAGGCTTTTCCGCTTTCCCATCCTTTGCGGGCGCCGTCAAACGTGAGCGAATCTTTCGCGTGGTCGAGCGCGTCCTGCGTTCCGATCGTGAACGGAATGAACGTTTTATTTTTGAGGTTGTTCTGGCTCAAAAACACGGATACGGGAGCCGGGGCGGCTGTGATTGACTGGACCGGAAATCCGATGTACACCGTGTCGCATTGGCTCCACTGGTCGGGAACGCTTTGTTCGAGCAAAACGTTGGTCGACTGCAAATCCTCGATTTCGGAAACGGACAGTTCCTCGTCGTTTTCGATTTTCTCGTTCAGGGAGGAGTAGTCTTTCTTTGGCACGATTTGGAATAGCTCCGAATCGGAGTCCTTGGCGATTTGCGTGGCGAGCGCTTCGATCTCGTCGTTGTTCGAATAGTAGACGACGAGGCTTTTGGAAGGCGAAACATTGCCGCACGCGCTCAAGAACACAGCCATGAGTAAAAGCATTCCTAGTTTTTTCATCAGTATCCCACCGTTCCTTCGATCATTTCGTTTGTCGCTTTCTTTTCCGAGGAAAAGAGATCCATATCTTCCATCATATCGGAAACACGATCCGTTTGCTCGCCGACCGGTTCCACTTCAATCGGGCGAGGGGCGCCGCCAAAGAAGCTGAACACGATCATTCCAAGCACGATCGCTCCGATCAAAACGAAGATCCATATGTACTTTTTCATAAGCTCAGCTCCTTTCTGAAAGAATTATTTTATGAAAACAATGAATTTATGCGTTTATTCTAACGCCTTTTATAATTTCAATTTTATTATAAAATATATAAGAAAAAGAAGATAAAGATTTAATTGTAAGAAGCCAAAAATGGCTTTTCTTTCCCCGTTTTTGGCTTTTTTGGGAGGAATGAGGAGATTATTGTTTAGAGAAATTAGAAAAACGTATTGATAGAGTGCTATATATTAAATAAACAAATACATATATATATAATTTTTAGCAAATAAAGCATAAGGAACTGTTGAAAAAAAACAAAAAATCCAAGCACCAATAAAAAAGAGAGATAATCCTATTTGATATGCATAAGCGACAGATTTTGGTAAAAAGAAAGATTTTATTTGCTGTTTCCAAATATCAATAAGTATAAATAACGTTAAAGAAATGAATAAATCACAAAAAAGTGTATGAAAAAAAACACGGTTGTTTGGAGAATAGAGTTGTGAAGAAGGGACTAGCAATAATAGGACAAAAAAGGCTAGAATAGGAATTAAGAATATAATTATTTTTTCATTTTTATCTCCTTTTTAATTTTTAGATAATTTAATAAAGATAAAGTTTAGAATATATTCTAAACTTTATCTTTTTTTGTTTATAATCTATTGGTTGAAATTTTATACAGAAAATTGAATAGTGTCGGTATAGGTGGTTGATCCATGTTTGAGAGTGATTGTATTGGTTACTCCGATCAGATGAGAACTAATCATGCTTACATATTTCCAATTAGCCCCTCCATAATAGGTGCCCCAATTTAGTCCCACAACATTCATTGGACTTGTTGACTGGTCAAGCCATGGATTTCCATCGCATGATCCGCAAGTTCCTAGTACAATACTTTGTCTAAGAATTTGAACCCCAGAATCAAGATTGGAAATATAACCAGATGCGCTTTTTAAAACTCCATATTTGATACCGAAATCACTAACAATCGTATCATAATTTATTGTGGCTCTTGCGACTGCAGAATAGTATAGAACACCTTCCGATAATGTAGCAGATTGTGCCATTCTAGACTGCTCTTCATTAAGAAAATAGTGGGATACAGTAATGGCTTGAGATTGCGATAAATCTTTCTTTCCACTATTTTCTTGAATGGTTTTTATAGTGATTACATCGTAATTTAGCTTTTCGCCAAATGAAACTGCTGATGAATCTGTTTCAATGATTTCATCATTGCTTTTTAATACATATGTTTGCGCATTCTCGATGTTTGAATGGTGAGCTTTGATGGACTGTGGATTACTAAAAGATAGTAAAGACATGCACAAAAGTGATAATAAGATTTTTTTCATGATATTCTCTTTCTAATTAGTTTTGTAGCAAATATAAGCTTTGAAATTTAACAAAGCTACAAAGAGCTCTTTTATAAAGATTGGATGTTATTGACCAAGTTCTTTTCCTCGACTTGATTTTTCAAGCCAACAGAAGTCCTTGGTGTTGTGTTTTAGGCATGGTTTTGGCTGTACATCGACTCCTCCGAACGATAGAAGCAGGACAGCCAAGAGTAAAATACCCTTTTTTAACAGCCTCATAAAGTTTCCCCTTTCTTTTTCCCGGGTTCTAACTGTATTATAGAAATATGAATAAAAATAAACAATATATTAAATTTCGAGAACTAAAAGATGATATTTCTCCTCTCTTTTTTGGCTTTTTTGAAAAGCGGAAGCGAAAAGAGCTGGGATATTCACTGGAAAACGTATCCAAAGACTTGTTTATGTCCAAAGGGAATTTGAGTGAAATGGAAAATGGCATTCGCATGATGAAAAAAGATGTATTTGACCGGTTTTTACATCAATATGACATTCAATTTGACACGGATTTGAATCGGTTTTTCGAAATGAAAGAAATTCTCGCTCAAATCGTGGATTGTTTTTTACGTTTTGATAAAAAGAAACAGGAAAAAGTTCGAGAACGTTTTGAGGCGCTAGAAGGAAGCTGGAAAAACACATACGGTTGCTTTGTCGGGGAACTGATTCAATACTTTATTCAGGTTGTGATGGACCATCAAAAAAGCGATGATTTATTTCGCTCACTGGTTTTGATTGAAAATTGTTTATCCAACGACGAGAAGGCGCTTTTGTATATGATACGGGGAATGGAGGGGAGATGGAATCTACGTCTTGGTAATATGGAGCGGTTCTTTGAAAAAGCGCTGGAATTTGTCGACGAGAAAGAGCTGTTCGGGCTGGAAGCGTTGATTGAGTATTATCAAATTATGGAGTGGATGAGAAGCGGAGCTTCATTTGCGGTATATGAACATTGCGTACAGGTACGTAAAAAGTTTTACGCTTCACACAATTATATTCGGGCGTTGTATCTTGATAATTTGGAAGCGGTAGGAATAATTTCTTTACGAGCCTATAGTAGCGCATATGCCCGCTTTGAAGCCTTGCTTTCCAATATGGAATACGTGGATGATCCGTACTTGCGGTTTTGCGTCGTGCAAAACGAAGTTCTGGTTTTATGTGTGATGGGGGAGTATAGAAAAGCGCTGGATCAAATGAGGAAGGAAAGAGAAACGTTTCAACATGGGCTTTCTAATTTTGTTTACGCGCCTTTGTGTCTATACATGCTGAATGAGCAGGAACGCGCAAAATCAGCTTTGGTGGATATAAAGCCATATGCCAAAACAAAAGAGGAAATCCTGTTGTGTAAAATGATTCACGCAGTCTTTTCACAAGAAATCGAAACGGTTTTAAAAATGGCTTTGGAAGTTCTTAAGGAAGATCAAAGAAAGCGCGAACGGGAATCCGAGGAAATCGTGTACCAGTTCCTAATCCATTTCTGTAAGGAAACGGGTTTGGATGCGAAACGAATGGAAATCCAAGAGGATTACATCGCGTTTTTGACAAGATGTTGAATGGGCTGGCGTTGTATAGGAAAGAGAGAGGAAACTTTGTTGGATCGAAACGGGTTTTCTCTTTTTGGTTGGCGAATGGTTTGGCATAAGGGGGAAAGCTTGCTATGGTGGAAGAAAGAAAAAGAAATCGAGGTGAAAGCCATGTTGACGATGGATGTGGAGAAGTTTCAAACCGAGTGCCTAAAACAAGTCAAACAGACGATCGCGCAAGACCAGGCGGTTAAAATTGCCTGTCCGGAAGGAAACGCGGTGCTGCTGAGCGAGGAAATGTACCGGGGACTGCTGGCGAGTGTGGAAATCACGCAGGAATCGGGCTTGAAAGACAAGATTTTGGCCGCGTTGGAAGACGCTGAATTTTTGGAAGAATCGGAAGTGGAGTGGTAGGCGTGTACACGATTTTCTACGCGAAAGAGGCGGCGAAAGACGCGAAAAAACTGAAAGCGGCGTTTTTGGATCAAAAGGCGAAGGCGCTCATTGATATCCTTCGCGCCAATCCATACCAGCGGCCGCCGGCGTATGAAAAGCTGCAAGGGGATTTGGCGGGTTTGTATTCGCGCCGCATCAACCGCAAGCATCGACTCGTCTACGCTGTGGAGGAAAAAAGCCGTCAAATCAAGATTTTGTCGCTTTGGTCGCACTACGAGCGCGTTCCGGAAGAAGAGAGAAAGGAAGCGGAAACCGCTTGATCGGGTTGGAAAGAAAAAAGCCGGTCGAAGCCGGCTGCCATTTCACAATTCTTCATTCCACGTCCAGGGATTCATGTCGTCGGGCTGGAGCCGTATCGGAAGCTCGGAAACCTTTTGGTACGTTTGAGTTTGGTCGTTTGGATAGCGAAGCGTGATCGTGTCTTTATGAATGGTGGCCTGGATGTTTTTCAGCGGGCCGGTTTTAAACGTGATCGTGTGGCCGACAAGCACATAGCGGCCCTCGGTCGCGCGAAGGGACTTATACTCGTAAAAGATGTACGTGTCCTTTTCGAAAGTGAGAAAGTCCGAATTAGCTTCGGAAGGCTGGAAGGAGCCAATCAAATCAGGCGGATGGGATTTTGACATGCTGAGTCCAAACGCGATCACACCGATCGCCAAGAAAAAAAGCAGCGCGGGTACGCCATGATGGATCATACGTTTCAGCATTTTACTCTCTTCCTTTCTCAATACCTTTTTATTATACTTCCATTTTTATTGAAAATATATAGGAATAATTTTTTTGTTTTTAAAACAGGTTAAAAAAGACGAAAGACGCTTTTTTGTCGCTTATCCAAATAAAAATAGAACAAGCCCCAATCCATAAGAAAGGGACTTTCAGACGGTTTGACATGATGTTTTCCTACCAAATATACGCCGGTTCCACGTTTTGAACGAGACTTTTCCACAACAAATCGGGGGAAACGGTAAATATGGCTTCAGGATGCGTTTCATACGGATAGGGGTCGAACAGCGTGAACGACTCGATTTCGTTCGTATCGGGACTGGTTTGGCATCCAATCACCAAAATCATGTGATTGGCAGAGGACAATTCAGAAAAAACACCTTGGCGGTCGATGGCGCAAAACACAGGATCGTTCGTTTTCAAGTCGTTTTGGATCCGCTCGAAAAAGAGCGCTTTGGCGTTTGGATCGGATTCGTGAATGGCGACCGTTTGCACCCGATAGCCAGGCTCGCCGGTTCCGGGCTGTTCGACACCAAAGGCGTAGCGGTTGACGACGCGCGCCAAATCGACATACTCGGTGCCGGTGACCGGATCGGTACGCATCTCGCTGGCCAGCTCGCTTTGAGAAAGAGAAACGCCATGGAGCGCCAAAACGCTTTGTACGCAGGCCGGGACGCAATAATAGCTATTTTCCTGCATGAATGGCTGGATGGAGATCGTGGAAGTCGCCGGAGCTAAAGACTCGGGTTCAAAAACCGGCTCGGATGGCTCTTCGGATTCAACCGGTTCATTCATCGCGGAAGGGGCGGGTGTTGGCACTTTTGGAGCGGGCGCGCTGGAGCATCCAGCCAGAAGTATCGTGAAACCAAGCCATAAAAGTTTTTTCTTCATAAGATTCTCCTTTTTCATCATTATAAGCCGAACCTGGGAAAAGGGGAATCGTCTTTTGAAAACGGATCAAAGTGGGCGAAAGCTCATTTTTTTTAAGGAAAAGAGCGATGGGGTTGTATAATGAATAGGAACGAAAAAGACAGGAGGAACCTATGCAAATATCGAGCCGATTCACCATCGCCGTCCACATGCTGATTGCTATGGACGTGTTTCAAAACGACAGGAAAGTGACGAGTGATTTTTTATCCCAAAGCATCCACGTCAACCCGGTCGTCATCCGGCGCCTGCTGTCTAAAATGAAAAAGGCGGGCCTGATCGATGTCCAGCGCGGCAGCGGCGGGGCCACGATCGCCAAACCGCTGGATTCCATCACGCTGTACGACGTGTACGAAACCGTCGAATCCGTCGATGAAAACGGCCTGTTCCACTTCCACGAGGATCCGTCCCGGCAATGCCCGGTCGGACGCAACATTCATTTTGTGCTCGACCCCAAGCTGGACGCGGCGCAGACGGCGCTGGAAACCGAATTGAAAAAGACGACGCTGCAAGACGTCGTCGCCGACACGAAACAATGGATCGCCAAAGAGAGCTCACAATCGTGAGTTTTTCTTTTTTTGTTAATGTAACTATTGAAATTACATCTTAGAAGGCGTATATTATCGATGTAATAAGAATATACACATTAAAGGAGGGTTCCCATGACAAAGATTCAAAAAGCGCTCGCGCTCATCGCGACATTCCAAACCGGAGACGCCAAACAGGCATACGATTTGCTCGCGTCTTCGTATATTCAGCACAATCCGTCTTACGCTACCGGGCGTTCGGCTTTTGTGGACAGCGTCAAAGCGCTTGCCAAGGCCCCCGCGCCAACCACGGTGGAAAACATCCGCGCCTTCGAGGATGGGGACAACGTGTTTTTGCATACGGTGTATGACTTTGCCGGCGCCGGCAAGCAAGTCGCCTTTGACGTGTTCCGCTTTGACGAAAACGGAAAGATCGCCGAACACTGGGACGTGATGGCTTCCATTCCATCGCGGTCCGCCAATGCAAACGGAAAATTTTAAACAAAGGAGGCAAGTTCATGAATCAGGAACAACGACTCGACCGGCTGATCGCGATGCGGCTGGCCGAATGCGACGAATCCATCGCGATCCCGGCGTCCCTGCCGGAAAAGAAACGGCTGTTTCGCGCGCTCATGAACGTGCGCCCGCCCTATCCGGTAACGGACGAATTTTTAGCGCTCCAGGACGCCTATCTTCAATACGAGAAGGAAGAGGGCGGCGTCGTGTCCATCGCCGATCTGACACCAGTCGAACCGGGATTGTATGTATGGCGCGGAGACATCACCCGGCTGGCGGTGGACGCGATCGTCAACGCGGCCAACAGCGCGCTGCTCGGCTGCTTCGTTCCGTGCCATGGCTGCATCGACAACGCCATCCATTCGAAGGCGGGCGTACAGCTGCGGCTGACGTGTCAGGCCATCATGGAAAAGCAAGGGCGTCCGGAACCGGCCGGGCAGGCGAAACTCACACCCGGATTCAACTTGCCCGCCCGCTATGTCCTGCACACCGTCGGACCCATCGTGCGCGGAGCGCTGAGCCCTCTTGATCGCGAACAGCTTGCCTCGTGCTATCGCCAATGCCTTGCGCTGGCCGAACGGCAAGGTTTAGGCTCGGTCGCGTTTTGCTCCATCTCGACGGGCGAGTTTCATTTTCCGCCTGACGAGGCGGCCGACATCGCGATCCAGACGGTCAAAGCGTATCAAAGGGAAACGGGAACGAAACTGGAGGTGATTTTCGATGCGTTTACTGCGGAAGACGAAGCGCGCTACCGCCAAAAACTTGGCGCGACTCAAAGCGTGGCTCGATGAGGCGGACACGATCGTGATCGGCGCCGGGTCGGGCCTTTCGACGGCGGCCGGCTTCACGTACGCGGGCACCCGCTTTGAGCAGACGTTTTTTGATTTTATGGCGCGCTACGGGTTGACCGACATGTATTCGGGTGGTTTTTATCCGTTCGCCAGCCCGAACGAGTTTTGGGCGTACTGGTCGCGCTACGTCTACATCAACCGGTATATGGACGCGCCCAAGCCCGTATACGAGGCGTTGTACGAGCTCGTCAAGGACAAAGACTACTTCGTGCTGACGACCAACGTCGACCACTGCTTTCAGAAGGCCGGGTTCGACAGGAACCGTCTGTTTTACACGCAAGGCGACTACGGCTTGTTTCAATGCTCGACACCTTGCCACGACAAGACGTACGATAACGAGAAAACGATGTGGGCGATGGTGCAAGCCCAGGGCTTTGCGATCGACGAGGAAGGCGGTCTTTTTTCAAACGGTCCGGTGTCGATGTCCGTGCCCGACGTTCTCGTTCCGCATTGTCCGGTGTGTGGAAAACCGATGGCGATGAACCTTCGATCCGATTCGACGTTTGTCGAAGACGATGGCTGGCGCGCGGCCGCGAAACGCTATCGACGGTTTTTGGACGCGCACGAGGGGGAAAGGGTGTTGTTTTTGGAGCTCGGGGTCGGCTTCAACACACCGGGCATCATCAAGTACCCGTTTTGGAACCGGGTGCTGGAAAACCCGAACGCCAGGCTGGCGACAATCGACGCTGCTGAGATCCTCGTTCCCGCCTCCATCGAATCGAGAACGCTCGCTTTGCGCGCGGATTTGAACGAAGTCCTTGAATCGTTGTATACTGGAAGCGAATCGAGGAGGGGAATGGATGAGGAAAAAACTGTACATGCTGCGGCACGGACAGACGCGCTTCAATGAGCGGCACCGTATCCAGGGGTGGTGCGACGCGCCGCTAACGGAACAGGGAAAAAGGCAGGCGAAGATCGCGAAACGATACTTCGCGAAAAACGGCATCGCGTTCGACCGGGTCGTCTGCTCGACGAGCGAGCGCTGCTCGGACACGCTCGAACTGGTGACGGATTTGCCGTATACGCGCCACCACGCGCTCAAGGAAATGGATTTTGGCGAATTTGAGGGCCAGCCTGAATGCCTGATGCCGCCGGTCGAGTTGTTTCCAGCGTACTTTGCCCGCTATGGCGGGGAAACGCTGGAGCAGGTGGAAGCGCGCGTCGTGGCCAAAATCAAAGAGGTGATGGAAGAGGAGCACACGTCGGTGCTTTGCGTCACGCATGGCGGGGTCATGCGGATCTTTTACGCGTGGCTGATGGGCGCAAAAATGCGCGACGAGCAGGACTGCGACAACTGCGCGGTGTTCGAATACGACTACGACACGGATACGAAGGCGTTTTCGTTTGTGCAAGCCGTCAACCATGACTTTTCTGGACTGGAGGAAGAAGCATGAGAAAACAAAAATGCGCGTTGTCCCAGGAACAAACGCGGGACATTTTGGCGAAGGGATCGTATGGCGTGCTCGCGTTGAGCGGAAACGACAAGCCGTACGCCGTGCCGATGAATTATGTGCTGGTGGAAGACGCGCTGTATTTGCATGGCGCCATGGAAGGGCTGCGTTACGAGTATATCCTTTTCAACAACGAGGCGTGCTTTTGCGTGGTCGACCACGCGCGCAACCGGCCGGACTTGTTTAGCACCGACTACGCGAGCATCCTTGTCAACGGGCCGATTGAAATCGTGAAAGACGAGCGCGAGAGGAAAAAAGGATTGCTTGCGCTGATTGAACGATTCGCTCCGCAGCGGCTTGAGGAAGGACAGGCGTACGTGGAGCGCGCCTGGAAAGACACGGCGGTGTTCAAACTGACAATCCGGCAATGGAGCGGCAAGGCAAGATGCCGGCCATAAGAAATGAAACGAGTGGAAGGAATCGAATCCTTCCGCTTTTTTGTGAAACAGAAAAATCATCTTTTGTTTGCGTTTTAGGGGGAAATTGTTATAATCGGGATGAAATATTTCAACCCCGTCTTTCGACGGGTCATCCCAAAACGATCTTTCCATGGAAATCCTAAATAGAAAGGAATTTCTTATTCATGTCCAACAAAGACATCACCCAAAAGGCGCTTCTTCGCGTCCCCGATGTGTTCGCCTCTCTTGTGAACCTGCTTTTGTTTCACAACGCGCCCATCATTTCTTCGAATCAGATCCGCTATCTTGACATCCCCAGCCATTTTGTATTCGACGACTCCCTTCATGACTTGTACCGCGACGTTTGCGCCATGATTCTCGACAAACAAGGAAACCCGCTTTTTATCGTCTGCTTTGAAAACCAGATTTGGCGCGACTGGACGATGCCTATACGCGCCTTAGGCTATGGCGACACCCTCTACTTTTGGCAGCGAAGCCAGATCCTTCACAAATCGAAAGCTCCATTCGAGATCCCTCTTTCCCGTTTTATTCCGTGTGTCATATTTGTTCTGCATTATGGCGACGATGCCTGGAACGCCAAATCCCTGGATGATTTGACCCGGCTTGAGAAGACGCCCTTCTTGAAACCCTTCGTTTCCGGTTATACAATGAATTTAGAAAACATCGCGTGGTGGAGCGAGGAGAAAATCGCGTCGATTCGAAGTGATTTTCGGATCATCGCGGACTATTGCGCGCAAATCCGGCGCAGCCGGAAGAAGGATCCGGACCATCCGATGTACGAACCTCCAAAACAATGGAAAATCGAGCATGTGGAGGAGACGCTGATGACGCTGGCGGCTTTTTCCAATGACAGGAAGCTGACCGAGGCGCTGTATGTGTATTTGGAACAATTTGATTTATACGAGCGAAAGAAAGGAGGGATCACGATGCGGAGTGTGATCGACTATATTGAAGAAAAAGCTTATTTGAAATTTGAGAAAAAGGAAAAAGAGTGGAACAAAGAACGAAACTCTATGATTTCCCAATTTGTGATCTCGGCCCAACGGCTTATGGCCAAACAAGGGCTTACCGCCGAACAAGCGTGCGACCTGCTCGGATACGACGGGGAATTACGCGCGATTGTGCTTCCATATCTTGTGAGTTGATCATCCAACTATAAAATGAAGCGTTCAAAGTTTGCTTCTTCCAAAAAACGGGTATGCATTTTGTGAAAGTGGAAGGGATTCGACTCTTCCACTTTCATGCGTTTGAAATAGAAAATCAGTCTTTTTAGAAAGATGCTTCTACTCCCCCCCTTTTTTTTAGCGTGTAACGAGGAGGAAGGTTTTCGTCGCTTCGGAATCGACAAGCGGGATCATCCGCTCGTTTGACGCCAGTGTATACGGGGTGAAGTTGGAAACGAAGCTGGGCAGGCTGGAGTGGCGACGCACGACATTGAGCGCCTGCAAGTCCGTCTGCATCAAAAAGGTGGAGTCGGGCATTTTTTCACGTACCAAAGATTCCCAGCTTCCAATTTGCGTGTTCAGCAGCATCGTTTCCCCGTTCAATGTTTCAAAGTCGATTGTTTGCCGGTTCCAGAAACGATGGCCTTGTTTTACGAGGATGAACAACGTTTCGGTTTCGAACACTTTGCATGAAAAGCGTTTGGTTCGCGGCCAGGCGTCCAAAATGATTTGATCGAAACTACCTTCCTCGAGTCCGCGAAGCAAGGTGTTGCCGTCCGCCATCTTTGCTTCCACGGCGCGGCGCGGATTGGCTTGCCGGATTTGGTTACGCAAGTGTTCCAGCGGCATGGGAGCCAGGGATCCGATTCGAATCGGCGTGTCGGCCAGCTCGTTTTGAAACTGTTCGCATTGTTTGAGCACATCCCGCGCGAACGCGGCCGTCTTTTTTCCGGCTTCGTTGAGGATGATTTGGTTTTTCGTGCGCGAAAACAACGGGACGCCCAGCGCGCGCTCCAGCGCCTGCATCGACCGGGTCAAAGTAGGCTGGGAGACGGCCAGGCTGCGGGCGGCGCGCGACAGCGTTTGATCGCGTTCGACAGCAAGCAACTGCTCCAGTTGTTCCAATGTAAACATGGAAGACCCCTCCTTCTTTTCGCTATTCATGGCGCGCATAGTGGCTTTGTTTATATGCATTGTACAAAATTTTCGGCTTTCTGCACAATAAAAGCAGGAAAAGAGGGATGAAAAATGGAAAAAAGAAAGCTGGGACAAATCGAGGTTTCCGCTATCGGAATGGGATGCATGGGACTGTCGCATGGCTATGGCGTCATTCCGGAACACGAATACAGCGTGGAGGCGATTCGAAAAGCGTTTGCCAATGGCTGTACCTTTTTTGACACCGCCGAAGTGTATGGCCATCAGCAGCGGTATCCGGGGCACAACGAGGAGCTAGTCGGCGAGGCGCTCGAGCCGGTGCGCGGGCAAGTCGTCATCGCCACCAAGATCACGATTACGAACGAGGAACTTGAACAGGAAGGGGACGTGGAAGCGATAATCCGCCGGCATTTGGCCGCTTCCCTGAAACGACTGCGCACCCGTTATGTGGACTTGTATTACTGGCATCGCGTCAACCGCCATGTGCCGGTTGAAAAAGTAGCCGCGGTGATGAAGAAGCTTATCGACGAAGGTTTGATTCGTGGCTGGGGATTGTCGCAAGTCGAGGTGGATACGATTGAGCGTGCCCATCGCGTTTGTCCGCTGAGCGCCGTGCAAAACCTGTACAACATGCTGGAGCGCGATTGCGAAAAAAGAGTCATTCCGTATTGTCTGGCGCACGGGATCGGGCTCGTGCCGTTTTCACCGGTCGCCAGCGGGTATCTTTCAGGAAAGGTACAATCGGAATCGCAGTTCGAAACGGTGGACGACGTGCGCAGCTGGGTTCCGCAAATGCGTCAGGAAAATCTGGACGGTAACCGGCCGGTGCTCGCGCTGATCGAGGCGCTTGCCGCGAAAAAGGACGCGACGCCGGCGCAAATTTCAATGGCGTGGATGCTGAAAAAAGCCCCTCACATCGTGCCAATCCCGGGATCGAAAAATCAGGAACGAATTTTGGAAAATCTGGGCGCGGCCGATGTGGCGTTGACGGACGAGGAGTTCGAGACGCTCGATGCCGCGTTAGACACCCTCGATGTGCATGGGCATCGAGGAATCGTCGAGTTCATGGAATAAGAGAAAAGGAACGATCGAAGGAGAAGGATCGTTCCTTTTTTGGTTAACGGGCGAAGTGGATCTTTCCACCCACCGAGGAAATTTTCAGCATATGGTCGGGATGGCTGCCGGGCTGTTTCAGCTTGGTGCCCGGCACGCCGGAATAAACGAACCCCGTGTCGGAAACGATTTTCGCGCACACGGTTTCGGCCTTGATCGTGGCGTCCGTTTCCATATCGAGAGAGAGCTTGCCGTTGACCGTGTCGATTTTTCCTTCCGTCACCGCGCAGGCTTTGAGAGCGAGATCACCATTGACGGTGTCGATTTTGACGCGTCCAAGATTGGCGTTGGCGAAACGGATGTCGCCGTTGACGGCGGAGGCGCGGGTCGTGCCAAACGACGATTCGCCAATCGTGAAGTCGCCGTTGACGGTTTCAAACGCGGCCCGGTTTGCCAGCATGTGGTGAAGGTGGGCGTTGGCGTTGACGGTGTGGACTTCCAGCGTTTCGAGCACGCACTTGTCGGGCAGCACGATCTCCAGGGCGATATTTGGATATTTGCGGTTGAACAAGCCGAGTTTTGCTTGCGGTTTGGCCGAAACGACAAGTTTTGTTTCTTCAAACCGGATGTTGATGGCGTTTTCCCCTTCGGTGCAGACGATGCCTGGATTCTCTGAGCACGAAAGCTTGAGCGATCCGTTTGGAATCGAGACGAGCACGTTTTTCAGCGTTTCAAAGCCGGTGCTAGCCGCGGCTTTGTCTGGATTTGGAATCGGAGGCGTTTTGGTTTCTTTCGGTTCTTCGCCTTCGAAGTAGGCGGCCACTTCCTCGATCGGGCCAAGCGAGGCGAGATAGTCTTCCTCGGACAGGCCGGAGTCTTCGGCGGCTTCCTGTAAATAGGCGATCATGTCCTCGACCTCTTCTGCGCTGTGGCGAAGAAGCAGACGGGATTTGAGTTGTTCGTAATAGTCGTTACGCATGGGTTTCTCCTTTTGGCTGAATGATTTTGTCGATGCCGTCGACGTAGAGCTGCCAGTCCTGGCGCATGGCGGCCAGCTCGTTTCGGCCGGCTTCGGTCAGGGCGTAGTATTTGCGGCGGCGGTTGCGAATGATTTTTTCATAGCTGTCGATTTGGTTTTCGTTTTGAAGCTTTTTTAAAATCGGATACAGCACAGGTTCTTTAATGGCTTGAATGGTTTTGATCGTCTGGCAAATTTCATAGCCGTACGAGTCCTCGTTTTCCAGCGAGGCGAGGATCAAAAACTCAAGCAAAGGCGCGGGAAGCGGAAAGCGCATATCCAGTCGCCTCCTTTCTTTGATGATCCTAGTATAACGCATGATATATAGAAAATCTATATATAAACGAAAAATATATAGAAATTTTTAAAAATGTCAAAAAGATTCGTTTTACGGCAGGAGAAGACTATAATGAAAAGAAGGAGGAACAGACGTATGTTAAAAATAGGAATGCTCACAAGTGGCGGCGACTGTCAGGCGCTCAACGCCACGATGCGCGCCATCTACAAGTCTGTGCGCCACGCGGCCGACGAGCCGGTGGAATTTTATGGATTCGAGGATGGATACAAAGGATTGATGTATGGAAAATACCGCGTCTTGCAGCAGTCGGATTTTAATGGGATCCTGACGATTGGCGGGACGATTTTAGGAACGAGCCGCGTGCCGTTCAAAAAAATTCACAAACCGGATGAAAACGGCATTGACAAAGTCAAGGCGATGAAGCACACGTACAAGCAGCTCGATTTGGATTGCCTTGTCGTGCTGGGCGGCAACGGCTCGATCAAGACGGCCAACTTGTTGTCGGAAGAAGGACTCAACGTGGTGGCGATGCCGAAAACAATCGACAACGACTTGTGGGGAACGGACATGACGTTCGGATTCCAGTCGGCGGTCGATATCGCGACGCGCGCCATTGACGAGATCCACACGACGGCCAGCAGCCACGGCCGCGTGTTTATCGTGGAGATCATGGGTCACAAAACCGGCTGGCTGCCGTTGAACGCGGGCATCGCGGGCGGCGCGGATATCATTTTGCTGCCGGAAATCCCGTACGATTTGGATAAGATCATCGACGTCATCGAAAACAAAAAAACGACGAACTTAAATGGCGGCCGGTTTATGATTTTGGCGGTCGCGGAAGGCGCGATCTCGAAAGAGGACGCCAAGCTGACGAAAAAAGAATACAAGGAAAAACTGAAAAACTCCCCGTATCCTTCGGTTTCCTACGAGCTGGCGGCTCAAATCGAAGAGCGAACCGGTCGGGAAGTGCGGGTCACAGTGCCTGGCCATACGCAGCGTGGCGGCGCGCCGGACGCTTACGACCGGGTGTTTGCCAGCCGTGTTGGCGCGGCGGGCGGCCGGATGATCGTCAAAGGCGAATACGGCTACATGGTCGCCTATAAAAACCGGGAAATGGTGAAAGTGCCATTGAAGGAAGCGGCCGGAAAGCTAAAGCTCGTGGATCCAAACTCCAGCATCATTGGCGAGGCGAAATTAATTGGCATTAGCTTTGGTGACTAGCGAAAAGCTCGAGAAATCGGGCTTTTTTATTTTCTGGTTCAGAAATATGTTAAAATCATTGAAAAGACAAGGGGTTGGAATGATGGAAACACAAAACATAGAATGGAAAGAAAAATGGCACGATAAATATTTGGAGTGGATTTGCGGCTTCGCGAATGCGGAGGGCGGCAGGCTGGTGATTGGCCGCGACGATGCGGGAAACGTGGTTGGCGTACGCGACGTGAAAAAGCTGCTGGAGGACATTCCAAACAAAGTACGGGATGCGATGGGGATCCTCGTTGATGTCAATGTGTATGAAGAAAACGGATTGGAATATATTGAAATCGTCGTTCCGCCTTATCCGGTCGGGATTTCGTGCAAAGGCATCTACTACATTCGAAGCGGAAGCACGAAGCAGGTGTTGACTGGCCCAGCTCTGGAAGCATTTCTTTTGCGAAAGCGAGGCATCACTTGGGACAACATGGCGTTTCCGGTGTTCACGATGGACGATGTCGACGACGAGGCGATTGCCTGTTTCAAGGAACTCGCTTCCAAAAGCGGCCGGATCGAGCCAAAACTTTTGGATGAGCCGAAAGCGGTTTTGCTGGAAAAGCTCCATTTGACTCATGGCAGCTATTTGACAAACGCTGCGATGCTTTTGTTCGCCAAAAAGCCCGAACAATGGATGGCGGGTGCGTATGTGAAAATCGGCTATTTCGAAACGGACGCGGACTTGCTGTATCAGGACGAGGTGCACGGCCCGCTGATCACGATTGTCGACCGGATCATGGAGCTCGTCTATCTCAAGTACATGCGGGCGAAAATCACGTATGAAGGCATACAGCGCATCGAACGGTATTTTGTACCGAAAGAAGCGCTGCGAGAAGCGTTGTTAAACGCGATTGTCCATAAACAATATCAGTCATGCATCCCGATTCAGGTCAGCGTGTACGAGGACCGGGTGTATATCGCCAACGTAGGTTGTCTTCCGGAACATTGGACAATGGATGATTTGTTGGGAAAACACGCTTCCAGGCCATATAACCCGAAACTTGCGAATGTATTTCATATTGCCGGATTTATTGAAAGCTGGGGACGCGGCGTGGAAAAAATCCAGTTGGCATGCGCTCAAAACGAAGCGCCGGCCCCTAAATATTTTGTGAAGCCGCAGGATATTATGATTGAATTTACCGCATCGGAGGAGCAAGTGGTGCGGAAGCCAATCAATCGAATGGAATTGCCAAAGTCTCTAAGTAAAACACAACAAGCTATACTGGATTTATTAATAGAAGATCCGGGATATACAAGAGAAGTGTTAAGGGAAAAATTGAATATGACGGATAGGACGATTGCACGACACGTAAAACAACTGCGAGAAAAAGGAATCATCCATCGTGTGGGCAGTAAGAAAAATGGATATTGGGAAATTCATATGGATAAAATTTAGAAACGGCCCGGATCATGATAAGGTGAACGAAAATGTCACAATAAATGTCACAATAAATGTCACAATAAATGTCTTTTTAATTTGGGAAAGGAATCAGAATGAATAATCCATTTGTATTGAATCAGCTATTGCATCTAATGAACGAAAATTATCAAAAAGACGCGAATTATATGATTGCGAAAACGATGCTCAATCACTTTGATGAGCTTCCGGCGATGACAATTCAGGACGTGGCAGATATATGCTTTGTATCCTGTGCCTCTATCTCCCGTTTTGTACGTCTTTTAGGGTATTCGGGATTTACAGAGTTTAAAAGGTCTTGCGAAAAATCGCTTGGCATTGAAACCGATTATTCTTTGGAAGTGAAACGGGCGAAAAAAGAGGACTTGCTACCGATTTATTCCCGTTTTACCGAGCAATCCATTCAAAATATCCAAAACGCGTTCGAGACGGTGGACGTTGAGCAGATGGACCGGATTTGCACGTGGATGAAAGAGGCGGACCGGATCGCGGTGTTCGGCCTTGAGTTTGCAAGCGTCATTGGCTTGCACATTCAATCGCGCATGGCACGAATGGGGAAAATCGTCGAAACGAGCCTCGATTTGCAGGAGCAGATGGAAGTGGCCCTCTATCTTGGCAATCAGTCTGTCGCGCTACTTGTGACGATGGAAGGTGGCTTTTTATGCCTTGAATTGTCAAATTAAGTGCAACGTTTCCGAATAATACACTTCATATGGTGTTTTGTAGCCTAAACATTTTCTAGGCCGTTTGTTCAGTTCATCTACTTTTTCTTGGATGTACTCTTCTGGTATATCGGTGAGATCTTTTCCTTTCGGAAAGTATTCTCTCAAAAGACCATTTGTATTTTCGTTTGTTCCTCTATCCCATGGATGTCGTGGAAGCGGAAAATAAAATTGGACTTGATTCAGTTCTTCCGTTATATCCGGATGCGCAGTAAACTCTTTTCCTCGATCCGGGGTAATCGTGCAGAGTGGCTCCTCTTTTAGAAGTTGAATGGTCGCTTCTTTTACCAGGTCGCTTTTCTTCTTGGCTATCTTCATGCATTTTAGAAATCTGCTCTTTCTATCAACATATGTCACAAGACAGGCTTTTCCGGTCGCTCCAGCTACTGTATCTCCCTCCCAATCGCCAAGTCGTGAGCGATTATTGGCTTCTTCAGGACGATCTTTTAATTCATTGCTGATCTGGATCTTTCCTCGTTTTTCGATATAGTCCTTCGTATGCCTTGATTTTCCTCTATGTCTTAGCTTTCGAATAGCTCCTCGATTGCCATGAGAGAGATTCTTTTCATCAAACAAGCCGGCATAGATCGCTCTATAGATCGTATTATGACTGATTGACCAATCCGCTTTTTCGTACTCTAATCTTCAGCGATTTCTTCAGGGGACCATTGATGATCCAAGAAGCAGTTACGTACCCATTCATAGCGAACAGGGTCATTCAATATTTTCTTTCTTCCACAATGTGTTCGTCTTTTCGAATACTCTGATTGGGCCATCGAAGGACTGTATTTGCCTTGGGAAGCATTTCTTTTCAATTCTCTGGAAATCGTTGATTTATTTCGGTGGAGTATTTTCGCAATCTTACAGATCGAGAAACCTAAGAATGAATATTTTAGTATCTCTTCTCGCTCTTCTATAGTAAGATGAGTGTAGTGGTTCATAGATATGCCCTCCTGATTCATTTGGTTTGGTCACCATTAGTGTATCATGGGTGCTTCTATGTTCCACTTTTTTTAGTGTTGCACTTAAAGTGTAAATTCAAGGCCGAAAAAAAGATGCCCGAAGGCATCGGCTCCAAGCATAAAAAAAAGGACTTAGCAACGTCCTATTTTCGCAGGCGCGAAGCCAACTATCGTCGGCGCAGAAGAGCTTGACTTCTGTGTTCGGTACGAGAACAGGTATTTCCTCTTCGCTATCATCACTAAATCCTCTATTAATTTACACGAAGAGAAGACAAAACGCAAGCTTTTTTTGAAGAAATTTTTTTTCGCTTGAGAAACCGTTAAAGATGAAAAGAAAAGGCGACATAAAGAGAGGAAAAATGAAATGTACTATAATTATTAATACAATATAATCGTGAAACTAAACGTTGACATCTTGTTTCAAAAGAGAGTATTATAATTGTACTAAATTACAGAAGATTTTGAAAGTTATATATACTTATAAGAAAGGGTATCTATGACAAAAATGGGAAACAGGAAAGTAAAAGAAAGCAAGACGAGAGGACCAAAGCGATGAGGACGCGGAAACAGGGGGTCGAGGTTTCCATGCCGTCACTTGCGCTTTTAATCCAGGAGAGGGATCGGGTTCGCCACAATCAAAAATACAAAGCGACTTTACGCAGCACGATTGCCGTGCTCATCGTTGTCGCCGCTTTCGCGGTCCTGGCCGCGACAATGTGGATGCCGGTCCTTCAAATTTACGGCAACAGCATGACACCCACCCTTAACGAAGGGGAAATCGTTTTGTCGCTCAAGGGAAGCGGCTTCAAAACAGGAGATGTTATTGCGTTCTACTATAACAACAAAGTTTTAGTAAAAAGGGTTATCGCCGGCCCGGGCGACTGGGTGTACATCGAAGACGATGGCACCGTGTACGTCAACGGGGAGGAATTGCAGGAACCATATTTGCAGGAAAAAGCGCTCGGCGAAACGGACATCGAGTATCCATACCAGGTACCCGAAGACCGCTGGTTCGTCATGGGCGACCACCGCAGCGTTTCCATGGATTCAAGAAAGAAGTCGATTGGACCGATCGCCGAAGAGCAAATCATCGGCAAGCTGACGATGAAGCTTTGGCCGCTCACGTCCATCGGCGGCGTATAAACCACAAGAAAGGGGAAACCAGACCATGAACAACAAACGACAACAAAAACGCGTATGGCATCGTTTCGTATCCATTTTGAGCTGCGTCGTCGTCTTCTGCACGACATACGCCCTCATCCTGCCCGCCGTCACGATGGAACGTGACGACATCGTGTACTATTGCGGCAAGGAAGAGCACGAGCACATCGACGAATGCTACGAAAGCCAGGACGAGCCCCAGTGCGGTCTGGAAGAAACTGAAGCCGTCGAAGGCCACACGCACACGGACGACTGCTACGAAGTCGAAACTGTTTTGACATGCGACCAGGACCACGAGCACACCGACGAGTGCTATGAGGAACAAAAGAAACTCGTCTGCCAGAAAGAGGAAAAAGAAGCGGTGGAAGGCCATACCCACAGCGAGAAATGCTTCTGGACGACCGAGCTCGTTTGCGGCAAAGAAGCCCACACCCACACTAGACAGTGCGAGTCCAACAAGGACGACAAGGAGACGAAAGAGGAGTGGGAACATTCCATTCCGGCCAAACTGGAAGAAAAAACGGCCGACCGCGTCGCGCAAATCGCCAAGTCTCAAAAAGACTACAAGGAAGTCAAAGACAACTTTGAAATCGACGAGGATGGCGCGGAACACTACTACACCCGCTACGGTGACTGGTATGGCAAACCATACGAGGACTGGAACGTCATGTTCACGTCGTTCGTTCTCAAATACGCCGGCATCAAAAACGAGCAAATTCCGTACGGCCACGACTGGAACGAGTGGATCAAGGATTTGACCGAAAAGAAACTGTTCGCTTCGGAAGACTACGAGCCAAAAAACGGCGATCTCATCTTTATCAAAGACCAGAAAGATGAAAACATTCCCGACAAGGAAATCAAAAATTATGTCGGCATTATCACCGACCTCGAATACAAGAAAGTCATCGTCGGCGATCTGAACGGGCAGGTGAAGGAAATCACCCTCGATGAAAAAGACTACGAAACGAACGCGTATGTCGAAATCAAAAACGAAATCGGGGAACAGCAACCGCCGGTCGAGGACGACGAACCAAACAGTGAGGAAGAGGAACAAAAACCAGTCGACCAAGAGGAAGAACAACCAAAAGACGACGAAAACAAGGAAGAGAAAGAAGACAAGCCGGTCATCGACTACCAGCTTCCCGAACAGTTCGACATTGAAACCGAGGATTTCACTCTCGTGCTGAAACCACGCGTCTTTGACGATGAAAAGGAAGAGGAACAGCCAAAAGAGGAAGAAAAAACAAACGAACCAGTCGAAGAAGACGAGGAACAAGGCTTGCACATCAAACAGTACTCGCTGCTGGAACAGGAAAACGTGCAGGACAAAATCGACGAGGAAAACGAGCGGACGAAAGAAGAGCTCGACCAAATCGCGCAGGACAACGAAAAACAACAGGAAGAACAAAGGGAGAAACCGATTCCAACCGTAAAACTCGAGAAGATCGAGGAACAGACGACCGAGGAAGATCAGGAGGAGATCGAACAGCTCAAAGAGCAGATGGACGAGGAAAACCTGCTGGACCTCTCGTTCTATAAACTACGTTTCTTTGTGGACGATCAGGAAATCGACCTGGGCGACCAGAAGTTCGATGCGGAGCTGACGCCGACGAAAAAGTTTGTGGACAACTGCGATGTCGATCAGGAGTTCCCGGACGCCGCCCCGGAAGCGGAAGTTGGCTACTATTTGCAAGTCGTACAACCAGGCACGGAAGTCCCGGCCAATCTGGTGGAGGGAACAAACACAACAAAAGAAGAAACAAACCCGGAGGAAGAAGTACAACAACCGGAACAGGCAACGATCCAGACCATGTCAATGCCGATGGCGACAGTGCAGACCAACGACTCGTTGTTGATCAATGACGCGTACGATGGGGAGTCGATTATTACGGTTTTGAATGCGGATGAACCATTGGGAACGATTGTCAATAAAACGCCAAACCCAGAGTTTAAGGTGCAGATTTATGGAAGATTATATAAAAACAAAGAGGCTGATGAGACAGATTATGCGCAACCAGTATTGGATAGGCAAAAGAACACTTTTCAAGTAATTGATATGTCGGATGGGATTCCAAGTGCATTTTCTGGAAAAAACATAAAATTTAATGATTATAAAAAAGGGAAAGATGGTGAATATTTAAATAAATTCATTCAGTATTTAAGTCCGGAACCAGAGATTTTATATTCATCTACTGAATATCATTATCATCAAGCACCAAGTTTGAAATATTTTAATAAGTTAGATGGTATCTCCAGCTATACACCTGAAAAAATCTGGATATTGAAAGATGGAAAGAATGCGGAAAGTGTAGATAAAAATGATTGGTATGAATTTACTAATTGGAATGATGTGCATTTTACAAATTATAGTAATCATGATGATTTGTATGATGAAAATTCAAATCCGCAAGGTAAGTATGTGCTGATTACTGATAATACAGTGATTCGATTGATTTTTACAGAAGTAAAGACTGATACTAGTTCACCTACTACTTTTTGGGATTATGATTTCTTTGATAAAGACGGGAATATAAAACTTGGAAATAAAAATATAGGGATTAATAATCAAGGCAATTATTCTAACACGTCCAACTCAACCTTAATTTTTGGAAACAAACATATTAGTGAACCGTTAGGACATGCTAATGATTTAAATAAGAATGGAAAAAACATCAATCAATCAGCGGGAGACTATAGCGAAAAAATTTATAAGACCTATAAAAAAACTGATGGAACAGAAATTACTCAAGAGATAGATAGAGTAGTAAAGTCTCATCCTGTTTTTGGGATAGTAGGGAATAAACAAGATGAAATAGAAAGTATTAACCCCGAAACTGGAGAGAAAACAGTAACGCGTAAAATACATTATAACGTAAATGCTCCTAATTTATTTTTTGATGGAGATGCAGAAGGTAAAACTGACCCTTTGAAAGGTAGTTTAAAGTTCCATCGTACAGGAGATACTTATCGGTTATATGGAGTTACGGGACCAAATCAATATACTAAAGATACTTTAGACACATTTAATTCAACCGAATCGTGGGATCATAAAGTGTATTTTCAATATAATAGTTTCTGGCCTTTAGATAAATATGACATCAGTAAAAATCATGGAGGGCCTACTACAAAAAAAATGTATACAGCAGATGCTGATGGAAAGAATCGAAATAATGTTTCACTTTACGATACTGATGATGGCCAAGACCACAATATGGTTTTTGGAATGAGGTATGATGTTAATTTTAATTTAGATGAAAATTATAAAGGTCCTTTAGAATATTTCTTTTTTGGCGATGATGATATGTGGGTTTTTCTTGATGGTTATTTACTTTGCGATTTAGGTGGTGTTCACCAGACTCTTGGAGCAGAATTAGATATTCGAAAAGCCTATTCAGTGGCAGCAGGAAAAGAACTTCCAACAGGAAAACATACTTTGACTGTCTATTATTTAGAAAGAGGGCAGTCAGGATCGACTTGTTATATTGAGTATACGCTGCCGGAAGTATCATTTGATATTCCAGAAAATAAAACCGGAGAATTAACAATAGAAAAACAGTCAAATGATCCAGATCCAGAAAAAGAATACACTTTTGAAGTAGAACTTTCTGATAAAGAAGGAAATGGTTTAAATGACGATTATGCTTTAACTGTCTATGAGAAAGATGATCAAGGACAAGTTACTGTCGATTTAGAAAGATCAAATGTCACGTACCATAGTAAAGGTGAAATTAAATTAAAAAATGGCCAATATGCCGTGGTGAAGTATTTGCCGTTAGGAACTAGATTTACTATTCGTGAATTACTTAGTGAAGCAGATAAATCTAGCACATTAGTCTCTTCGTGTAACTATACAGGATGTAATTTCCCAATTGGTGATAATCCTCCTAATGGTATATATACGGTAAGCGGAGAGATTCCAGAAAGTGGCAGCAATTATGCAAAATTTGTATATGTGTACAACAACAAAACCTACCAACTTCCAGAAACAGGAAGTCCAGGTATAGATCCACCACTTATAGCAGGAGGTGCCAGCGTAATGACAACGTCGTTCTACGCGTTGGCACTACAAAGAAAGGGAAGGTGGAAAAAAAGAAAAAAATAAGGGGACGGATTCAAAACTTACAGATTGAGTGTAGGGGAGAGAAGGAGTGATAGTTTAAACAATATGTTGTTATTGCGTTTTACCATAATATAAAGTTTCTTAAAAAGAAAATAGAAAGGAAAATTATTTATGAAAACTTTGAAAAAGATGAGTGCGCTATTGGTCGCATTGGTTATGACGATGTTTACCGTGGTGCCAGCGTTTGCGGAAGAAATAACTTCAGCTCCAAAAGATCCAACGTCAAAGATATTCGCGGATATTAAGGATCACGAGTTAGTGGCTTACCAGATTTTTAAAGGTGATGCGATTCGCGAAGACGTTACTACCGGTGAAGGAGAAACTGCAAAAACTGAGAATACAGGCGTTTTAAGTAATATCGAATGGGGTAATGGAATCAATTCAAGCGCTTTTATAACTGATTTGAACACAGCGTTTCCAGCATGGGGATTAACCGCAAGTTCTACGGCAGCAGATGTGGCGAATAAGTTCAATGGTTTGTCTGTGGAAGATGCGAATAAAGTAGCTCAAATTGCTTTTGACAATAAAACTGGGACTCCAATTTCGCTTACTAATCCAGGGAAGACGACTGTCCGCCAAGGGTACTATTTAATAGTCGATACAACAAAGAAAGTTGAAAGTGGAGATTCTTTAAACCCTGCAATTCTAGCGGTAAATGGCAATGTTACAGTGAAAGAGAAAAAAGATAAGGTGACTGTGGATAAAACAGTTAAAAACGAAACGGATACTGATTTTGCTGAAGCCACAGATTCTAGCATTGGTAAGAAAGTCACATTTAAACTTCATACTAAAGTGATTGATGAAGTCGCTTTAGCGAACTATGAATCCTATTTCTTGCAATTCTCCGATACTGCATCTAATGCACTGGATCCAGTTGTTGATGCGGATAAGAAAGTAGTGTTTAAGGCTTATTTGTCAGAGGATGATACTTTAGTTACAGAAGGTGAAAACGCCGATGAGGACATCACAAATTGGTTCACCGCCTCGATTGTAACAGGAACTGGAACCGCAGATAGAACATTTACTTTTACAGATGAAAATATTAAAAATAGCAAAGCCGAGGATCCGAATTACGCGGCTGGAAAACATATTTTTATCACATACGAAGCAACTTTAAATAATAACGCGGTTATTGGAAGTACAGGAAATCCAAATAAGGTTGTTGTGAACTACTCAAATAATCCAAATTGGGATGGTGAAGGAACGCCTCCGACAGGAACAACGCCTGAAGATAAAGCCATTGTATTCTCTTTTGAATTAGATGGAACAAAAGTCGCAAAAGAAGATTCTTCAACTACGTTAACTGGTGCGGAATTTGTTGTTTATCGAATGAATAATAATAATCAAAAAGAGTACGCAGTAATGGATACGAACAAAAAAATAACTGATTGGGAAGTCTTAACAGATGAAGATTTAAATGGAAAAATTGCTGATGAAGCAACAGATAGAAATAAATATTTGTTGATCTCTGGTGAGAAGGGAGCATTTGGTATTCAAGGTCTTGGAGATGGCACTTATTCCTTACAAGAAACGAAAGCTCCAGCTGGATACAACTTAATGACATCGCCTATTCAATTTGAAATTACATCGACTCAAGAAAATAAAGAATTAAAGAGTGTTTCAATTAAAATTGGCGAAAAAACTGTCGATGGTACTGTATCAACTGGAACCGTAAATACGACGGTAGAAAATACGAAAGGTACCACCCTCCCTGAAACCGGTGGTATGGGTACGACAATGCTCTATGTGGCAGGCGGTATTCTGCTCGTTGGATCGGCAGTTCTGCTTGTGACAAAGAAAAGAATGGGACATGAAGGATAATCGTTGATTGTTTCCTTCTGTACGCAATATGTGAATTGAAAATTCAATATTGAATTGCCATTGTGAGGAGAGGATTTCCTCTCCTCTCGCAATGGCGAGGAGAGCCTTACATGAAAAATTACTTAAAAAAGAATTGGTCGACAGTTCTGCTTATTGTGGCTTTCACGGTAGGGTTGTCCTTGCTGTTGTATCCGACGGTGGCGAACTGGTGGAACAATATGTACGCGGCCCGCGCCGTGGCGACGTATGACGAGGCGGTCGCGAAGATGAACGAGCTCGATTTGGAGCTGATGTTCGCCGACGCGCAAAAATACAACGAGGATTTGCTGAAAGAAGGCAACCGGTACTTTCCGACTGCTGCGATGCACGAGCGCTACGAAAGCACTCTCAATGTCAATCAGGACGGACTGATGGGCACGGTCGTGATTCCTTCCGTCAGCATCAACCTGCCGATCTTCCACGGAACCAACGAGGATTTGCTGCAAAAGAACATCGGCCACATCGAAGGGTCGTCCCTCCCTGTCGGAGGGCCCAGTACGCACTGCGTCATTTCCGGTCACCGCGGACTGCCATCCGCCAAGCTGTTTACCGACATCGTCAAGCTCAAAGAGGGCGACGTGTTCATGCTGCGGGTGCTCGGAAAAACGCTCACCTACGAGGTCGATCAAATCCGCACGGTTTTACCCGCCGAAGTGAACGACCTCGAAATCGTTCCCGGCGAGGATCTCGTGACGCTTGTCACATGCACGCCATATGGTATCAACTCGCACCGCATGCTCATCCGCGGGCATCGCATCGCGAATTTGCCGGACGACATGACGACGCAGGACGCGTCCTTGTTCGACCGCAATCTGGTCGCCATTGGCATCGCGGTCGTCGTGCTCATTGGCCTGATGGCTTGGATCTTCTTGAAAGACCGGTTTGTGAAATAGAAAGTTGGAAAGGGTGTCGAAATGAAAAAGAAAAAACGAAATATAAGTTTGCTGGCAGGCCTTTTAGGCCTAAGCCTCCTGCTCCACGGAACGATACAAGCGTGGGAAGCCGACCAGCCATGCGCGGTCACGTTTGAAAACGGCACGCTTCCCGATCTGGTCAACGCGAATGTCGTCATCGACGTGTACGAAGTAGGAAACGTCGTGCCCGATCCTTCGTACGACACGTACTCGTTCGAAGTCGATCCGGCTTTCTCGGCCCTCGACCTGTCCACACTCGACGACGAGACATACACTCGCGCCGCCTCCAACGCGATGAACATCGTTTTGGAAAACGAAGCGATCGAGCCGGTCGCCGGCATTGGCATGGACGAAAAGCTCGACTTGACAAACGGCTTGTATTTGGCCGTGCCGCACGGGAACGACTTGACCGACTACACGAAACAAAACATGCGTGGCGAAACGTACACGATCGCCCAGTCGCCAACGAAAGAATACCACTTCTCGCCCATCTTGTTCTCCCTGCCAACGAAAGAGAACATCAACGGGGAAATCTCGACCGGCAACGGCGAATGGATTTACGATTCCACGATCACTCTCAAAGTGGAGGAGGAGCCGCGCAAAGGCTCGCTCGAAATCGTCAAGACACTCGACCGTTTTGACGACAACGGCCCCGCCACGTTCGTGTTCTCCATCGAGGCGTACGAGGACGAATCGCGCGAAACGCTCGTGTACTCCAACGTCGAGTCGATCGTCATGAACGGCGCCGGACAGGAACGGGTCGTTTTGGAAAACTGTATCCCGATTGGCGCCACCGTCGTCGTACGGGAAGTGTACTCGGGCGCCTCGTACCAAATCGTCGGCACCGACACGCGAACGGTCACGATCGCCCCGCTCGACCAGCCTGCGGCCAGCGTCGCGTTCGAAAACGATTCCAACGATACCGACCATCACGGCAGTTCGGTCAACAACCGCTACACGTACGACGAGCGGCAAAGCCCGAACGAGCCGCAACAAGACTTTGGAGGGCGATAACGGATGAAAAAAACAAAAACCATCGGCCTGACGGCGTTGCTCGCACTCGTGCTTACGGCATCGGTGCCCGCCGCCATCGCCTACTTTACAACATACGCTTCCGCTTCGGGCACGGTGGAAATCACCTTGCAAGCCGAGACGGAAATCGTCGAAGAGCTGCCCGACTCGCGCAGCAAACGCGTGCAAGTGCAGCTGTCCATGGACTCCCGGCCCGTCTACGTGCGCGTACGCGTCTTTAGTGGCAGCCAGTACGCCATTGACGCAAGACCGGGCTCCAACCACTGGAACCAGGTCGGGGAGTATTGGGAATACGCTATCCCTCTTTATCCGGAAGAAGGGCAAAACATGACCGATCCAATCGTGTTTGGCATCGAGGACGCGCCATCCGATGTCGTTCAGGACTTCAACGTCATCGTCGTGTCTGAATCGGTACCGGTCGAATTTGACGAGGAAGGCCAACCGCTGCCAGCCGACTGGAATAAAACCATTGAAATCGAGCGAGGTGAAGGATGATGAAGAAAATCACGGCATTTCTTTCCAAACCCATCGTGATCGGCTTGCTTTTCGTGATGGCCGTCGGCCTGTTGCTGGGCACGGGCGTGTCGGGCACGCGAGCCGCCCTCACCTACTACTCGCCCACGTACCAGTCGCGTTTGCAGTTGTCGCGCATCGGCGTGTCCCTGCTCGAAAACGGGGAAGTCGTTTCGTATCGCGACTACGACGCCAACGGAAAATGGGATCAAACCAACAACAACGACCAAAACGACGGCAAGCTGCTCGAAAGCCTGTTGGAGGAAAACGAAACTTTCGTCATTGGAAAACGCTATCCGGAAGTGCTGACGGTGCGCAACTCGGGCGACATCAACGAGTTTGTCCGCGTCGTCGTCACCCGCTACTGGATGGATGAAAACGGGAAAAAGATCACGACCGTTTCGCCGGCGCTCATCGACTTGCGCTTTATCAACGAGGACGTGTGGCTGCACGATACGGAAGCGTCGAGCGCGGAGCGCGAAGTGTACTACTACCGCGACTTGCTCAGGACGGACGCAAACAACCGCGACACGAAGCCGTTGACCGACTCGTTCAAGGTGGATGCCAAACTCCAGGCGCACAAGAGCGTGAAAGAGGAAGTTGTGGATGGCAAAAAGAAAACGACGATTACGTACACGTACGATAAACTGCGCTTTTGTATCGAGGCCAACGTGGACGCGGTGCAGGAACACAACGCGCAGGACGCGATCCACAGCTCGTGGGGAAAACGCGTGCAAGTGCAAGGCGACCAGCTGTCGCTTGGCGCGTAAGAAAGGGGAGGAAGACGATGAAAAAAAGCAAATGGATCCTTTCTCTTTTGCTGGCGGGCTCGTTGTGGATCGAGCCGGTCTTTGCCGAAACGATGCAGGGCAAGGACAACTGGGCCGTCTCGTTTACGAAAGACGAGAAGATGGCGAGCAATTTCTCGACGGCGTCGATCGACGACGTGCTGTACGAAATGCAGCCTGGCGACAACGCGATCATCCACGTCGCCATTCGCAATGAAAACAAGGAAACGACCGACTGGTATATGAGCAACGATGTGCTACGTTCTCTGGAAGACACGGTGGACGTGGCTTCGGGCGGCGCGTACACGTACCGGCTGACATACACAGGCGCCAACGGACGCGAGCAGGTGCTGTTCGACTCGCAAAACGTCGGCGGCGAAGGGGAAAACAAGGCGGGCGTCGGCTTGAACGCGGCCACGGACGCGCTTGACGAGTATTTCTTTTTGGATACGCTCAAACAAAACCAGTGGGGTACGGTGGATTTGGAAGTGGCGCTCGATGGCGAGACGCAAGGCAACGACTACCAGTCGACGCTGGCCGATTTGGAAATGCGCTTCGCGGTGGAGCTGAACGACGCGCGGCCAAGCTCTTCGACTGGTCGCACGACGCGTTCGGTGGACACGTCGGCGTACGCGGCCAAAGTGCCGTGGCTCGTGTTGAGTGGCGCGAGCGGCGTGATCCTGCTTTGTCTGGCGCTGTTTGGCTGGAAGAAGAACAGGGAGGCGAAATAGCATGCGAGGATTGAAAGCGATTTGGATGCTTGGCCTGGTTTTCCTGCTGGGTCTTCCGGTGCAGGCGCAGGAGGAATACACGTACACGATCCGCATTTACTCGGGCATGCAGGGCAGCGCCCTCAATGGCGACGAATTGATCGTGGAAAAGACGGTGCGGGCCGGACAGCCGGTTTCGGACTATTTTGATATGAACAACGTGCGTCTGGACAACGAGAAATACTATGTGAAAGGCTTTAAGGAGAGTGGCAAGGATAACGCGACGTCCGTACAACCGCTTCCTGCCATCGCCGACCGGGACATGGACTATGTCGTCGTGTATGGCGTGAAGGGCAACGGCACGACGTACCGCGTCAGCTATGTGGACCAGGCGGGCAACACGCTGGCCGACAGCGTGGAGTATTTTGGCAACGTGGGCGATCGTCCGGTCGTGGGGTTCCGCTATATCGAGGGCTACCAGCCGCAGGCGTATAATTTGGTGCGCACGCTGTCGAGCAACGCGGCCGACAACGAGTTCACGTTCGTGTACACACCGGTCGCGACGACGCAGACAACAACGCCAACAACGAATGAGGAAGAGCCGGCGCAAACGACACCGCAAGCGACGCCGCCACAAACGACGACACCACAAACCACACCGGAGGAGGAAACCCAAACGCAAACATTGCCGGCTAACGAGCAAACGACGACTCCAGGCGGCGACGAAGGACAGCAGGAGCAGACTACGCCGACACCGCCGCAGGAAATCATCGACTTGGATGATCCGGATGTGCCATTGGCCGGACCGGAAAACAGCGACAACGGACAGCAAACGAAAAAATCGACCGTTTCCTGGCCGTGGATCGTGGGTCTTGGCGCGCTGGCGCTCGTGCTCATTGGAGGCCTTGTGTATTTCCTGATTCAAAAGAAAAAGAAAGAAGAAGAGGAACGAAACAAGCCGGATGACGACAACGACAACCGCAATTTGCCGGTGGTTCCAAAAGCCTAGCGCGTCTAGGCTTTTTTCATTGTGTATGAAGAAATGGCGCGGTATAATGGGTATGTAAAAACAGCCATGAACTCATTCAATGAATGGTTCGGATTTTAATTGGGAATAAAAACAGCCAACTAGTCGTCCAAACAAAACTATTTATGTGGCTGTTTTTATTTTGTCCAAAAGAACACAAAACCGAGCCGGATGTTGCGTTTTGAAAAAGGGCGCCGTATAATGAAGATGTAAAAAGAACCAGTGCTTCATTCAATGAATGGTTCGGATTTATCGAGGCAATAAAAACAGCCGCTTAGTCTTCCAAACTATTGCCGTGGCTGTTTTTATTATGCTCCTTCATCAATGCCACGAGTAGATTGACTACGATGGCAAGAATCATTAGAAAAATTGAAATTATTTCAAAATCAGTCATAATAAACCTCCGATTCCAGCGCAAAATGAATTTGCGCATCTATGTGAACGGAGTTACGGTTCTCCGGCTCAGCCGACCGAACCAGCCACGAAAGAAACACGAGTTCGGTTTTATTTTATCACAACTTTATTCAAATTCCTTTCTCTATTTTCCAATTTTCTCTGATTCCATTCCCTATCTTTTAAATGTATTATAAAAAACATGACATAATAAATAATTTTGACAATAGAACATATTTTCTTGTATGATAAGGTTACGGAATTCGATAAATTGATTGCTTTGGAAAGAGAGATCCAAAGAAAATAAAAATCGTTGTCGTCATGATTTGTGACAATGTTTCGTCTTTTAAATTGGGTTTTGATTTCACCGAAAAAGAAAGTATGGGAAGATAGGGAGAATCAAAAAGCAATCACGGTGGTATTACGCCTCTTTTCATACCGAAAAGGGCGTTTTTTGTTTTTTAGGAAGTTTTAAGAAGAGAGGAAAGAAAAATGAATTGGGAAAAATTTTTAACGCACAAAAAACTATTCAAAAAACTCGTAAGTCTTAGTCTTTGCGCGGGCATGGTGGGCAGCCAGTTGTTGTCGGGGATGCCGGTACAGGCAGAGGAACCCACAGCGCGGGAAACGTACAATTTGCCAACCGATAAGACCATCAACCCAGATATTACCATCCAGCATTACTACAACTTCCCGGCGATGGTGCTTGGGAATATGGAGGATGAGTATAATAAAGAAAAAATAAATTATACGAATGAAGAATATCTAGGTACTGGTACTGGGACGGATGCCTATAATAAACAAGTGAACGAAACGGATTTAAAGAATTATTTGTCGGGTAAAGGTAGCTACCAGAATCAGAAGCCGCTTGTTGTATGGAATACGAATTTAAGAAAAGGACAACTACCAAGCAATGTTGATCCTAATTTTTCCTATGGGACAAAAAGAAACTTAGATCCAAAATCAAGAATTGTTTTTTCAGATCCAGTTCAGGGAATCGTAAAAACAGAAAGCATTTTATATAAAATGTTTGCCGATGAAACGGTGCCATTTTTATTGAAGCCACAAATGCGTTATATGAACAAATTGTATAATAGTGCGAATGAAAATGGCTATAATTCAAATTATACACTTTCCGAAGTATGGTTGAAGTCGGGTAAAAATAACAAAGATAGTATTAAGAGAGAAGATTTTACGATTATTAAAGCGCCAAGATTGAGCGCAGATCCGAGTCGTCATGATCCTTCTAAATTTATTTTTACAAATAATGAGGAGAATGCGAATTTGAAAGGTGTTACTCCTGATAATCATGAAATAAGGTATAAAGTAGAGACCGATAGTTCGAACAATCCAACTCAAGCAACGGTTTTGGTGACAAATGATATGGTAATTCGGCTTGTGTTTGAACCAACAGAAGGCGAACAAGCTGTTAATGATGTTGATTTTTTTGATTATGATATTACTAATGGAAAGGTTTATGCAGATAAAGGGGGAGCAGAAACTTTAGCCGAGGATAAAGTACTTTCAAGAGAGGAAGCGGAGGAGAGAATTGCGAAAGGTGAGAAAGTATGGGTCAATACGAAATCTCAAGGAATTAACTCCTATGTTAAGAATGAGGATGGTACAAATAAAGAAAGCTTTTTAGCCTTTGGAAATGGGGAGACAAGCGGACATACTGGTTTAGGGGATTCAATGACATGGAACGAAAATACACTGAATAAGTCGAATGATCGTAATCGGTTTGCTCCCAATACTTCTTATGGAACTTATGATGGATCAAATTTGCAAGGAGCGACATTTGGATTGGCGACTGGCATGAATGAAAATGGAACCCTTCAATGGGCTCCGGGAGTGAATGCGCCCGCTTTATTTTCAACAGATCCAAGAGTTAACTCAACAGGAAGAACAGTGTATGCCCATGATGGGGAACAAGATGAAAAGTTTCAACTTCAATTTGAAAGATTAGGTGGAACTTATACTTTAGAGTCGGTTACAGTAAAAAGCAAAGATACTACCACTTCGATAAATCATGATTTAACTAAATTACCGGTTAGGGTTGCTGGTATTCGTTCCAATGAATTTTGGCCAATGGATTTAGTCTCTTCATGGGGCAAGGAAGGATACGATGTAAAATTTGGATCGAATGCAAGAAGACAGTACATTCTTGCGGGAGATCCAGCTATAACAAATGAAAATAACCTTTTACTTCCAGCAAGCGATGGAGGGGAAGATCACAATGTTTATTTCGGTATGACAACAACGATCCCGTTTGTTCTGCAAGAAGGGTATTGCGCGCCACTCCGTTATTTCTTTTATGGAGATGACGACATGTTTGTCTTTTTGAATAAAGTCGAAGGAGAAGGGGAAAATAAAAAAATTGTAAAATCCACGAAGATCGCCGACTTAGGTGGCGTCCATACTTCCATGGGAACCTTTGTCAATTTGTGGGATTTTATTGATGGTGAAAACAAAACTTTTGTAGAACAGCGAAAAGATGTAAACGGAGAAGATGAAACCGTTTATGCCTATACAATCCCAGAAAATCAGAAGAATGCAGGGAAAGCTTCTGAAGAGCAGGAAATCCAGACTCTGGCGGAGTCGGACACAACACAAAAAGTCAATGCCGACCATTATGAACTGGCCGTATATTACTTGGAGCGTGGCGCTTCGGGATCGTCTTGCTACATGCGTTTTTCCGTGCCTTTCCAGGAATTGGATATGGAAGAAACCGCGATGAATGGACAGATCATGGTGGAAAAAGAAGTGAAACGTTCGGAAGTGGCGGAAGCTACGACACCTTCGGATGATCAATATGAATTTCAGCTTTATTTGCAAGATCCAAATGGGAACGAGTTAAATAATAAATATGCGATTGAATTTTATAATGTAACAAAGAAATCGGATGGAACGACAGAAGATATAAAAATAGAAAATGATTCAAGTCTTCCAAAATACATTTCTTCAGGAGATACATTTAAACTTAAAGATTCACAAAAAGCGTTGATTACAGGACTTCCGCGAACTGGACCGAATGAAGTGGGAACAACAAATGGAGGATATAAATATTTTGTTAAAGAGACAAAAAGAATTTTAAAAGATGGAACACAAATTGATCTAGAAAATGCGGCGGATATTTCCACTACTTTTGTTAGTGGAACCATTGAAGAAGGTTTAAAACAAAATGAGTATCAAGAAGGAAAGCGGTTTGAGAATTTAATCAAAGGGGAAAACTACGTTAAATTTATCAACGCGGAAGACCCGGGTATTTTAGTTCTTACAAAGGAACTGGTAACTGGTTCTGTTCCGACGGAGGAGGCATTCCGATTCCACGTCACACTGACGCCGCCGGCAGGAAAAGAACAGATGAAGAATGTTCCATACATTTTAAAAAAGGGATCGAAATCGAATGACCCCGCTTCACCGAGAAAGCAGGAGCTGGGTGAAAAAGCAATCGGAAAAGATGGAACATTTACATTTGACATCCAAAAAGACGATGAATTGATTTTGTACAACATTCCGGCGGGAACAAAATATGAAGTAACGGAAGACACGTTAATTACGGAGAATGGAGATTACCGGTTCGATGTGGATAGTGTAAACGGAGATCCGACGAAGAAAGAATCCTCCGGAACGATTGCAGCTACGGGTGCAGCGAACAAAAAAATCGAAATCAGTTTTGTGAATAATGCAAAAGAGGTTGCGTTAGTCAAGATTCCGGTCACAAAAACGATGACAGGAAGAGATTTTAACGGAAACGAACAATATCAGTTTACGATTGAAAGCGTAGATCCAAACGCACCAATGCCGGAAAATTCTACGATTACGCTTCAAAATGTGAGCGAGAGCGGCACAGCAACACCAATCGCGTCCGATACGTTGAGGGGTGAGTTCGGGCCAATCGAATTTAATCAGAGCCATGTCGGTACACGTTATCAGTATACGGTTACCGAAAAGACCGGGAATGTAGAACATGTCGAGTATTCGAAGGCGGCGTACACGGTAAATGTAACAGTAAGTCAAGACGTAACGACTGGAAAGTTGAAAGCGGAATCGACAATAACTGACGCAGCAGACAATGCAGTCGATAATCCTCGATTTATTAACGATTACATTCAGCCGATTAATGTGGAAATACCGATTCAAAAAAATCTGGAAGGAAGAGATCCGCAAACTGGCGACGAGTTCTTCTTTAAAATCGAAGATGCGGACAATAATAATCCAAGACCAGTAAAAGATCTCGTTGACAAGGACATTGTCTCGATTCAATCGACAACCGGACAGGATGCCGGAAGTTTTGAATTTAAGCATTTAGATCGTACGATGACCGGTCAATACAAGTTTAAAATCAGCGAGGTAGCTGGTTCGGTTAAACAGCTTGCCTACGACACCAATGTATGGCTTGTGAATATGGATGTTGAGTTGATAGATAATAAAGATGGTGGAAAAGCGCTTAATGCCCATGTATATACAACAGATGAAAACGCAAATTCGGTTGATCTATCGGAAGATAAACCACTCTCTTTCACTAATACATATCAGGCGACGGGTCAGCTTTTAATTCCAGTCACCAAGACATTGAAAGGAAGACAATTTGTAAACGGCGACCGCTTCCTCTTTGAAATCACGGGTGAGAACGGCGCGCCAATGCCAGCACAAACGATTCTTTCCATGATGCCAACAGCAGGTGAACAAGTGACCGCCGAATTTGCGCCAATTCTATACACCGAGGCGAATGTCGGTCAGAAGTATGTATATCAAGTGCAGGAAATTTCGACAGGCCTTTCGGGAATGAAATACGACACGACCGCCTATACAGTTAATGTGGAGGTATCAAAAGCTGATAAAGAGATTGTTGCGACGGCGACTTACACGATTGGCAGCACTTCGAAAGATAAAATTGAATTTACGAACGACTATGAACCGGAAGCTACTCTGGCCATTCCGGTTACCAAGGTATTGACTGGACGAGCGATGACGCCAGAGGACAAGTTTGTGTTTAATCTGGAAGCCATCACCCAGGACGCGCCAATGCCGGAGCATCAGCAAGTGACGATTCAAGGCAATGGACAAGACAGCACAGCAAATACACAGTTTGATCCAATCGTTTTTGAAAGCAAACATGCAGGAAAATCGTACGAGTATCAGGTGACAGAACATCGCGGCTCGATCAACAACATTGAATATTCGGGCGATGTGTATACGGTCAATGTAAAAGTGGAAAAAGACGAAAAGGGTCAATTAACAGTGAAACCGACATATTTCAAAGGAGATGTCGATCAAGGATCCGTCTTGTTTACAAACAAGTACCAGCCGAGCGGAAGCTGGCGGCCGATGCTGACCAAACAACTGCTGGGCACGCAACTGGAAGCCGATGCATTTGCATTTAATATGACGGTGACAGACAGCGATGGAACCGTGATTTATAACGAGTCTGCGCAAAATAATCAAGATGGAACAATCAACTTCAAACTCGTCACTTTTGCGAAAGCGGGACGCTATACCGCGGTTATCCAGGAAGTAAAACCGCAAAATTCCGGCGATATAGAATATGATCCAAACGAGCTGACGTACACGCTCGATGTTACGGACGATAACGGCAAGCTGGTCGTAAACGAACTGACAAGAAGCGGCCGTGACGCGTTTGTCAACGACGCTGGCTTACGGATCTCGAAACAGCTGATTGCCGGAACAGGACAGACTCTGGAAGACGCGGATAAAAATTACCCATTCCCGTTCGAACTCGATTTGGGCGCGGCTTTCGCAAAACAGACATTGGAAGCGAAACGAATCCAGGCCGACGGTACAAAGAAAGACGAGAGCCTTGGTTTTGACGAGCAAGGCAAAGCGAAATTCAATTTGAAATCAGACGAAACGCTCATTGTCTATGGTTTGGAAGCGGGCACCCCATACGTCGTGACCGAGTTGACGCAAAACAACTGGATCGACAACTACTTGCAAATCGACACGATCGGATCCGCAAGCGGAACGATGTCCAGCGGTGTGGACGCGTCCGTCACGTTTAGAAACTTGAAACCAAGCACGGACAACGCGGTCATCCATGGCTTTAAAACGATGAGTCCGGACGGCGATCCGTTTGAGATGAAAGAAGGAACATTCCAGTTTGAGATTCGTCCGGCTGGTTCATCAAGTCAAACCGCGACCCGGTCGGAGCAACCAAACGATGTTGAAGAAGAACCGCTCGACGAATCGTATGAAGTGCATCGTTCGACGCTGCCGGCATTTGAACCGGAAGAGCCGGAACAACCAGAAGAAGAACCAGAGGAACAACCGGAAACCGAACCGGCCGACAACGAGGAAACGCCGGCGCCAATCGACGCTCAGTTGAAGCGAAAGCTGAAGCTGACAGAACGCGAAGCGGAAATCATGCCAGCTAGCGAAACGCCGCTGCCGGCGAAAACAGTCGTTGGAAACAACGCGTTCGGACGCTTTGAGTTCGGAGAAATCACGTACACCAAACCTGGAACCTATGTTTACGAGATTTTGGAACAAAATACGGGAATTTCGGGAATGACGTACGATCGAATCGTCTTTAAAGCGATTGTGACCGTGGAAGAATGGAACAACAGCACGTTGAAAGTCAAATCTATTCAATACACCGATTCGGATGGCAACGCATTGCCAAACAACACGATGCTGTTTACGAATCAATATGAGGATAAAGAAAACGAACCAAAATTGACGATTCATAAAGAGCAGTCGGTAAACTTTGGCGAGTTTACGGATACTGTGAATGCCATCTCTGTCGACGCCGACGATGTGATTACGTATAAACTCACAGTCACAAATTCCGGAACCGCGATCGCGAAAAACGTTGTGATCACGGACGTGGTACCGGCAGGTTTGATTTTGCTCGAAAACTCGCTCGTGGACGCGACAGTGGACGAGAAGGGTTTGATTACGTGGGAACTGGGCGACCTGGGCGTAGGAGCCAGCCGCTCCGTCACTTTCCAGGTGCGGGTACCAAAAGTGGATATCGCGACGACGTGGACGAATGTTGCGCATGTGCAAGGAGACGACCAGCCGGAAAAACCGTCCAATCCGGTATCGGATCAGTCCGAACCTGGAAAACCAGAAGTGACGATCCATAAATACGAATCCACGCCGACGACGCCAATGTACGATGGCGAAACGCCGCCATTGCGCGTCGAAGCCGGAGAGCTCGTCACCTACGATCTCGTTGTCACCAACGAAGGAAACGAAGCGGCGACCGAGGTTGTCGTGACCGATATCGTACCGAAAGGTCTGGAATTTGTGCAAGCCTTTGATGGCGGACAATACGACGAGAACACAAGGAAGATCACATGGAACGTGGGCACGCTGGCCGCCAACGGCGGAACCGCCATCGTCTCGTTCCAGGTCAAAGTGCCGGTTGTCGACAAAGACACGGCATGGAAAAACACCGCGACCTTGACATACAAAGAAGATCCGGAGCCGACGCCATCCAATACGGTGGAAATCGACACGATCGTGAAAAATCTCGACATTGAAAAATGGCAGTCTGTCAATGGCGACGCGATGCAAAAAGAGATTCTCGCGGTCAACGCCAACGACACCGTGACCTACATGCTTCATGTGACCAATCCAACCGAACACGATGTGGAAAACGTATTCGTACGCGACGTGGTGCCGGAAGGGTTGACGTATGTGAAAAACAGTGCCAGTGAAAATGGCCAGTACGATGCCGCATCCCGAACGATTACCTGGAACGTGGGCACGATGCCGGCCAATGAAAGGAAGGAACTGACGTTCTCTGTCACTGTTCCGACAGTCGACAAGAAAACGACATGGAAAAACATCGCGACGCTCGTTTACGAAGACGAGGATCCGAAACCATCGAATGAAGTGGAAGTCGGTACCGATTTGCCGCAGTTGACGATCGTCAAAGACCAGAAATTCGAAAACGACGCCGAGTATACCTTTGAAAAACTGACCGGAAAAGCGGGCTGGGTGCTGACGTACCGCCTGACGGTGAACAACCCGGGCAACGCGACGGCGAAAGATGTCATCGTGCGCGACACGATCCCGACCGCCGAAAACCAAACGACGCCATTGTTCCTGACTTTCGTGGAAGCGGGCGAAAACGGTCGATACGATCCAAACACCCAGACAATCACATGGAATCTTGGCGACCTGGCCGCCGGCGAATCCAAAACGGTGACGTTCAAAGTCCGTATTCCGGCTGTCACGCAAAACACCTTGTGGACGAATCAGGCAGTGACGAACTATGAAAACAACCCGAACAATCCGGAAGAGGGGGGCCGGGTGGACATTCCATCCGAAGAGGTGGAAGTCGACACGCTCGTGCCAGCTGTCATTTTGGAAAAGGAGCACAAGCTCAACGACGGCGACCGGGTGCAAACGATATTGAACGCCAAAGCGAACGATACGGTGACGTATTATTTGAAAGCGACCAACACAAGTTTGGAAACGGCCCACGACGTCTGGATCAAAGACACGATTCCGGAAACGAATGGCATCCGCCTTGTGATGCAGGCGATGGACAACTCGCTTGTCGAACCGGTTTACGACGAGCAGACAGGAACGATGCTTTGGAAAATCGGCGATTTACAGCCGGGTGAATCCAAGGAAGTGTGGTTCCGCGTGCAAGTGCCATCCGTCAAGGAAAAGACGAAATGGACCAACGTGGCGACGGTCAGCCACGAAGACAATCCGAACAACCCGGAAAATCCAGACGAGCCGCGCGAGGAAATCGAAACGCCGCCAGTCGAAGTGGAAACGAACGTTCCGTCTTTGCGCGTGGTGAAAAGACAGGCGAAAAACGACGGCGCGCTCACGCAAACCTTGCTTCAGGCCAAAGCGGGCGACAAGATCACCTACGCTATCGACGTGACAAACGACGGTGTCGGACCGGCCAGCCAGGTCGTGATCGAAGACATCGTGCCGGAAGGCCTTGAACTCGTAAAAGGCTCGATCAGCGACAACGGCGTGGAGAAAGACGGCCGCATTACGTGGAAGCTGGCCAAGCTGGAAGCGGGACAAACCAGGACGGTGACGTTCCAGGTGCAAGTGCCATCCGTCAAAACGCATACGCGCTGGACGAATGTGGCCAGCACATACAGCGAGGACGATCCGGATCCGAAAACGACGCCGCCAGTCGAAGTGGAAACCTTCGCGCCGCATTTGACGATTGAAAAATCGCAAAAACGCAACGAAGGCAACCGGACAAAAGACGTGCTCGCCGTTGTGGGCAACGACCGCGTCACGTATTTCATCAAAGTGACAAGCGATGGCGAAGCCGACGCGACCGATGTCGTCGTAACCGACGCGATCCCGGAAGGATTGACGCTGTTGGAAGGCAGCGTAAGCGACGAGGGCCTCGTGGAAAACGGCCAAATCACATGGCATCTGGGCACGCTGAAAACCGGCACATCGAGAACGGTTTCGTTCGCGGTCGATGTACCGGAAGCCGAAGGCGTATGGCGCAACATCGCCGAAGTCGTCGAATCGACGCGCCCGGACGAGCCAACCCCGTCCAACGAAGTGGAAATCAAGACGCCAAACGAAGGACCTCGGGTGACGATCGAGAAGCTGCAAGCCAAAAACGATGGCCAGCCAGTCAAGACGCGCCTCAAAGCCAATATGGGCGATACGATCACATACATTTTGCGAATCCAAAACCACGGAACGGAAAGCGCCCGGCAAATCCAAGTCAAAGACGCGATCCCGGACGGACTGCGATTCGTTGAAGGCTCCATCACGAGGGGCGGCACGATTGAAAACAAGACGATCACGTGGAAGATCGACGAGCTGAAACCAGACGAGACGATCGACTTGACGTTCCAAGTCAAAGTGCCAGTCGTAACCCGCAACAGCGCCTGGATCAATGTCGGCGTCCTCGTGGACGAAAACGGTCAAACTCCATCCAACGAAGTCACGGTGACGGTCGAGCCGGGAACGCCGGCCTCTTCCAAAAACGGAAAGCCAACATCGCCAAAAACCGCGACCCAAACGAACCAGTCGTTGTGGATTAGTTTGCTTATGAGCGCGATGCTCGTACTCGCCGGCTTGTGGGTGAAGAGAAAAAAGACGCAATAAAGAAAGAAAAAGGAACGGAAACGGGAAAGACACGCCCGTTCCTTTTTTGATCCGGAAAACGGATATTTTGGAAGCAAAAAAATTATTAAAGAAAAATTGTCCCTTTTGTCCTCTCTTTGTCGTATATAATAGATATGAAAGATAAAAATAAAAAAGAACGGAAAAGCCTGCGCCGGCAGCAACGGGCGTACGACCGTATGGCGAAACAATGGCTTCGGGACACCCGGCTTTTGTCGTATTTGATCAAAGACGGCGTGCCGCCTCTGGCTTCGGACCCCATCGAAGCCATTCGCGGCTATATCGAAACCGACACCGATCAAATCCCGTACGCGTCGGGCGAGATCGCGTTTAGCTCGGGCGCCTACGTCGAGCCCGACCTGTTGTTTGGCATGAAAAAGAAATCATGGCAGGCGTACGGCAACGCGGATTTCCAAAAGGACATGCCCAAAGCGTACGATTTGGAATCACGAAAGAATTTGTATGTGGCCGCGATGGTATGTAACCAGGTGGGAAAGAAAGTGGACTACAACGCGTTGCGGCCGGTGTATTCGATGTGGGTCGTCAACGATTTCCGGATCAAAAAAAGCGAGCTGGAAATCAAAAAGGAATGGATCGAGAAAACAGAAGGAAGCCAGGTGACAAGAAACGAGCCAAAGGAGGGCATGATGAACCTGGCGACGTTCAAAATCGGAAACGAGATCCGGGAAGACGACAAGGATTCATTGAAAGTGCTACATTATTTGTTTAAGTGCGAAGAGGAAAAGAAAGCCAACGAGAAGTTGAGAGCGTATGGATTCACAATGGAAGAAGACCAAAGGAGGGTGAGGAAAATGTGCAACTTGAGCCAGGGGTTTATCGAGAAAGGAAGAGAGAAAGGACGAAATGAAGGACGTGTGCAAGGACGAGCGCAAGGGCGAAAAGAAGGCGCTGTGAAAGCGTCGGTTGACGCCATTCGACGCTTTTCCAAAGAATTTGGAGTCCCGATCGAAAAGGTATATGAAATCCAGCGTAAGGATCTGACAATCAGCGAAGCGCGCCAGGTGGGAAAACGCCTTGGCTTGATGGAAGACAAAACTTAAAATAAGTCATGAGAGCCCGTTTGAATTAGCGGGCTTTTCTTGCGGACAGGCTCTTTTGACGAATGGGATAAGAACGGAACCGGACGCCATGAAAAAAAGAGGAAGCTATCCTCTTCGATTGCGCCAGGGCTCCGTGATCTCTCTGGACAGGGTAGCCGCGACGATGTACACGCGCTTGCCTTCCAGAACGATCTTTTGCCTGGCCGACTGCATAAGCAAAACCGGCAAACGTTTCAGCTCGCTTGCCATGCGGGCGTTGGAAATACGCGTATTCGATTCAGGTGTTTTCATTAGAGGCATCCAGTTTTTTCAGTTTCCTTTCTATGATGAGATAGGTGGCGACAAGCACGAACACTTGCGCCGCCACCATGCCGAGCGACCCATACACCATCCACACGACGTTTTTGGACGCCGTCAACGCGAGTTCCACGAAAAAGACGACCGCCAGATCCGCCAGCCCAAGCCACGACCACAAATGACCTAGCGCCTTTTGCGCCGCTATCCAGTTGCGCTCGGACCGCATCGAAAGCGGGGACCGGTAGCCAAACAACGCCTGCCGCGTTTTTGGCGGGTAATGCGAGCACCAGACGCCAATGCCCGTGATCAACAGCGGGATAAGAAGCGCGATGCCAAAATAAGGAGTTCCGTTCATATTTCGATTATAAATCGTTTTCATCCGGATGGGGTATGGTATGCTTGTGGAGGAAAAAACAGAAAGGAGAGTGGAAAGAATGAAAGCTTTGATCGCCTGTTCGGGCGGGCCCGACTCGATGGCCTTGCTCGACCAGCTTTATCGGCAGGGCCATTCCCTGGTCGTCGCCCACGTCAACTACGCCAAGCGCCCCAGCGCCAACCGCGATGAGCGAATCGTCCGCTCGTATTGCCAAGAGCGCTCCATTCCATGCCACGTGCTCTATCCAAAATATCCCGGCGAAGGCAACTTTCAGGCGTGGGCCCGGGACGCGCGGTACGCGTTTTTCATTCAGATCGCCCATCAAGAAGGCATCGACGACTTGTACGTCGCCCACCATCTCGACGACAGCCTTGAAACGTATTTGTTCCAAATGCGGCGCCATATGCGCTGCGACCACTACGGTCTTGTCCTTGAAACGACATACCATGGGTTGCGCGTCCACCGCCCTTTGCTCGCTTACGAGAAAAAAGAGCTCGAAGCGTATTGTGTCGGTCACGATGTGCCTTACGGCGTCGACGAAACGAATCTTGCCGACTACTACACCCGCAATCAGATCCGGCATGAAACCATCGACGCGATGACCCGCGCGCAAAAACTTGCGCTTCAGCAGGAAATCGACCAAAAAAACGCGGCGTGGGAGGCCGAAAAAAAAGCGGGCCGGCAGCGTTTGGCCAGGCAAGGCATGGCGGCCCTGCTCGCCGATCCGGACGCCCCGTTTTATCTCGACTTGTTTTTGGCGGAATCCATGAAACGCCATTTGTCGCAAAGCCATCTTGAATCGTTGTGCCGGCAGCTGCAAACGAATTGCGTAGTCGACTTGCGCGACTACAAGCTGGAACGCCACGACGACAAGGTTTTGCTGGCGCAAAAAACGCAATATCCTACCTTTTTACTGGGCGATAGGGAAAGCGTGAAAAATTTTCAATCATTAGAGTTGGGAAATTTTACATATTCGTTTAATAATAAAGGGGAAGTCAAGGAAGGCGTGACTTTGACCGACCAGGATTTTCCTCTCACGCTCCGTCCCGCCAGAGGAACGGACCGAATCGCCTTGCGCTGCGGCACCAAGACGCTGCGCCGGTTTTGGATCGACCGCAAGATTCCGCGCCTGTGGCGCGAGCAGTGGTACGTGCTCGAAAACAGCCAGGGACACGTCGTTTTCGTGCCTGGAATCGGCTGCGACCGCACACATTTTTCTATCCAACCCACGGCCTTTATGTTACAATTAGCGCGATAGGTTTACTAGAGGAGAAATCAAAAATGATCAGCAAAGATATTGAAAAAGTATTGCTTACAGAAGAACAAATAGAACAACGCTGCAAAGAGCTGGCGGCGCAGATCGAACACGATTACGAACAGGAAAACACCGTGCCGATCATCGTCGGCCTGCTGCGCGGAAGCGTTCCATTCATGGCGGAACTGATCAAGCGATTCACGTTCCCTTGCGAAATCGACTTCATGTCGGTCAGCTCGTACGATGGAACCGAGTCGATCGGCGACGTGCGCATCGAAAAAGACATGGATCTTTCCAGCAAGGACCGGGCGATTCTTGTGGTCGAGGACATCGTCGATACCGGCCGCACGCTTTCGGAAGTACGCAAGATGTTCCTGAACAAAGGCGCGACCAACGTCAAAATCGTTTCGCTGCTTGACAAGCCGGAACGACGCGTTGTCGATATCGAAGCGGATTATGTCGGATTTACCGTGCCGAATGAATTTGTGGTGGGCTATGGACTCGACTACAACCAGAAATACCGAAATCTGCCATTCATCGGCGTTCTCAAACCTGAAATCTACGAATAGGGGGATCAATTAATGAAGAAGTGGCTCAACTATCTTCCCACGATTTTCATAGTTTGTATCATCGTTTCCTTGATCGCGTACAGCGCCCAGGGCACGATGCGCCATATGAACTATACCGAATTCCAGAAGCTCGCGCAGGACGCGAAATTCGGAAACTCCTCAATGACCATCTCGTCCACGGTCATTGATGTGGAAGGAACGTACACCGATCCTTCCAAACCGGGCGCGAACGCGACAAGCTTCAACGTCCTCGTTCCCAACACCGAAGCCAATCTGGAATGGCTCAACAAAACGCTGACCGGCGACGGCGGACAAATTTCCATCGTCGATCCAAACCAGGGAAGCGTCTGGCTCAATGTGCTTGGACAGCTCATTCCATTCATCCTGGTCGGCGTGTTCTTTTATTTCATGTTCGCCCGCATGGGCGGCGGAGGCAACAACAAAGCCTTCGAATTTTCCAAATCGAAAGCCCGCATCGAATCCAACGTGAAAACGCGGTTCAAGGACGTCGCCGGCTGCGAGGAGGAAAAAGAGGAAGTCAAGGAAATCATCGACTACTTGCGCGCGCCGAAAAAATTCACCGACATGGGCGCCCACATTCCAAAGGGTATCCTGATGGTCGGTCCTCCGGGCACCGGAAAGACGTTGCTCGCTAAAGCCGTCGCCGGCGAGGCGGGTGTGCCGTTCTTCTCGATTTCCGGCTCCGACTTCGTGGAAATGTTTGTCGGAACCGGCGCGAGCCGCGTGCGCGACATGTTTAAAACGGCAGCCAAAGCGGCGCCCTGCATTATCTTTATCGACGAAATCGACGCCGTCGGACGCCAGCGCGGCGCCGGCATGGGCGGCGGAAACGACGAGCGCGAGCAGACACTCAACCAGCTGCTCGTGGAAATGGACGGTATGATCGACAACAACGGCATCGTCATCATCGCGGCCACCAACCGGCCTGACGTCCTCGACCCGGCCCTGCTGCGAAGCGGACGGTTCGACCGTCAGGTCACGGTCAACCTGCCGGACATCAAAGGCCGTCAGGAAATCTTGAAAGTGCACGCCCGTAACAAGCATTTGGCGCCAGGCGTCGAACTGGAAAACCTCGCCAAGCGCACGCCGGGCTTCTCCGGCGCGGATCTGGCCAACGTGCTCAACGAAGGCGCGATCCTGGCCGTGCGCAACAAGGAAACCGTCATCACGATGGACGACCTGGACGAAGCCATCGACCGTGTCATGATGGGACCGGCGAAAAAAAGCAAGAAATACGGCGATAAGGACAAGTGGCTCGTTTCGTACCATGAAGCGGGACACGCCGTGATCGGACTCAAAGTCGAAGACGCCGACATGGTGCAAAAAGTCACAATCATTCCACGCGGGGAAGCGGGCGGATACAACCTGATGACGCCGCGCGAGGAAAAATACTTCCACCGCCGCTCGGAATATTTGGCGCAAATCACCGGATTGCTGGGCGGACGTACCGCCGAGGAAATCGTGTTTGGCGAAATCAGTGCCGGCGCGGTCAACGACATTGAAAAACTAACCGACATCGCCAAAAACATGGTGCGTGTCTTCGGTATGTCGTCGCTTGGACCGATCCAGTACGCCAATCCGCAAGGCAACGTGTTCCTGGGCCGCGACTACACGCAAGGCGGAAACTACTCTGTGGGTGTCGCCGAGGAAATCGACAAGGAAGTGCGCAAGATCGTGGACGAGTGCCATACGGCATGCCGCCGCATCCTGACGGAAAACCGCGACCTGCTCGATTTGATCGCGAAAAACCTGTATGAAAACGAGACGCTCACCAACGAGGAAATCACGAATCTTATGAAATACGGACAGCTCAAAGATCCGAACGCGCCAATCGAGGCGACCATCGTGGAAACGGAAACCGTCGAAGTCAAGGAAGACGTGCCGCCGGTACCGAAAAAAGCCAGCGAGGAAGATCTCGACCAGGCTTTGAGCGAACTCACCAAGAAAAAAGACTAAGAAGCCAAAGGAGCGAAACGAAAAGCCATCGCTCCTTTTCTTTGCCAAAAGCATATAAATAGGTAAAATGGAAAAGAAAAGAGGATAATGGAAACAAGGAGGTTCAAACGATGAAAGATGAACTCGTAAAAGCACTCGCCCTGGACGGGCATGTGCGCATTTATATCGCCCGCACCACCGACATGGTGCAGGAAGCCCGGGACCGGTTCGATATGGGGCCGATCGCCACGGACGCTTTAGGCCGGACGCTCTCTGTCGCCTCCATCATGGGCGGCATGCTTAAATCCGACAAGGAGATGCTCACGATCTCTATCAACGGCCACGGGCCGATTGGCAGCATCACGGTGGACGCCTACTCCAACGGCAACGTCCGTGGCTTTGTCTCGGATCCGCACGTCGACGCGCCAAGCGTGGCGCAAGCCGTCGGCACGGAGGGCACGCTGACCGTCATCAAGGATTTGAACATGGTGGAAAACTTTACCGGAACGGTGGAGCTCCAGTCCGGTCAAATCGGAGAGGACTTCACGTATTACTTCACGCTTTCCGAACAGACGCCAAGCGCGGTTTCCGTCGGGGTGTCCACGGACGCCAACGGCAAAGTGGAAGCGGCCGGTGCCCTCGTGCTGCAAATGATGCCTGACGCCACCGACACCGACATCCGGATCGTCGAACACGTCGTGGAAGGCCTCAAGCCAATGTCGACCATCATCAAGGAGTATGGCGATACCGACATGAGCCAGCTGGCCAGGGACCTGTTCGAGGACGCGCAAGTTCTGGAAACAACCGATATTCATTTCTCGTGCCCGTGCTCCAAAGAGCGCACCAAAGGCATTTTGATGACGCTGTCCAAAGACGAGATCCAGCAAATGATCGACGATGATGCCGGCTGCGAAGTGACGTGCAACTTCTGCAACGAGCACTACCAGTTCACCAAAGACGAGCTGGAAGCCATCCTGGAGGAGATGAATGCTTAAAATCGGTTCTGTGGAAATTGCCGAACCGGTCATCACCGCCCCGCTGGCTGGCGTGAGCAATCTCGCGTTCCGCAAGATCGCCCGCCAGTTCGGGGCAGGTTTGATGTGCAACGAAATGGTGTCCGACAAGGCGCTGTACTACGACTCGGACAAAACGCTGAAAATGTGCCAAAGCGAGCCGGGCGACCATCCGGTCAGCTTTCAGCTGTTCGGTCACGACGAGGATACCTTGGTGTACGCGGCCCGCTTTTTGGACCAGCAGACGGATTGCGACATCATCGACTTCAACATGGGCTGTCCGGTGACGAAGGTCATCAAAGCGAAGGCGGGTAGCTATTTGATGAAGGACGTGGAGTACGCCAAAAAAATCGTCAAGGCGATCGTGGACGCCGTCAACAAGCCGGTCACCGTCAAGATGCGAATCGGCTACGATTGCGAGCACATCAACTGCGTGGAAATGGCCAAGGCGATGGAAGAAGCCGGGGCGGCCGCGATTTGCGTCCATGGCCGCACGAAAACGCAAATGTACGACGGGAAAGCCGACTGGACGTGGATCAAAAAAGTCAAGGACGCCGTTTCGATTCCCGTCATTGGCAACGGCGACGTCAAAACCGTCGAGGATTTTTACGCGATGCGCGAGCAAACCGGCTGCGACGCTGTCATGATCGGCCGCGGCATCATCGGCAATCCGTTTTTGATTCGGGACATCGTGGATTCGCTGCACGGCCAAACCCACGAGGTGACGATCGAGGACCGGATCGGCGTATGTCTAGCGCACGCCCGCGACTTGTGCGCCATGAAGGGCGAGTTGGCCGGCATTCGCGAAATGCGGGGAATCGCTTCGTGGTATTTGAAGGGACTGCCCAACTCCCATGGCACGAAGGACGCGTTTTCGCGCATGGAAACGCTGGCGGATTTAGAGAAAATCTTAGAAGATTTTCGCAAAACGCAAAGAAATTAAGCGCATACAGTTTTTCACTTTTTGCGCTTTTTATTTTGTACCATAAAGTATAAAATGGTTTTAGGAGGAACTTTTATGGAGAAGAAAAAGACGCAAGCCTTTTTTGAAGGCCGGGAGCTTGAAGCATATAACTTATTCGGCGCGCATCCGAAAAAAACATACACGGATTTCGCTGTGTGGGCGCCGCATGCCCAAAGCGTGTCCGTGATCGGAACCTTCAACGATTGGGACGTTGAAGACGCGCCGATGACAAAAGACGACCAGGGAATCTGGACGGCCCGCATCAAAGGAGCGAAACCGGGCCACTCGTATAAATACCACGTGGTTCAGGCGGGCGGGGACATCGTCGACAAGATCGACCCGTTCGCGTTTTATTCCGAGCTGCGTCCGCAGACGGCGTCCATTATCGCGGATCTAAGCTTCGACGGCTGGACCGACCAAAAGTGGATGAAGGAAAGAACGAAGGGATACGACGATCCAATTAGTATTTACGAGGTGCATCTGGGATCGTGGAAGCGCACCGAGGACATGGGACCCAACGATTTCCCGAAATATTTGGATATCGTCGACGATTTGATCGCCCACTGCAAAAAATACCACTTCACACACGTCGAAGTCATGCCGCTTTGCGAGCATCCGTTCGACGGTTCGTGGGGTTATCAGGACACGGGCTATTTCTCGACGACATCGCGCTATGGCACGAACGTCGAGCTGATGGAATTTGTCAACAAGCTGCACGACGCGGGCATCGGCATCATTATGGATTTCGTGCCGGTGCATTTTGTGAAGGACAACTTCGCGCTGGCGCGCTTTGACGGCACGCCGCTTTACGAATATCAAAATCCGGACGACGCCAATTCCGAGTGGGGAACCGCGAACTTTGACTTGTGGAAAGAGGAAGTCCGTTCCTTTTTGATGTCGGCCGCCAACTACTGGCTCGATGTCTACCACATGGATGGATTGCGCTGGGACGCGATCTCGAACGCGATTTTCTGGAAGGGAAACAAAGAGCGCGGCGTCAACGAGGGCGCCTGCGACTTCATGAAGCGCGCCAACTTCATGATCAACGAGAAATACCATGGCAAAGTCATGCTCATCGCGGAGGACTCGACCGATTTTCCAAACGTGACGAAATCGACGCTGGATGGCGGTCTGGGCTTCGACTACAAGTGGGATCTGGGCTGGATGAACGACACGCTCAAGTATTTGAAGCGCGATCCGATCTACCGCCAGTACCACCACAATGACATCACGTTCTCGATGGCGTATTTCTATTCGGAACGCTTTATCCTGCCGTTCTCGCACGACGAGGTCGTGCATGGCAAGGCAACGATCGTCGACAAGATGTGGGGAAGCTACGAGGACAAGTTCGCCCAGTGCCGGGCGTTGTACACGTACATGTTCACGCATCCGGGCAAGAAGCTCAACTTCATGGGTAACGAGATCGGCATGCTGCGGGAATGGGACGAGCAAAAGAGCACGGACTGGTTCCTGCTCGAGTACCCGATGCACGACGCGTTCGCCAAGTTCTTCGCGGATTTGACGGCGCTGTACGCGGACAACGACGCCTACTACTACGGCTATGATCCGCTCAACTTCCAATGGATCGACGCGGACGACGCGGGACGCAACTTGTATGTTTTCATGCGCAAGGCGACGGACAAGACGTTTATCACGATTCTCAACTTCTCGACCAACCCGTACCGGGCGCAGTTTGGCGCGCCGCACAAAGGGGTTTACACGGAAGTCATGAACACGCAGTGGGCCAAATACAACGGATCGCTGAATACCGACACGGCGCAGCGCGTGAAGGCGGTGCGGCTCAAACGCAACAACCAGCCGTTTATGATCGAGGTCGACGTGCCGGCGCTTGGCGCGCAGATCTTCGAAGTGGACAACGAGCCGGAAGCCGCGAAAAAGTAAACGATTCCACAAAAACAAAGAAGTGCAAACCTTTCGGAAATTGCGCTTCTTTTTCTATTTTTTGGTGAATTCCTCACAAACGAGAAAGAAGTTTGATATAATGTATGGGCTAAAAGGAGAAATATGACTATGCAAAACGCACAACTGGAAAAGCATGCAAACAATATCCGTCAGGATATTATTATTGAAACGCATTCTGCCCAGAGTGGACATCCGGGAGGGAGTCTCGGTGCCACAGACCTGATCACAAGTCTCTACTTTGAAGAAATGGATATCACAAAGGATAATCTGGACACGACTGATCGCGACCGATTCGTTTTAAGTAAAGGGCACGCCAGCCCGGCGTTATACGGCGTACTTGCCGAAAAAGGTTTTCTCGATAAGGAACTGCTCCCCACGTTCCGTCATCTTGGTTCCCCGCTCCAGGGCCATCCAAGCATGCGCTACCTGAAAGGCGTGGACATGTCCACGGGTTCGCTGGGACAGGGCATCTCGACGGCGGTCGGCATGGCGCTGGCCAACAAGCTCGATCAAAACGGGCACCGCGTCTACGCGCTGTTAGGCGATGGCGAGTGCCAGGAGGGCGAAGTGTGGGAAGCGACGATGTCGGCCTCCCATTATGGACTGGACAACTTGTGCATGATCGTCGACAACAACGATTTGCAGATCGACGGCCATGTGCACGACGTCATGAGCGTGTATCCGCTCGATGAGAAATTCAAGGCGTTCGGATGCTATGTGGAGTGCATCGACGGCCACGACTTCGATCAGATTCGCGACGCGTTCGCCAAAGCGCGCCAAAACAAAGGCAAGCCGACGGTCATTATCGCCAAGACAGTCAAAGGAAAAGGCGTGTCGTTTATGGAAAACAAAGTCAACTGGCACGGTGTGGCGCCAAACAGTGACGAAAAAGAAGCCGCACTCAAAGAACTGGAGGCGAAATAATCCATGGCAAAAATCGCAACACGGGTCGCTTATGGCGACGCATTGAAACAACTGATGGCCGAGGACCGCAACATCGTGGCGCTGGATGCCGATCTGGCCGGCAGCACGAAAGGCGCGGAAGCGAAAAAAATCGCGCCGGAACGCCATTTTGATATGGGAATCGCGGAAGGAAACATGATGGCTGTGGCCGCCGGTCTGGCCGCCAGCGGAAAGATCGCTTTCGCCAGCACGTTCGCGATGTTCGCGACCGGACGGGCGTACGAGCAAATCCGCAACTCGATCGTGTATCCGGCGCTGAATGTCAAAGTGTGCGCCTCGCACGCGGGTGTGAGCGTGGGCGAGGACGGAGCGAGCCACCAGTGCATCGAGGACGTTTCCTTGATGCGCACGATTCCGGGCATGCGCGTCATCGTTCCGTGCGACTACAACGAGGCGCTGCAGGCCATTAAATATATCGCCTACCAGGACGGGCCGTTTTACGTGCGGCTCGGGCGCAGCGGCGTCGAGCAGGTCAACGACGAAAACTACGTGTTCACGTTTGGCAAGGGCGTCGTGCTCAAGGAAGGCGACCCAAACAGCCGGATCGCGCTCATTGGCTCGGGCAGCTCGGTGCAGGAGTGCCTGAAAGCGTACGACATGCTCGATGTGAAGCCGAAAGTCGTCAACATGCATACGATTTCTCCAATCGACGCCGGAATGATCGAGGAGCTGAAGAAAACCTGCGATACGATCATCACGGTGGAAGACCATTTAATTACCGGCGGTTTAGGCTCGGCGGTGGCGGAAGTCATGGCCAGCGCCGAAGGCGGCGCCAGACTTGTTCGTTTGGGCGTGCCAAACGTTTTTGGCGAAAGCGGAAAGCCGGACGAGCTGTATCATAAATTCGGATTTGACGCCGAAGCCATTAAAAACGCGGTGGAAAACGCCTGATGGCCCACTATTTCACCAACGACGACGTCAAAGACCGGCCGTTCGATATCGGATTCGAGATCGACGGACGATCGTTCACTTTGCATTCCAACCAGGGCGTATTTTCCAAGGACAAGCTGGATGAAGGCACGCGTCTGCTGCTGGAAACCGTGCTGGACCATGAAACGGATCCCCGGTCGATTTTGGATCTTGGCTGCGGGATCGGCGTGGTCGGTGTCGTTTTGCAGAGCCGCTACCATACGGACATGACGATGATCGACATCAACGCGCGGGCCGTACAGCTCGCGAAGGCGAACATGGAGAAGTACGGACTCAAGGCGCGCGTCGAGGCGCAGGACGGCATCCAAACCGGCGTGTTCGACTGCATCGTATTCAATCCGCCCATTCGAATCGGCAAGCCCGCGATGTACGCGCTGCTGGATTCGTGTGTCGAGCATTTGAGCGAGCACGGACGGCTGTGGCTGGTGATGCGCAAACAACATGGCGCGCCAAGCGCCGTGAAGCACTTCGAAGAAGCCGGATGTCGGGTGGAGCGCGTGACACGCGACAAAGGATACTGGATTCTTCTCGTTCGAAAAAAATGAAACGGAGCACATGAGTTTGTTCCGTTTTTTTAATGACTTATAATAAAACCACATATGGGAGGTATAGGAATATGGCAGAAAAACAATGCAAGTGCTTACGGGACAAAGTGGATAAGGACAGCATCACGGGATATTTCATGCAGATCGCGCATAAGATCCACGACGCGAAAGAAGACGACATCATCAACGACCGCCTCTTCTACAACATGGAAAAACACGACAAGGAAGCGCTGAAAAAGCTGCTCACAAAGGCGCTTAAATCCGCTGAGGAAATCGTCGGATAAGCAAGCCAATTCATCAAAAGACGATGGCCATGTCGCTATGGTCTTTTTTTGCGATTGAATTTACGCGTGTTTTTACGCATATTGGAAACGAGAAGCCGCCGTTCTGCTTTTTTGACCCGATCGGGTCTTTTTTTGATTGCGAAAAGAGGAAAAACATGTGAAATCTTGTTGAAATGGAAAAAAGGCTGTTCAAATCCTGTCTTGTCGTGTAAGAATAACGGAGGAGTAAAAAAAAGCCCCTCCGGGCTTTTCCGTTATTGAATTTATTTGATCCAGATTGAAGAATCCTTTCCGGATGCTTGTTCAAACTGGTATTTCGCGATTCCAAGATCCACTTTGGCGAATTCGCCGACTCCCGGACGCGCGTCCACTTTTCCTTCACCGTTTTCCTCGTCGTAGAAAAAATGCCATTTTTGCTCGTTGTAGGCCGATGGCGCCAGACGGACACCTTGCAGGCCGCGTTTGAACCATTCCGGCGAATTTGGATTTTCATTGCTAAATTTCGACACTTCCTTCAATTCATGAGGCTGCCCGTGGTTGACACCGTATCCAATCGTGATCATCGCCACCAGACGTTCGTCTTTTCCGATTTGCAGCGTTCCCTCGATTTGTTTGTATGTGACACCAACCCAGCAAGTATTCAGTCCGAGCGATTGCGCGAACAGAACGATTTTTTCGCCATAGTATCCGCATTTCTCATCCAGATCTTCTCCTTTTCGACCAATGAGCGCGATATAGTTTTCCACCCCTTCAAAATGTCCGTATTTTGGATCGAACGCCTTGGGCTCGTCCAGCACCAGCTGGATATCCAGTCCGCTTTCTTTGTTGCAGGCTGCGATTTCCTCTTGCAGCCGCTCCAAAACCGGCTTCGAAATCGGAAGATCCTGGTATTTGCGGACGGAGTGACGGTCTTCCATTTGTTTCATTATATCCATAACAATTCAACTCCTTTTGTATTTTCTATTCTAAATCTTTTTATCCACCAATGGCACACAGATGCCCTTCAGAAAGGAAAAAAACCAGTATGAAACGAACGATTTATTGTTTTTCCATTTTCGCGTCCATCCTCGTGATGGCGTTCGCCCTGCTTCAATCGCCGGTCCAGGCGCAAGAAGACGCGCTGCTGACGACCGCCGACCAGGAAGTTCTCGCCGATCAGCGAAATGGAAATTTTGCCGCGCACCTCGATGTGCGCAAAGAAGTATGCGCGTTGTACGGACTTGAAGACTACGTGGACGCCGACTATTTTCTCAGCGACGCGTTTTACACGACGTTTCCGCCGTTTTCCGTCATGCGCGGGCGCCTGCCGCTTTTAGACCGGTATCAAACGCCGGCCTACCAAAACAAGCTGCAAGCGATGGTGGGCGCCGATCAAACATGGAAAACGCCCAAAGCGATGCAAGTCGCGGATTTCACGCAAGTGAGCGCGTCATGGGGCGCCGGGTACATTGTCAACGGCCTGTGGCGGCTGTCCAATCAGCAGCTCGCGTTTTGCGCCAACGGCATGCACGCCTCGCCGACGATTGGCCAGTCGACAAGCGACCCGTTTGAAGTCGACAACCCCGCCTTGCGCAAAGCGCTCTACTATGGATACAACGGACCGGAAAACATATTGGAAGCCAAAGGCTATTCGCTCGAGCAAATGATCGTGGCGACCAACGACTTTGTCTCCTTCGCCCATACGGGCGCCAGCGTTGGCACGAATGCAGCCAACGGCTACCACTGGAACAACTGGATCGGCCCGCTTTACGACGAAGTGCAAAGCCGCCCCGACCCCAAAGAAAAAGGGTACGTCGTCTACATGGTCGACACAAAGGGGGAAGGCGTCAACTGGGCCGGCCAAACCGCGCCGTTCCAGCCGCTTGCCTACGGGCAATACGCGCCCAAAGGCGAGCTGCAAATTCGAAAGACATCCTCCAACACCGATCTTTCCTTCCAAAATCCCGCCTACGATTTGACCGGCGCGCAATACGGGCTGTACCAGGACGCGCAAGCCACGACGCAAATCGGAACCTTCACCATTCAAGAAGATCTCTCCTCCAACCGCATCACGGATTTGGCACCGGGCACATACTACATTCGGGAAACGAAAGCCCCGCAAGGCTACGCCCTGGATCCGGCCATCCATCCGGTTTCCGTTTCTGCCAATGAACGCGCGGTCGTCACATGCGCCGACACGCCAAAAGCGGCGCCCGTCGACCTTCTCATTCAAAAAGTGGACGCCGATACGCAGTTAGGCGAGCCGGTTGCCGGCGCCACCCTGGAAAACGCGCAATTCACTGTCCGTCATTTTCCAAAGGACGCCAAGGAACCCGCGCGGACATGGGTGTTTCGCACCGACGCCCAAGGCCGGGTGCGGTTCGACGAAGCGTATCAAATCGACGGTGATCCGTTGTACAAAGACCATCAAAACCGGCCGGTCGTACCGCTTGGCCAGCTGACGATCCAGGAAACGAAAGCGCCATCCGGCTACCAAATCGACCCGACGATCCACACGGTGACGATTGCCGACACCGGCACGACCGAACCGGCGCTCTCCCTCGTTCAAACGACGACCATCCCAAACCGCGCCATCGAGCTGCGGCTGGAAAAACGGCAAACCGGCACAAACACCCCGATTCCGGGCACCACGTTTTTGCATACCGCGCCCGATGGAACCCAGAACCAAGTGCGAACCGATGAAAACGGCGTCATCGTGTGGCGCGGTCTGGCGTTTGGCGTCCACACCCTTGAGGAAATCGAGCCGTCTTTTGGCTACGGGAAAATCCAGCAGCCGATCCGGGTGGAAGTCGATGAAAACGGTCTTGTCGTGCACGACGCCGAGACGTTCCCTTACGATCCGGAAACCGGCACGTTAACGGTCTACAACGATGTCCAGCCGTTTCCAATCCGGCTTTTGAAGCGCAACGAGCACGGCACGCCGCTGGCTGGCGCCGAATTTACACTGTATGCCGACGCCGCGTGCCAAACCGTAGTCGAGACGATCGAAACCGATGAAAACGGCGAGGCCGCGTTTGCGCCCATCGAGGTGGATACGACGTATTTCCTGAAGGAAACGAAGGCGCCGGATGGCTACCGGCTTCCGCAAACCGAAGCCCACACGTTGAAAATCGAAGCCGTTCCCGCCCAGGACAAGCTGCTTGTCCATTTTGACGGGGAAACGAGTCATGACGCGGTCGCCATCGAACAGGAGGATGGCGCGCCGACCATTACGATTGCGCTTGTCAACCACACCCAGACCGCGCTTCCGGTCACGGGTAGCGCCATGCATGGTTGGATGAGCGCGTTGGGCGCGATGACGGTTTGGATCGCCTTGCGGCGTCAAAAACAATAGAAAAGGAACAACATATGAAACGAAAGAAAACAAGCATTCTCCCACTTTTTAAAGCGATTGCGGCCGGCACGATCACGCTGGCGTGCGTGCTTTCGCCCGCTCTGGCCCAGGAAACGGCCGAGCCGGTTTCGATTACCTTGGTGCCTAACGCCGGCCAGACGCTGCGTGGCAAGACATTTGTCGCGCATCGGCTGTTTGATGTCGTGACGTCCGCGGATCAAAGCTCGGTCCACTATACGTGGAACGAGGCGTACCGGCCCGCGATTCAAGCCGCCGTCGGCGCGGCCAAAAACCAGTCCCCCGACACGGTGCGCGAATGGGAGGCGGTCGACTACATTGCCGGTCTGGACGCCCAGGGGCCCGATTCTTCCTTGCGCTTTTTTGTGGAGGCGCTGCGCGACCAGCTGGAAAGCGAGAGCGGCACCCGGATCGAGGTGGACGAGCTGGAGCCGGATGGCAGCGTCGTCATTCGGGATCTGGCGCCGGGCTGGTATTTGGTGGACGAGCACAATGTCTACAACAACGACATGCATTCGGCGGCCTCGCTTTGCCTGGCGGCAAGCGCGAACGCGGACATTCGTATTCAAATCAAGTCCGACTATCCGGATTTGATTAAAAAAATCGAAGAGGACGACCAGGGAATCGGCTGGAACGATATAGGCGACTTCGAGATCGGGCAGACGATTCCGTTTCGCTATGAAACGAAGGTGCCGGCGATGGCGGGCTACGATACGTACTCGCTCGTGTTCCACGACAAGATGGATCCCGCGCTGGATGCCGATTTGGATTCGGTGCGGATCGCCGTGATGGACGGGGAGCGAAGCGTGCCGATGCCGGAAAGCGCGTTTCGGGTCGAAACCGGCGTCGAAGGGGAAACGTTTCAAGTCGTCGTGCCGGATTTGAAAGCGTTCGTGGACGAGGTGTTTGGCCAGGACGCGCGCGGGCAAACGATCGTGGTGCGCTATGACGCGCGCCTGAACGAGACGGCGGCCGATCAAACCGGCCGGCCCGGTTTCGAGAACGCGGTGCGGCTCGAATTTTCGAACAATCCGGATTCCGATGGCAAAGGTGAAACCGGGTTCACGCCGTGGGACACGGTCGTGTGTTTTACGTACCGGCTGGAGGGCGCCAAAGTCAACGAGGCGGGCACGCGTCTGGAAGGCGCGCGGTTCCGTTTGTATCGTGACGAGGCATGCGCGGATGAAGTGCGCTTGAAAAAGATAGAAAACGGCTATGTGGCGACGTCGCAAGAGGGCGAGGAAATGGTGTCCGACGCCGAGGGCCGGTTTTCGGTTTTCGGGCTGGATCAAGGCACGTACTATTTGAAGGAAACGAAAGCGCCGGACGGATACCGCCCGCTGCCCGGCCCGATCCGTCTGACGCTGACACCAACCTTTCCGGCTGAGCGCGATGCGTACCGCCAAGGGGAAGGAGCGACCGACCGGATTTTGACGAAGCTGGAAGCCGAGGTGTCGTTTCCGCAGGACTGGAACGGGAAAACCGAGCTGGATACTGATTCGGCGGCTGGGTCGGCTTTGCTGGAGGTCGTCAACCAGACCGAGGCCGCGCTGCCGAAAACGGGCTCCGCGTTGACGATCGTGCTGCTTTCGGCTGGCTCGCTGCTTATTTGGGCGGGGCGTAAGGCGCGCCGCAAAGACCGCGATGAAGAAGCGAAGTAAAAGCGGCGTGTTGATTGGGCTCGGCTTGCTGTGCGCGTTTTATCCGCTGGCGGCGGGATGCGCGAGCAGCTGGCGGATGCGTCAGGCGTTGTCGACGTTTCAAAGCGCGAACGCGACGCTGGACGCCCGCAGTCTGGCGCGAAAAAAAGAACGGCGCGCGTTGCTGAACGAAAGCGAAGGCGAAGAGCGAGAGGCGCTGTACGCGTCGATCGAAGCCGAGGGCATCATCGCCCGGGTTCGCATTCCAATCATTGACGTGGATTTGCCGGTTTATGCCGGAACCGGGGAGGAAACGCTGCAAAAAGGCGTCGGACACTGGCCGTCTTCGGATGTGCCGCCTGGCGGACCGGGGGCCCGGATGGTTTTAACGGGGCATCGGGGCTTGTCGAGCCACCGGCTCTTTACCCGGCTGGACGAGTTGAAGCCGGGCGACCGCATTTGGCTGGATGTGTATGACGAGTCGCTGGCGTATCGGGTGGAAACGATCGAGGTGATCGAGCCCTCGGCGCTGGAACGGCTGGCGCCCCGGGAAGGGAAAGACTTGTTGTCGCTTGTGACGTGCACGCCGTATGGATTGAACACGCACCGGCTTGTGGTGACGGGCGAGCGCGACGGATCGGCTTCCGTGGAGGAGCCGCCGCAAAAAAGAAAGCTGCCTTCGTGGCGGGAACTGGCGTTTGGCTTGCTTCCGTTCGCGCTGCTTGGGGCGGTATGCAGACGAGGAAAGGAAAAAAGGATATGTGGAAAAAACTATTGATGGCGCTTTGTGTCGGTCTGGCTTTGCTTGGCATGTGCAGGCCGGCGTATGCCAGTGAGAAGAAAGGGGAGATGACGGTGCTGGTGAAAGAAAGCACGAAGGTGTCGGCGCTGCCGATCGCGGATTACGACCAGGGACGGTTCGTGATGCGTCCGCCCTGGACGCCTTGCGATTTGAACGAGATCAAATCGGCGCGCGAGCTGGACGAGCTGGCGGCCGTGTTGAAAAAAGAGGTGGTTGATCATTTGGACGGATATCGTCCGGACTTGATCGAGGGAGTCGCCGACGCGCGCAACCAAATCGAGTTTCGTGAAATGGAGCCGGGCGCGTATTTGATGTGGAGCGACGACCGGACGATGGCGCCGCTGATCGTTTCGATTCCGGTTTGGGACGAGGAGGCGAAGACGATGGTGTTTTCGGTAGTTGTCGAGCCGAAGCGAAACGAGTTGGACGAGTTGCGGATCCGCAAGATCGACGCGCAGACGAAAGAGCCGGTTTTGGGAAGCGAGTTCGCGTTTACGAGCTACGAGGACGCGGCGTGCACGCGGCGCATCGAAACCGTGGCGGGCGATTCAAAAACCGGAACGGCTTCGTTTTGGCTCGCTTACGATGTCATGTATATAAAGGAAACGAAGGCGCCCCAAGGCTATCGGCTGAGCGACGAAGTAGTGAAGGTGGAGGAGCGCAACGGGGTCGTGACGATCAATGGCCGCATGGCCAACGTGCAGGACAAACGAGTCGAGATCGACTATGAAAACGAGAAGGTCCGCTTGTTCGTTCCGACGGGTTTGATGACGAATCCGGGGTTGTACGCCTCGCTGGCGGTGTGTAGCGCGGGAGCGATCGCGCTACTGCTGAAATGGAGCACCCGGCGATGAAACGGCTGGCTGGTATTGGCTTGCTTGCGCTGACGGTTTTGTTTTGCGGCTGCACGACGGCGAAAAGCCTCACGCTGCTGACGGATAGCGGCGATTTGGTGAAGCTCACGCTGGATACGACCGATGGACACGATTGGGCGTACCGGGACAACGTTTTGACGATTGGCTTCCGGGACACGAAGGTGATGGAAGGCGTTTTGCTCAGTGGCGACGGGTACGAACGCTTTGTCGAACGGCTGAAGGAAGAATACGAATTCACCCATGAAACGACACCGTTTTCGCTGGACTGGATGGTGCGCGATGGCGAGGTCACGCTGTTGTTTCCTATTGATCCAGGACGGGTAGGCATGATTTTGAGCTCCCGCGCCGAGGAACAAGCCGTGCGTACGGTGCTGGAGAAGCTTTCGTTTTCGGCCAAAGAGAAAGAATGAAGAAGATTCCGGAAGAAAACCTGCGACTCATTCAGGAATTCACGTTGTTTGACGATTTGTATATGAACGTGTTTTTCAAGGATTTCGAGGAAGGCGCGCAATGGATGCTGCGGCTCATTTTAGACGATCCGCAAATCGAGATCGAATCGGTGCGCGTGCAGGAAGTCGTGTTGAATTTGACGTCGAAAACATCGCGGTTCGACATTGCGGCGACGGATAAAAAAGCGAATCACTACGACACCGAGTTTCAAACCGTTTTGTATCCGGATTTGAAAAAGCGGGGCCGGTTTTACTTGAGCAACGAGGATATGGACATGCTTCCACGTGGAGAAAACTATGACACCCTGGCGGACTCGTATGTGATTTTCATTTGTCGTGGCGACGTGATCGGGGATGGCGCGCCGATGCACCACTTTACGATGAAAGACGAAAACGGGCTGGAACTGGGCGATGGACAACACTTGATTTTCATCAACGCGGATTATGCGGGCGACTGGCGTCTGAAAGACTTGATGGAGGACTTCAAGGAAGCGGATCCGGACAAAATGCGGTATGATATACTTAAGAAAAGAGCCGAACGCTTAAAAAAGGAGGAGGTTGGCATCATGTATATGAACGAGAGTTTACGCGATCTGGTGAGCAAAAGGGAGCAGGCGGCGCAGCTTGCGGGCTACGAAATGGCCTATGAGACAGCACAGCGGGAACAATATGAAAAACAAGCGAAGATCGCGCAAAAAATGCTGGCCGACCACATGCCGGCAAAGAAAATCGCCGAGCTGCTGGACATGACAGTAGAGGAAATCGAGAAGATTCGAAAAAATGAAAGATAAAACGATAACAGGAGGAGGATAAAGCTCCTCCTTTTTCGTGATACAATGGACGAAAAGAAATGGAGCGAGAAGTTTATGAAATATACGAAAGTGCTCGATCGCAGCGGTAAGACGATGGAGGTTGTCCACAACAACACCCGCAAAATCGTGCAGGTGCTGCGTTTTCCCGAACGGCAGGGCGACGTGTTCGACTTGCTGACGCGGGGAATGACGATGAAAGAGGCGGAGGACGAATACTTGAGACAGTGCAAGGACGCCCAGCGCCGGCTCGACTTGCTGGCCAAGGCGGATCCCAAAGCCCATATCGCCGTGTTCGAGGAATACGAGGTGAAAAAGATCCCGGGCGGCACCGGCTGGCAAATCGAGATCCTGAAGCCGTATCGGATGTCGCTGGCGGAACTGAAAAAAGTGCACACGTTGACGGAGGCGGAGGAGAAAACGCTCGTCGACCAGCTGTGCCAGGCGCTGCGTGAAGGCAAAAAGGCGGAATGTGGCCACGACCGGATCAAACCGGAAAACGTGTTTGTCGTCGCGGAAAACGAGTTCGCGCTCGACGATTTCCACGGGGAAACCGAACCGGCTCTTGGCTTGCTGGCGGATCTGGTCGAGACGCCAGCGCTGAAGGAACAACTCGCCGCAGGCGATGTGTGGAGCTGGAACGTATGATGGGGATCGACTGGACGAAATATGATGGCGTCCTTTTTGATTTGGATGGCACGCTCGTCGACTCCATGCACGTGTGGGAGCAAGTCGTGCGCGCGATCTACGAAGCCAGCGGCATCGACTCGTCCGTACCGGAAGACATGAAACGCTATCACGCGATGAAGGTGTCGGAAGTGTTCACGTACATTCGAAAGCGCTGGCAAACCGCAATGGACGAAGACGCGATGCAGAAAATCGCCGACTCGATTTTGCTGGAGCAGTACACGTATCATATCCAGCCGGTGCCTGGCGCGATCTCGTTTGTGAAAACGTGTCGGGAAAAAGGAAAGAAACTGGCCGTCGTCACGTCGAGTCCGATGGTTTTGGTCGAGCCGGTCTTGAAGCGGTTAGGAATATGGGATGACTTTGACGGAATCGCGAGCGCCGAGGATCAAAAGCTGAGCAAGCGCGAACCGGAAATTTTTACGCGGACGCTAGACGCGCTGGGGATCTCTGCCCAACGAACGCTCTACTTTGAGGACAGCCGCTACGCGCTGGAAACGGCCGATAGGCTGGGTATCACGGGGATCGGGATGAAAACGGAGACCGAGCCATATTTGGACCGGGCGGCTGTCGAGGATTTTTGTGAAGTACGATAGCTTGTATTTGCCGGTGTTGCTGCGCCAGGCGCGCCTTGCACGCGACTGGTCGCAGGAGAGCGTGGCCAACGGGATTTGCGCGGTGTCGTATTTGTCCAAAATCGAAAACGGGAAGATCGTGCCGGCGCCCGACATTGTCGAAGCGCTCGCCAAACGGCTTGGCTTGACGCTGGAGGATGCCAGTCTGACGCCCATCGAGGCGAAGCTGGACGCGTTTTACGCCAGCCACTACGAGCAGGAGGACGGGGCGCCGGTCTTTGAAGCCGAAGAGCTTGAACGCATGCTTGGTTCCGTCTTCGCGCTGGACGCGATGCTCATTCGCTGTCAAAACAGGGAGGCGGTCGAAACATTGCGAAGCTACGAGCCGTTTTTCGACGCGCGGCAGCGTCGCAAGTACGACGAGCTCCGTCTTTTGCAGGGAGCGTGGAGCGAGGAGGCGTTTCTGGCGACGTATCATGACTTTTTCGCGTACGCGTTCGCGGCGGAGACGAGCTGCCGTCACGAGCGGATGCTCGATTGTCTGGCGTACTGGAGCGAGGCGTTGTCGATCGCGCAAAAGGAGATGGATGTCGAGCGCATTTTGGACGCCCTGCTCGGGCGGCTGGTCGCTTTCAGCATTCTTTCGGACATTCCGTCGATGGAGCGGGTGTTCGCGCAAATCGAGAAGGTGGCGACGATGACGGCGACGGATTCGGCCAGGCAAATGCTGGACAACGCCCGCTACAATGTCGGGGCGTCGCGGCTGGAGCGTCGCGAGTACGCGAAAGCGTTGGAACTGCTGCTTGGTTGTGCCCATCGTCCGCTGGCGGCGCATAAGATCGCGCTGTGCTACGAAGGACTTGGCGAATACGAGCTGGCGAAAGCGTGGATCGTGAAAGAACAACAACGCGCGTCGTCGGTGTTTTTCGATGTCGTCCGGTATCGTTTGGAGCATCCAAACTATTTGCGCGAGGAAGCGTACGCGCGCATGATGAAACGGTGTCTGGACGAGGCGAGCGAGAACTACCATTACGGCTACTTTCTCTTTCATTTGCCGTACTATTTGGATGTGCTTGAAGCCAACCGGCAGTACAAGGAGGCGTACGGGCTGCTGAAACGGCATTTTATCAAACAATGGGATTAAGGTTTCTTTAAGCCGATTTTCCGGGCTTTTTTTATCACGGACGAAAGATTGGCTTTTTGTTTGGGATTTTTTATGCTGTAGGTGTGAAAACCAAGACAAAAAGGGGGACCATTACCATGCAAAAACAAACGCTTTGGACGAAAAATTTTACGATTATCACGCTGGGGACGATCATTTCGAGCATCGGCTCGGTGGCGATGAACTTTGTGCTTTCCTTTGTCGTGTTCGACCAGACGCAGTCGACGTTTCTGGCAGGCCTGTTCGCGGCGATCTCGTTTGTGCCGCGCTTCGTGCTGCCTGTCTTTTTATCGAGCGTGCTCGACCGGTTTCCGCGGATGCCGTGGATCGTCGGGCTCGACTTTCTCAATGGCGCGCTGTACGCCTTGTTTGGCTTGTACTGCCTGTCGTTTTCGTTCTCGTTTGGCGTGTACGCCGTCTTTTCCTTGCTGATCGCGACGACGGGGTCGGTGTACGAGGTCGCGTACGAGAGCGTGTATCCGAATTTGATTCCGGAGGGTTTTTACGAGCAGGGCTATACGGTGTCGTCCATGATTTATCCGACGATCACGATGGTTATGACGCCTATCGCCTCGTTGTTGTATACGCGCTTTGGGGTGGGCTGGATCGCCATTGTGTACGCGGTTTTGTTGACGATTGCGGCGATGTTCGAGCAAAAGATCCGGCTGGAGGAGCGGCGCGGCGAAGGCCGGTTCGATTTCAAGGCGTATGTGCAGGATTTAAAAAACGGCTTTTCTTATTTGCGACAGGAAAAAGGATTGCTGGCGATGTATGTGTCGATCGCGATTTCGCAAGGAACGGGGTCAGGGGAGCAAAACCTGATGATCGCCTACTTTTCAAAAACGCCGGGACTTGGCATGGTGAAGTATTCGTTGTTTTCGGGAATCGAGTTTGCGGGAAGGACGTTGAGCGGGCTTCTTAACTACAAGTTTCCGCCGCAAAAGCGCTATCGGTTCGCGATCTATATTTTTGTCATGATGACGTACGCCCTGTTTGACGGCTGCTTGTTGTGGCTGCCGTTCGCGCTCATGTGCGTCAACCGGTTTGTTGTGGGGATGCTGGGGATCACGTCGATTACGATTCGTTCGAGCAGCGTGCAGACGTACATTCCTGATTCGATGCGGGCGAAGCTCAACGCGTTTGTGGCGTTCGTATACGCGCTGGCGACGATGGTGTTCCAGCTTGCGATTGGGGCGCTGGGGGAAATCGTGCCGATCCGGCTGCTGATCGCGGGGACGTCGGTCGGCCTGGTCGGGGTGTATGCACTCTTGCTGGTGCGCAACCGGAAGCACATCGAACCGATCTTTTTGCTGGAAAAGAAAAGCGATTGAAGGCGGGAAGAGGAAAACTTTTACGGTTTTTCTTTTTTTTGTTGCGTGGATCTTTGATATCTGCTAAAATGAATGAGCTTATAATTCAGTGCAGTCGTATCGAAGTGGCCATAACGAGCTCGACTCGAAATCGAGTTGCCTTAACCGGCACGTGGGTTCGAATCCCACCGACTGCGCCATTGATAGGTCAATCGTAAAGATAACATACGATTTGAAAATAAAATTGGATAGATAAAGAACTTCGGTTATTTTCTACTCCATAAGGAAGGCCTTCCAACGAACTTTAAACAAAGGTTCGCCGGGAGGTCTTTTCTTATGGAAAATCTTGAGATCCACCGGCTTGTGTGGAAAATGGATCGGAGGATGACTAGAATGTCCGCTATCTTACAAGAATCGAATAATAATTTATCTCATAAAATGAATAGCAGCTCTTTTATTTGCGTGGAGAATGATAAAAGCACGCGTTCTTTCACAAATCCAGGCAGTAAGATTTGTGAAAGAATCACAAGAGAGCAACAGGAAAAACTTTTTCTGATCGAAACTATGGCGATGCTGAATGCTTTGCCGGAAGAAAAAAGAAAATTACTCTATGATTTTTTCGTGCTGAAAAAGTCGAAGTCCTTTTTGGTCAGAAAATATAAAATCAAGGATGTGAAGGGCGCCTTGTATTTTTCGCTGCTTGATCTGGCCACTTTGGATCCGGATCTGGATTTTTCCAGAAAGGAGTCCGCAATCTTTGAGGACAAGTGTAAACGGCATCAAAAAAGAGTCGATGAGAAGCTGAATGTTATTCTTGAAGATGTCGATCGGTTGAAACGTCAACTAGTCGATGGGTACCATCACCATCATTTGAAAAAAATTCCTCTTCTTTCCAATGATGTCCCGAATGAGCACTTTTTTCAGCAACGTCCTGGATCGGATCGACGCGATTATAAACGACGGTCCTTACTTGCCTTTGCTCTCTATTGCATCCAAAATCCGGATACGCCGGCAGAGGTGATCGAGCGGTTTTTGGCCAAATTTGATTTTGGCCAGAATTTCATGAAAAAGGTTAAAGCCTTTATTGAGAAGGGAGGCTTTAACCATGAAGGCTAGAGAAATTGTCAGCTATATTCACCAAAACATGCAGCTGACCTTCCGGCCGGAAGATACGGTGGAATGCCATGCCTCCATTTTAAAGGAGTGGTCAAGAAATGATGCCCTTTTACCGACGCATGAAGTCGATGTGCTGCGGCTTAAATACGATGACACGATGGGCGGATTCCATGATTTGAACTTTATCGAAAGCCGGTTCCTGGATTACGTAGAAAAAGCAGAGCAAGACGAAGAGGAAGACGTCTATTTTTCGCTCAATAGTTTTTGGTCTGTAAAGCGTACGGAAGAGGATATTCGCCACCTCAACGCCTTTGCGATTGATTACGACTTTTACAAGATCAAAAAGTACGCGGATTTGACGCCGGCCGAGATGTACGTGCAACATATTCAACCATCGTTGCCGATCGAGCCAACATTTGTGATTGACTCCGGTCGGGGGCTGTATTGCGTTTTTTGTATTGAGCACACGCCGTATCAGTGTACCGACGTTTACAAAGCCATTTACAGCTACATGGTAGAGTCCCAAAAGGAATTTGGCGCCGATGCCAAGGCAAGTCTATCGACGCAAGTGATTCGCGTGCCTGGTTCTTTAAATAGCCGTAGCGGTCGGATTGTAAAGGTGATTGAGCATAAAGACGTACGCTATACGATTCCGTATTTGGCGTCGATCTTTTTGCCATATACGCGATCACAAGTGCTCGAGCACAAGCGTAAAAAGCTTCAGAGTGTGAAAAAAGTAAAAGTGGCCAGAAAAGGAAATAGACTGAAATCGAATTTGGCCACTTTCGAAAAAGACCTGATTGCATTGATTCAGCTGCGCAATGAGGTCGGGATCCAGTCCGGGTACCGGGAAACTTTACTTTATCTGTATTGGGAACGTGCGCAGAAAATCGAAATAGACGAAGAAGCTATTCGCAAAAAAATACTGTGGCTGAATAGTCTTTTCAGTGTACCTTTGCGTCAGAAAGAAGCCTTGAAAAGGTGTCGACCGGCGAGGGTATATCAATTCGTTACGAGCCGATCCAAAGCGCTGCAAAAGCTCGAGATTACAGCAGAGGAACAAGCTCACCTATCTTTTTTGGTAGGCGCGCAGCGCAGCGCGTCGATGCGGAAAAAGAAGAGTAGGAAGAAAGGACTGGTACGGGGACGTACAAAGGCCGCCCAGGCACGCCATGAGCGCCGTAAGTCGATACTGATCGGATTTGCCCAGGGTATGACAGCCGCCGCGCTGGCCAAAGAGTTAGGAGTCACTAAAAAGACGATATTGGCTGACTGCAAGTATATCTCAACGCATATCCAGGAGTTTATACATTTGATTGAGACACTGAAAAGGAGTCTGGCCAATCGTTTTGGCCAAAATCAAAATGATAGCCGGGATGAGGGAACAAAGGGGGTGAGGCAGCCGATTTGGGGTTTTCTGACCTAGACGGAGCCTCGGGAAATTTTTTGTCACACTAATGTTATCTATGTCCCGGCCACGGGCGAAAAAATGTTTTTAATGTCTTATGTTCCAAAAAATCCATGCCCTGTCAAATATGCTTTTTGACAGTTCCTGTCTTTTTTGCTGTGTAGAAAGCAGGAGGGCAGCAAAAGATGGAAGTCGTAATGAGTGATTTTTTGGAACATTGTTTTCGGCGGGAACCGATCGAGCTTTTAAAATTACAAAACGAGCTTTGGAAATACATGGTGGCAGAAGAGAAGCCGGAGATTTTTGAGGTCGATTTTGCGTTTGGAAGAGTGTGGTTTAGTCCGACTGGTAATGTCGTTTATTTGATAGAAGAAAGAGAGGAAGACTTATATGATTTTGAAAAATAGAAAAGAAATGGGTGCTTTTATCGCGAGTTTGGAAGCGTATGGATTTACGCCAAGGCTCATTGGAGAAATTGTTCGGGATTATGAAGAAAGAAAGAAGTCGATTGATGAAGAGTATGCGCTGGAGTTGTATGAGAGTGTAGTTTGGAGAGTGAAAAATGAGCAAGAATCTTATGAAGAGTAAGCGTTTTAAGACTATAGTTGAGCTTTGGATGTTGCAATGCTTGAATCGAAATGGTAATTGCTTGATCGGCAATGCCAGGATCAAGGACTTCGGTATTTCCGCTATTGAAAAAGAATTTTTGAAGTACGATAAAAAGGTTCAAATTCTCCCGATATTCAATGGTGGAATGGAAGATCCAACCCCTTATTTAGGGCCAGGTGGTCGAAAAGCGATGAATAGAGATATATCATTCGTTGCATATATATATAAAGGAATCTAGAAGGAGGGATAAAAGATGGCTTTATATTTTGAGGTAGAAGGCAGCATGTATATTTCCGTTGTTCCGCAAGACGAGGCCGGCGAAGAAATTGTAGTTGACCACGTTGAGCCGGAAGTGATTGAAACTTTTAAAAAGCGCATCGCAAAAATGTTTTGTGCATCAAAAGAGGATGTCCAGAAAATTTCGAAAGAATATTATTTGAAACATGTTGATGAAGAAAGCAACGAGTAAAGAGAGTTGAGGAGAGAGAAAATGACAAAACGAGAAGCGTATATAAATGCCTATGAGGATATGAGATACTTTTGGGAAAAAATGGAAAGAAGTAAATTTTTCAGTGAATGGAATGAATCGCCTTATAGTGACCATTTTCTAACATACATTGAAAAATATTTTGAAAATTCGGTGCCGGAGGGGTGCAGATTTAGGACTTCGATTTACGAGAGCGAGCACATTTTTTTGAGTATTAGCCATGATAAATCATTGGAGGATGGTTTAGATATTTCGTCTTCGATTTCATTTTCTTTCACAGAAAATGATTCGAATTGGCCATGTATTTTAAACGAAAAGGGGAGAATTGACGTTGTAAGCATAAAAAAAGAGATCCAGAAAAAGATTGACTATCTCGATAAAAGGATTGGAATTTTAAAAAACTTTGATCCGAAAAAAGTGGCTGAAATTTATGCGCAGATTCAAAATGAAATTAAAATATGGGATAAAACTATCCCGGTTGAATTTAGTGAATTTAAGATATTTGAGGATTAAAATCAGAAAAAAATGGGAGAAAAACAGTCATGAAAATGAAACCTTTGACGAAAAAAGAAGAAGAAATTATGCGAGTATTCTGGGAGCAGTCTAGGCCGTTAGGGCTAGACTGCTTATCGGAAATTCTTCCAGAATACAATTTGAAAGAAAGGCTACCGCAATCCCACTGGCTTTAGACGGTGGGTTAAGGTAGCCAAAGTCAAATATCAGATGATATAAAACAGTTTTCGTATGAGATATGCCAAAAACACAATGTAACTATCAGATATATGGAAACAGACAAAGACCATATTCATTATATGATAGAAACAGAGCCAACGATGTCTGTTAGCAAAATAGTAAATCTGGTAAAAAGCTACACAACATATCATATATGGGAAAGGTATCCAAATTATTTACGAAAACAATTCTGGAAGGAGCATACTTTTTGGACTGATGGATATTTTGCATGCAGCGTAGGTAATGTTTCAGAAGAAATGCTTAGAACATATATAGAAAACCAAGGTTAGAAAGGCGGTGAAAGCCGGTGTTAAAAGCATATAAATACAGAATTTATCCGAGTAATGAGCAGAAAATACAGATAGCAAAAACATTTGGCTGCTGCCGTTTTGTCTATAATCAGACACTGTCATACCGGAAAGAAGCTTACGAAAAAGAGAAAAAAACTGTCAGCAAAACAGACTGCAATAATTTCTGCAACAGAGAGTTAAAGAAGGAATATGAGTGGCTGAAGGAAGTGGACAAATTCGCCCTTACAAATGCCATTTACAATATGGATGCAGCATACCAGAAATTTTTTAAGGAACATGCAGGATATCCGAAATTCAAGAGCAAACATGATAACCATAAGTCTTATACTACAAATTTCACAAATGGAAATATAAAGGCAGATTTTGGGCATGGGAAAATAAAACTTCCAAAGTTAAAGCAAGTAAAGGCAAAACTCCATAGGGAATTTGAGGGACAGATAAAGTCAGCGACAGTTTCGCAAGTTCCAAGTGGAAAATATTATGTTTCCATCCTTGTGGAAACGGAACATGAGAAACTACAGCATACCAGTCATAATACAGGGCTGGATTTAGGCATAAAGGATTTATGTATTACATCTGATGGGAAGAAATACGAAAATCCAAAAATTATCAGGAAATATGAGAAGAAACTGGCAAAGCTGCAAAGGAAGCTGGCACATAAAGAAAAGCGAAGCCAAAATTACTACAAAACCAGGAAAAAGATAGCATTATGCCATGAAAAAATAACAAATACCAGAAAAAATTATCTGCATAAGATTTCCCATAAAATTATCAGCGAAAACCAAGTGATAGTTTCGGAAAATTTACAGATAAGAAATATGGTAAAGAACCATCATTTGGCAAAATCAATATCAGATGTGTCGTGGTACGAATTAACAAGGCAGCTGGAGTATAAGGCAAAATGGAATGGCAGGGAATATGTCAGGATAGATACCTTCTATGCAAGCAGCCAGATATGTTCCAGTTGTGGATATCAAAATACTAATACAAAAGATTTATCAGTAAGGGAATGGGTATGTCCTGTTTGCAGAGCAAAACATGACAGAGATATTAATGCTGCAAAGAATATTTTAGCAGAAGGATTAAGACAAATAGCATAAGGTAATAAAATACAAATAGGGACGGTTCAGCCCGAATTAACGCCTGTGGAGATAGTAGGTTGCGAGGTCTGCGAAGCAGGAAGCCCATTGGCTTTAGACAATGGGTAGTTCACCACGATGCAGGTTGTATTGAGAAAGTTGAAAAACACAGGGTTTATCAAGCGGTTTGGTCTGGAGGATAATGGGAAAAACGGTACACGGACATACACCATGTGTATCAATGAAACCGATTATATGGCATCGCTTGTTACAGATAAGCAAGTTATTTCACTGGCTACCAAACTCATTCGGTCTATCTCATCCAAAAAAGATTTGGATCAGCTTATGGAATTGATTGCCGAGCAAGAAATGGAACTTGAAAAGTAAGAAAATCTGCGTATGCACCGAACAAGAAGAGGGTTGACGAAATATAGTTGATTCTCTTTTTTTATGCCTTATGGGTTGCCACAGGGACAATCAATGTCAATGGTAAAGTGTACGGCTAAAGCGGCCGCCATTGACATTGATTGTCCCTGTGACCGTGAAGAAAGTGGGGTCGGCGATAAACCGGCATAGGAGGAAATAACAATGGCAAATCTATCAAATGCATTCGGAAGCGTGATAATGCAAGCCGAAAAAAAAGAGACAATCGACAATTTAATTTCTTTGTTTAATGCATCCGGAGATTGGAATTATGGGGATTATGGTTTGATTTTAGATGATGATATTTCTATTCGCCAGGATGAAAAAGACTGCATTGCAAGGGCAGATTTTTCAGGATGCGGAAGAAATACTTTTTCGGATACGGTTGAATTCTTGATGGCTAACTTAAAGCGTTATTTGAAAAAAGAGAACGCTTTGGTAGTAGCTTTAGAGCAAGAAGAGTTCTGCATAACCATAAACTATACGGATGCGGAAAATGGGTATATGGTTCTTTATAAAGAAGAAGATACGCTTACACACCGAGCCGGAACAGGATTGGAAGATACGAGATTTCAGATTGAGTATCAGGAAGGATTTGATTGGACATGGGCAAATCGTATCGACCTGGAGACCGAGGATTTAAACAGCTTGATGGATTGTTATCATGAAACGATTTTCAATATCGAACCCGAAGAGTGGGAGCAGGAAGAGGTGGAAAATTTCCTTGATGAAATGGAAGATGAATTGCCCGATTTAGTGAATCTTTTTGGGACGGAAAACGAATTTTATCAGGCAAATCCTGCATTTTATCAGCTCTATCAAACCGCAAAACGGATGGCGAAGACGTGGCAATGATGCCACGCTTTTTTGATGGGTGAAAATGAAAAACGGAAAAAAATAATCTTTATGGCTTATGGAGAGGGCGGTTAAAAATGAAATGAAGTGCGCGAAGAAAAATGGCAAGAAAAAATTTTTATGTTTTATGGTTTGACGCGGCTCCTTCTTTTATCAATGGTAAAGTGTACGGCAAAAGCGGCCGCCATTGACAAAAGAAGTCTCCACGTCCGTGAAGAAAGTGAGGCCGGCGACAAACCGGCGGGAGGACATAGAAATGGCAACAAAAAAAGAATCTTATTTACAGGCATACAAAGAAATGCGGGATTTCTGGACAGCGATGAAAAACGATAGTCGATTGGATGCGTGGGATGGAAAAGTTTACAATAAACGCTTTCCAAAATTCATGGAAGAATCGTTTGAGGCGCCACAGCATTACACTTTCACAACACAGGTTCGCGCATGGAAAGAAATCAAACAAGTATTATTGATACTCGAAGGACCAATGGCAAGGTATACCACCGTTTCGCTTTATACCATGCATGGAAATGATTTGGGATGCCTTGGGTTTTTGGATGAATCCGGAAAGTGCATTGATATTGCGAGTGTCAAAAAAGCGATTCAAAAAAAAATCGACGATCTAGATAAAAGAATTGAAATCCTGGAGGCGTTTGACGAAGAAGAGGCGACAAAGAAATGTGAAGATTTACGGAACGCGATTTTCTGGTTTAATCATCGGCTCCCATACGAGTTTGTAGAACTTCGCGTTTGATCGACGCGATCCGGACGCAAAAGCGTCCGGATTCTCTTCTTTATGATTGGAATTATGATTGCTATTTGAGTATACTGAAATTAGAAAAAGGGGTAAAAATGCTAAACATATCAGAAAAAAACTTACGGATCATTGAGAATTATAATTTGTTTGACGACCTTTATATGAACTGCTTTTTCCAGCATTTTACGGAAGGCGCTCAATTCGTTTTACGGATGATTTTAGACATTCCTGACTTGATTGTTGAAGAAGTAGATGTGCAAAAAGTTATCAGATTTCACGTAGTTTCGAAAACTACCCGAATGGATGTCGTAGCGACGGATTTGGAAGGAAACAAATACGATATCGAATTTCAAGTCGTTCCAGAAGAAAACCTTCGGAAAAGAAGTCGTTATTATTTGAGCAATATGGACACGGACATGTTAAATCGTGGAGAGGATTATGAAAAACTGGTCGAGGCTTATGTCATCTTTATTTGCGAAGGAGATGCGACAGGAGATGGAAAACCAATCCAGCATTTCATGATGAGAGATGAGGATGGTATCCCACTCGATGACGGACATCATATCGTTTTTATCAACGCAAATTATAAGGGGGATTGGAGATTAAAAGACTTGATGAATGATTTTAAAGCCAAGGACCCGAATAAAATAAAGTATGATGTATTAAAAAACCGAACAAAATTTTTAAAGGAAAAGGAGGAAGGACTTATGTATCTGAATGCGGACTTGCAAAGATTAAGCTATGAGCAAAAGATGGCTGGACGTCAAGAAGGACGACAAGAAGGACGACAAGAGGGGCGACAAGAAGAAAAGATGGAAACGATCCGGAGAATGCTAAATAAAAATTTTACAACGGACACGATTGCGCAGATAGCAGAGGTCCCCATCGAAGAAGTTGAAAAAGTAAAAAAAGAAATGATGTAAAAAAGGAACGGCAGAAAGTTGAAAATGCCGTTTCTTTTTTGTTTTTGAAAGAGGTGGTAGGAGGAAGGGAAGAAGTCTGCATTTCGGGTTGACAATGGCCCAAATTTGCGCGGGTCTGATTGTTCATATGATTTTTTTTAGGAGGCGCTACGCGCCTCACATATTTCCCCACAATCAGACCCAATTAAAAAACGCAAGCAAGGGTCGTGTCATTACATTTAAGACCGGGTCGTGTCATTACATGACACGATATATTTTCGGGGTTTCACCCCGATCCCCCAATAAAAAAATCTCAAAAATGTTATAAAGGTATTGTGTCGTTTTTTGAAACGTGCTAAAATGCTATCATCCAGAAAGTGTAAACGTAAGAGCGATTCCGAAAAGATTCGCTCTTTTTTCGTGTAAAGGAGGGAATGGAATGAAAGACGATTATTTTCAAGTACGCTGCACAAGTGAACTGAAAAATTTGATTCGGCGGCGCGCCGAATTTTTTGGAATACCCATGACGTCCTTGATCCAGGACGCTCTTTTGTGTCCGTACTTCATCAAATATGAAGTGCCGGGAAGTGCCGAGGACATGCAAATGGAGTTGACTCGGATCGGCGTTAACTTAAACCAGCTGGTCAAAGCAATGAATGAGATCAATTTGGAGTCAAAACGACATCATGATATCAACTTATATGTAAACAATCCGCAGTACGCAGAGCTTGCGATGACGGCGGCCAATATCTTAAATGAATTTAAAAACTTTTCAAAGGAATACATCCCGCGGCTCAATGATATGCTGCGCGCAATGCCTAAAAAAGAATATTATCCGGATGTCAAAGCCATGATGGATCAGGATCCGGATTTAAAAAGGCAGGTAATGAATCAATGGCAACCGTAAAGGGATGGGCAATCCGGGCGAGTGCGACGACAGCCATCGCTTATGTGCTCGATCTAAAACATGATTTGGAAAAAACAACAGGTGGCTATCTTACGCATTCAAGTGATCCTAGATCTGGACCGCCTGAGTTCGCATCGGAAACCTGGAAGCGATGGCGAGAAGATCGTATTTCGCAAACCGGTCAAGATCCAAAGATCCAGGCTTACCATTTCATTCAATCATTCGAACCAGGAACGGTTGTACCAGAACAGGTTTTTGACATCTCCAAACAATGGGCGGATGAAATCACCCAGGGAAAATATCCCTATGTCCTAGCGGTTCATACCGACAAGAAACATTTACACGCCCATATCGTCGTCCATCCTTTTGAGAAGGGAACGGGAAAGATGTGGGATATTTTTTGGCGCAACGATTTAGGAAAATTTCGAGCTGTATCCGATCGGATCTGTAAAGAAAATGGATTGACAGTGATTCAACCAAAATCCAAGGCACGCACGTATAACGAGTGGCTCGAGGATGCGGGCGATGGACAGCAGACGCGTATCCGTAAATTGATTGATTATGTGGCACCTAGGGTAACAACCTATGAACAATTTAAAGAAGTCTTCGCAAGAATGAACATTCGAATCGAAGATGGCACTTTGCCGGCAGAAGCCAATGAGCATTTGTCGGCTTTTTCTTTTACGGCGAATCGTGTCTTATTTGGCCCGGAAAAAGTGGTTGGTTGTTACTCGATCAGGATGCCGAGGACCCAAAATTATATCCAGATTCCGAAGGAATGCATTCGCTGGATCTATCATGACCAGGTAGCGGCAATCACGCTTCCAATCGAACAAGAGTTTCAGACTCTGCGATTTGAAAAAGACGGATCCATTGTAAAGGGGACGGTCGGTATCAAAGAGATCCAGGAACATTTCCAGGAAAACAATTATCAAAAAAGGACAAGACAAGGACTGCGTATGAAACTGCCGTATGGACGGCGGTTTTTGAAAACACAGTATATACGCTCTGATGTCATAGGGGGCGAATGCAGTCTGGAAAATGTGAAAAAAAGAATCGAGGAAAACCAGGAAACGGATCCGGAAATGCTGGATTTTTTGCAGACGGATGATTTGGAAAAAATCGAGAACGGCCGTAAAGCAATCTATAAAAACGCGGATGTCAAATTTGCAAAATGGCATCGGGATCCGTGGCAGGATCGCGACTGGTATTTAAGCTATATTCGAGATCGCGCGGAAACGTCCTGGCAAATGATCGAATGGGAAAGAGCGATGCGCAAAGAAATGAAGAGCCGTCCAGGATTGATGGAAAGCAAGGAGAAATTGCAAAAGGAAATCAAAACAGTTTCAGATTTGATCGAGCAGCTAGAAAAGAAAGTGGCCAAAATGGAAGTCGATTTAATCGAACATACCGAAGGAACTGAACCGGAATTTGTCGAGAGATACATCAAAGAAAATTTAGATCCATTGATCCAGACGAGAAATCATTTGATCCAGGAAATGGGATACATCAATAAGTCGCTTATGGATTTGGACCGATTTGAAAAATATGAAAAAAGAAAAGCAGAAAGAAAGGAAGTGGTACGATGATTCTAGTCATGGTGATTGTGGCTGTATTGCTGGGATATTCGATGGGACGTAATTCGAAAAGCAAAAAATTGAAAAAAGAGATCGAAGAACTGGAAATGCTTCGTCAAATTTTGATGCAGGAAATTCACCAAATTGACGAAAAAAATGAAGAAAGTGCTTGACAGGTTTTTAGCCAAAATTGGGAGGCCCGGCCCCTGCAAAAGCAGGGGCTATGGTAATTTTTGATTTTATGGTTTATGTTGCACAGCAAGCTGTGCCTTGAAGAAAGTGAGCCGAGGGCAAAAGAAAAGGGAGAATGATATGATAAAAAGAAAGAATTGCGAAGATGAAGAATCAGGCGTATTCATCAATGCAAACGATCAGGAATTGATTAAATTCTTGGACGCCATGAAAGAAGAGCAGGAGGAAAAGAAGATATGGGATTTAGAAATTCAGTACAGGACGCGATGAGCCGGGGGTTCCGGAAAATTCCAATCGAAAAAATCCGGATCAACGCGAACAACTTTTACGCGCAAACCGATTTTGAAGAGGAAGCCATTGACCAAATGGCTGATTTGCTGGAAGAAAACGGTCAGGATGCCAACATCCTGGTGTATCTCGATCCTCGCGAAGAAGATGGAAAAGAGTATACACTTCTTTCGGGCGAACGTCGTTTTAAAGCGATGAAAAAGCTCCTTGATCTTGGCAAATCGGACGGGATGATCCAGGCGAAAATCGAAGAGGCGCCGGAATCGCCAGAGGATGAAATGCTTCGACTGATTCGAGGAAACGCGCAGCGGACCAAATCCAAAGAGATTCGCTGCCTGGAAGTCAAAGCTTTGCAAAAGGTTTGGGAAGAGATGAAACGCAACGGGACGGCGCAAGGCCGATTCGTCGAATGGGCCGGAAAAAATATCGGTGTCAGCGCTCGGCAGATTCAAAATTATCTCACATTGGCGCAGATGGATATGGTCAAGGCCGAAGAAGCGAAAGGTCAAGATCCCGAAGCGGCGCCGGTCGAGTCCAAAGACGACGAGCAGCTGCAAGCCTTCCTGAAAGATTTGAGTCGTGAGGTAAAAGAGCAAAGCGGTGGCATGATCTCGATCAACAAAAAGATGACGATCTCCATCAAGTGCGGATCGCTCCAAGAAGTGATGACCGCTTTCGACCAGCTCGGCTTTACCCAACAAGTGCAACAAATCCAAGAGTATTTGAATGAAAATGAGAAAGGGAATGAATAACTATGGCAAAGATTATCGCGATGGTCTCCAATAAGGGCGGAGACGGCAAGACCACGTCTTGCTTGAATTTAGCCTACGGATTAGCAGTCGCCGGCAAAAAAGTTTTACTCGCCGACATGGACCCGCAGTCCAACAGCACTTCGATTTTAATGGGTCTTTCGAAAGATTTGACGGCCAAAAGCGCCGAACAATATAAAGAGGCCTATGCCCGCTACTTAGACGAAGGGATCGACTCTTTCCTGGCCGCTTTTAAAGCGCTTGAGGAATACGTGAATAAAAACGATTTTGAAGCGGATGTGCACGACGTGATCGAGGGTACGACGGGAATCAAAGAAGCAATCCGGTCGACGAAATATGAAAACTTGGATCTTCTGCCGGCATCCCACAAGCTGGCCACATCCGATTTGAAGCTGAAAAGCAAGCTGGCCGGCGCGCTAAGCGTCTTAAGAAAAGCATTCAAACAAATCGAAAACGAATACGACTACATCATTATCGACAACCAGCCTTTTGAAAACAGCCTCACGCTCAATAGCTTGACAGCTTGCTATAAAGAAGGGGATTTGGTCATCATTCCGACGAAGATTGACCGTGGCGGACTGGAAGGAACGTACAGCACATTGAACAGTTGCTACTCGATCCTGAATGAGGAAGAACTGGATTTTGACGTGAAGCTGCTCGTGACGATGAAGAACCGGAACGGGATCGACTGCGCATGGGTACAGGCGCTCAAAGATACGTTCCAGGACGCCGTATTCGATACCGTGATCCGGTACCAGGCGAAGCCGATCGCCGACGCCAGTTTGAATCAACAGACCGTTCTGGATCGTTATCCAAACACGCCGGTCGCGCAGGATTATCAAAGATTTGTGTATGAAGTTTTGAATCAGAAATAGGGAGGGAAAAGACATGAATCAAGCAACATATTTAGGCTATGTAGCCTTCGAAATGGAAGTAAAGCAAACCCAGTACGGGAAAGTGTATTTGCAAAATTCTTTGAACGTTCGCCGAACGTTCAAGGGAACAGACGGGAAATACGGATACGATTATATCCCGTTCACCGTGTACGGCGCTGCGGCGGAGCAGCTGGCCAAATACGTTAAAAAGGGCGATCCATTGATCTTATCCGGATGGATGGCGTCATCCCAATATCCAATCAAAGCCGTCGATCCAAAGACGGGTGAAATTCGCGAAAAGAAAATCCAGACGATGAATTTGAATGTGGAAAAATTCGAATTTGTACCAGCTCGCAGTAACACCACGCCGCAACAGGAAGATAAAAAGTCGCAAGCCCCACAAGATCTATACTATGCCGGAGATAATCTCCCGCACATCTAAACTTTTGTAATGACAAAATGTTATATAAAATATATAATCAATTCATAAAGAAGAAAGGGAAATTGTATGAAGAAAACAAATTACTGGACGGCCGCAATGGCAGCCGTCCTCCTCTTTTCCGGATGCGCTGCGGCGCAAAATACGCCGGGTGCTATAAAGACTACTCCGATGGTCAAAGAGAGCGCAGAGACGTCTAAAAAGGCCGTCTTGAGCGCAATCAAAGGAATGAAGGAAAAATTCAAAGTCGAGCAGGGAATTGATCCGGAAGTCCTTACGCATTATCTAGAGTACGATAAGGAAATCATTAAAGAAGTAAAAGTTGATGACTCGAAAGTGCAGTGGGATAAGCCAGGCACGTATGAGGCAATCTATACGATCCAGGCAAACTTTCCACAAGAAGATAAAAAGGATCGAGAACAAGCCAGTGTTGAAATCACCGAAAAAGTCCCGGTACAGATCATGACACCGGAAGAGGTCGAAGAGGATAAGAAGACCGGCGGCGACGCCATCAGCAAAGAAGACTTCGAAGAAGACAAGACCGAGGAAGAAACAAAAAAGCCGGAGCAAAGCGAAGTGGCCAAACCGGAAGAAGACAAAAAAGAGGAAGAGTCGAAACCGGCGGACGAGGATAAAAAGCCCGAAACTAAACCGGATACAGGGGAATCGAAACCGAGTACGTCCACAAAACCGGATACAAACAATGGTACTACCGATTCAAAACCAACAACGAATGCCGGCACAACGACTAAGCCGAATACGACGCCAAATAAACCAGCAGCCCACACGCATAATTGGGAAGCACAGTACAAGACAGTACAGCATGCGGAAATTGGTCATAATGAGCAGTACGTGATCCGTGAAGCCTGGACGGAGTACGTACCAAACTATGGATTGGATGAACGAATGATTTGTAGTGGTTGTGGGGCGGATATTACAGATTGGTCTGAAGATCAAAGAGATAGTCATGCAGAACAACATTTATTTGCTGGAGAGAAAAGTGGATGGTATTCAGATTTTATCCAGATTCAAATTGGAACGATTTCGGTGGAACATCCAGCCGAATACGGAACGCGTTACGTTGTGGACAAACCTGCATGGACCGAAAAGGTTCTAACTGGATATAAGTGCAGTTGCGGCGCAACGAAGAATAGATAGTCTAGAAATACCATAAAGAAGAAAAAGGGAAATTGTATGAAGAAAACAAATTACTGGATGGCCGCAATGGCGGCCGTCCTCCTCTTTTCCGGGTGCGCTGCGGCGCAAAATACGCCGGGTGCTATAAATACTACTCCGATGGTCAAAGAGAGCACAGAGACGTCAAAAAAGGCCGTCTTGAGTGCAATCAAAGGCATGAGGGAAAAATTCAAAGTCGAGCAGGGAATTGATCCGGAAGTCCTTACGCACTATCTGGAATACGACAAGGAAATTATCAAAGAAGTAAAAGTAAACGATTCGAAAGTAGAGTGGAATAAACCAGGCACGTATGAGGCAATCTATACGATCCAGGCAAACCTTCCACAAGAAGATAAAAAGGATCAAGAGCAAACCAGCGTTGAGATCACCGAAAAAGTCCCAGTACAAATTATGACGCCGGAAGAGGTCGAGGAAGATAAGAAGGCCGGCGGCGACGCCATCAGCAAAGAAGACTTCGAAGAAGACAAGACCGAGGAAGAAACAAAAAAGCCGGAGCAAAGCGAAGTGGCCAAACCGGAAGAAGACAAAAAAGAGGAAGAGTCGAAACCGGCGGACGAGGATAAAAAGCCCGAAACTAAACCGGATACAGGGGAATCGAAACCGAGTACGTCCACAAAACCGGATACAAACAATGGTACTACCGATTCAAAACCAACAACGAATGCCGGCACAACGACTAAGCCGAATACAACACCGAACAAACCAGCAGCCCACACGCATAATTGGGAAGCACAGTACAAGACAGTCCAGCACGCGGAGATTGGCCATAATGAGCAGTACGTGATCCGTGAAGCCTGGACGGAGTATGTACCGATTTATGAGTGGCAGACAAAATATATCTGTAATGATTGTCACCAAGAATTTCCTTATGAAATGATTTGGGATCATATTTTTGAAGAAATGGAAAATGGAGGAAAAGGAAGTTATACTGATTCTCCAGTTCAAGTACAAGTTGGGACTCAAACCATTCAGCATCCAGCCGAGTACGGAACACGTTATGTCATTGATAAACCTGCATGGACCGAAAAGGTTCTAACTGGATATAAGTGCAGCTGCGGCGCTACCAAAGATAAATAAAAACTTGCGCCCCCTTTTGGGGGTGTGATATTCTCATACTTGCGAAAGTGTAGTTAAGGTTATCGAAACTAACTTTTGCGTAAATAATAAATCAAAAACCACAAAGAGCGAAAATCAAATAAATCTATGATTTTCGCTCTTTTTTCTATCTCATGGCATTGAGCTAAAACAGTTCATGTAAGTCCGTGCTGAAGGAGGGATAAACTAAAAATTGAATAACCATTTGCGGATCAAACTGATCCGCTTTTTTTGAAAGGAGAAAAGGATGAATTCATTATTAAAAAAAGTATCATCGGTCGCAATGACTTTTGCCGTCGTACTCGGCACGATCATGCCGACATCGACCTTGCCACTGCTCGCCAATGAAGAATCGAATACAACATTAAAAGTATCGGTAGTGGGAGACGGATCGGTCGCGGTAAAAGATATCGAAGGTGAAAAAATCGAATTTGCTTTGCAAGAAGAGCCATTAGAAGCGACATACACTAAGGGCAAAAAACTGGTTATTGACTGCGTAGGTACTGATACGGTGGTATCGAGTGTGCAAATCAATGATGAAGACAAAAAGATTGAAGAAGCAAAGGCAGAATTCGATTTTGAAATCAAACTCGAAGAAGATACAGAAATCAAAGTAACTTTTGACAAAGCGGCCAATGAAGAAATCGCAAAACGTGATGCGGAAACGCAAGATTCCAAAGATGAATCACCAGATCAGGGAGAAGAAAAACCCGTAGAACAACCAAAACAAGAACAGATTGATGGTGAAAATGCATCGACGGAAGAAGTTGTAATCAGCAAAGAAATTACAATCAATTATGAGAATTGGAAAGTATCTGAAGAGGATGAAAAAATCCTTGATGATTATGCAAAAGGAATCGTAGATCCTTACAAAGAACTGCGTAAAGAAATCGTTGAGAAATTAGGGCTAGGGGCTTACGCAACTGGCGATTATTTTATGAATGAAGATTTCTATGCGAATCATTCATCTCAAATGCTGAACTTTGATCGAGGGTGGCTTGTAGATCGTACGAAGACAAAAGAATACAAGTTAAAATCTCAAGAAATGGCCACAGTTGAAGTGGAGTCCATAAACCCGAAAGCTATGTCGGTAATCGACTATGCACTTTTCTCGGCAAAATGGGGTGTCGGATACATTGATAACGGGTTATGGCGATTATCCAATAATCATCTAGCATTCTGTGGAAATGGTATGCTAGCATCGCCAGCAGTTGGAAACGGTACATCGGATCCAAGAATTGTGGATAATGCCGCTCTAAGAAAGGCGCTTTATTATGCCTATGGTGGTCCGCAAAATATCTTAGACTCCAAAGGATTGACGTTGGAACAACAAATCGTAGCGACAAACGATTTTGTTTCGGTAGCTTTAACTGGTAATTCAGTCGGTAAAGCAGCCGTTGGTGGCTATCATTGGAATGGATGGATCGGGAATCTTTACAATGAAGTTCAATCCAAACCAGACCCTCAAGGGTATGTTGCCTATATGGTTGATGTTCCTGGGCAGGGAACGAACTGGGCTGGGCAATGGACAGATAAGCAGCCGCTTGTATATGGAAATTGGAAGCCGCAAGGAAACCTGCATTTGCGCAAAAAATCGGCGAATACGACAATCACAAACGGTAATGATTGTTATAGCTTGGAAGGTGCCGAGTACGGTCTATATAGCGATGCAAAATGCACGAACCTCGTATACAAATTCAGCACGGACGACAATGGCTGGGCTGATAAAGACGGATTTGACGCGGGGACGTACTACCTCAAAGAGCTGAAAGCGCCGAAGGGATACGCGCTAGATCCGAAAGTGCATACGATTCAAATCAAAGCTGGGGAGACGACAACCTACGGCTCTAAAAATGAATTGGTTGATATTCCGCAATCGGATCCAATCAACATTTTACTTGGAAAAGTCGATCGTTTGACTAACCAAAATAAGCCACAAGGATCAGGAACATTAGAAGGAGCAGAATTTACTATTAAATTCTTTGCTGGATCCAATCCAAACACATCAGGAAAAGCAACTCGGACATGGGTTATGAGAACTGATAAAAGCGGAAAAATTCGATTGACTGATGCTTATAAAGTATCAGGAGATCCATTCTATCTTAATAGTAAAGATGTTCCTACTTTACCACTCGGAACTTTAACCATCCAGGAGACGAAAGCTCCGCATGGATACTATATCAACAATGAAATTTTTGTAAGGACCATTACGGCTAGTGGGGGCGTGGAAGATGTGCATACTTACAACGAGCCAACGGTTAAAGAGCAGCCAAACGAGCTGATCTTGAATAAAGTCCAAATTGGTACAGATAAGCCAATCGAGGGAACGATCTTTACTCATACTTTGCCGGATGGATCGACAGAGGACGTGACGACGGACAAAGACGGAAACATTAAATTTGTCGGATTGGCGCATGGTACGCACAAGATCAAAGAAAAAGTGGCCAGCGATGGATACATTGAAAACCCGCATGAGATCACTTTTACCGTTTTTGAAAATGGTATCGAAATGAATACGGACCTCGCGGACAAAAACATCGAGTGGAAGCCTGGCCGCAGCAAAAGCCCGTCCTTTACTTTGCAGGTGAATGAAGAATTGGACGACTACAAACTGAAATTGATTAAGATCAACGACAAAGACGCTATTTTGCCGGGTGCGGAATTTACGATTTATGAGGATAAAGAATGCACGAAAGCAATCGAAACACTGACGACAAACGAAACGGGTATCCTGGTTTTCGATAATTTGAAAGATAGACAAACGTACTACTTCAAAGAAACAAAAGCGCCAGCTGGATACCGAATCCCGGTCGATTCGAAAGGGAACGTGCACGTGTACGAGCTGCGCACCGAGTTTACGCCAACCGAAGGGATTTATGATTTCTTTGTAGATGGTCAAAAATACACGGTGACCAACACGGAGGGATCGGTCCACCTCGAAGACGAGAATGGAACGAAAGTCGTGGCGATCACGGTGATCAACTATATTTCCGGAAAACTTCCGGAGACCGGATCGAACACAACGCTTATCTTGATGCTTGTTGGAGCATCGTTGCTTTGCCTCTTTGCGCTGCGGAAACGTTTCGCAAAGAATACTGACTAAACATTTTTAATGAAAGCCAAGGAGAAATAGCTCTTTGGCTTTTTTACATATATTGAAAGGAAAAACATGAATATCAGAAAAAGAATTTATCGAACGTTTGCAATGTCGAGCTTAACTCTATCTGCACTGCTTGGCAGTGGTATCGTCGCCTCATCGCCTGTCATGGCCCAGGAAGTCCAGCTGGCTGCAACCAAGACACCTACTCCTGCTGGTGTGGCCCGTCTTGGATCCGGATCGGCGTCGATCCAGATCAATGCCAATTCTGGCCAAACGCTGAAAGGAAAAGAATTCAGTGTTTACAAGCTCTTTGACGCGCAAAACGCGGCCGGTGGGGAATCAATCGACTACAAGTGGAATCCGGCTTACAAGGCCGCATTGCAAGCCGTTGTAGGGCCGAAAATCAACGTGGCAGCAGCTGACGTGAAAGAGTACCAGGTCATCGACTATATCCAGTCTCTCAACAACAACGTTGTAGAGGGAGCAGATGCCGACCAAGTGATCGAAGGCCATTATTCGGACTTCCGGTATTTTATTGAAGAGCTGCGGAACGAGATGGAAAAACAAACCATGACGGGAACCGTTGTAAGCGTGACGGACACCCGGAGCGATGGCGGGATCACCATTGATGGCCTCGACTATGGCTACTACATCATCGACGAACACAACGTACCAAACAACAACGGCCACTCCGCAGCGTCGCTGATCATGGTAACGACAGCTAATCCGGGTGCAGCTGTAAACATCAAATCCGACTATCCGGAGATCACGAAAAAGATTGACGAGGACGACAATCAAACCGGATGGAACGACATCGGCGATTTCGAAATAGGCCAAACAGTACCATATAAGTATGAAACGCGCGTGCCAAACATGAACGGCTACCACTCGTACTTCTTCGCTTTCCATGACAAGATGGATTCGGCATTGACTTTCAAACCGGAAAGCGTGCAGATTCAAATTACAAGTGGCAAAAAGACGTACACGCTGAAATCGGGTGAGTTTGTGATCCAGGAAGGCCTGAACGGCAACACGTTCCAGATCAATATTGCTGATCTAAAGGCAATCGTCGACCGCGAGTTCCCGGAAGGCTTGGATGGAAATGGCCACAACGTATATGGCCAGGACATCCTTGTGCGCTACGATGCCAAACTGAATGACAACGCAGCGACGCAGACGGGCCGTCCTGGATTCGAAAACCAGGTCCGTCTTGAGTTCTCGAACAACCCGGACAGCAACGGTACCGGCGAAACCGGCTTCACGCCGTGGGATCCGACTGTATGCTTTACGTACAAGGTAGAGGGATTAAAAGTCAATAACTACGACAAGACGCTCGAGGGTGCACATTTCCGCCTTTATTCGGACGCAGAATGTAAAAACGAAGTTTATTTGAAAGAGTCGAAAGACGGATACATCGTCATCAACCGTGATGCGGTGGGCGGCGATGATCATACAGGCGGTACGGCGCCGGATGAAGCCGTGGAAATGGTTTCTAACACCGATGGCGTATTTAACATCTTGGGGCTTGACCAGGGCACGTACTGGCTGAAAGAGACGCAGGCGCCGGACGGATACCGGCCGCTGCTCGATCCAATCGAAATCACGGTCACGCCGAGTTTTACGACGGACCGCGACAGCTACGTTGCCGGAGAGGGTGCGACGGATAAGATTTTGAAAGATCTCAAAGCAGCCGCACACGTGAAGACGTTCTTGAATGGTAGCGCAAATGAGTCGACGGACGCATTGGCGACAGACGTGACTTCCGGCTCCGCGCAGCTAACAGTCGTGAACCAGGTTGGATCGCGCCTGCCGGTGACCGGATCGAGCGCGACGATCATGCTGATTGGCACTGGCGCCGGATTAGCGGGCCTCGGATTTATTAAATCGAGAAAAAACAGAAAGGATGAAAACGCTGATTAAATAGCGTTTCCCTTTAAACGATGAAGAAATCTGGAAAGAAGAACCACTTCTGGACGGTCGTATGGATCGTAGGGATCATTTGCTGCTCGTATCCGCTCGTGGCGTCGATCTATGAATCGTACATCCAAAAGGACACGATTTCGACTTTTTCGCGGGCGGTCGAATCCGCAGACCCGGTCGACGTCGATACGATCATGAAGGAAGCCAGAGAATACAATGATCTGCTCTGGCAAGCTCGAGGAGCCATTGTAGGGCGCGTCGATGCGGACTTTTACAGTGACCAAAATTACAATGATCAACTTAAGTTTGGCGATTCGGACGTCATGGCCAGGATCGAAATTCCAAAGATCAATGTCGATTTACCAATCTATCATGGCACGTCCGAAGAGATTTTGAAAATCGGCGTTGGTCATCTGCAGGGGACATCCTTGCCAGTGGGCGGCGAGTCTTCCAGGTCGATTCTGACTGGCCACCGAGGGTTGCCGAACAGTAAGCTGTTTACACGGCTGGACGAGCTGGTAAAAGGTGATCTCTTTTATATCACGACTGGCGATGAAACGCTTGCTTACAAAGTAAGTAAGATCGAAGTCATCGAGCCGGAAGAGATGGATACGCTGGACACGCAAGCCGGCAAGGATTTAGTAACCCTAATTACGTGCACGCCGTATGGACTCAATACCCATCGCTTGCTTGTCACCGGGGAGCGTGTACCGTATCAGGCATTGGAAAAGGATGCGATTGTCCCTGGTACGATGAGCTTGCGCGAGATCGTCTTTGCAGTCCTGCCGTTCGCGTTTATCGGCGTCGCGGCCTGGCCAAATTTAAAAAAATTTATAAGGAGAAAGAAATAAAATGAAAGATTTTTTGAGTGATATTTTAATCACTGCCATAGTGGCACCATTTTTCTTTTTATTCTTTGATAAAGAAACGGCGATGAATTGTACTATCGTAGCGTTCATGATAAGCGGGATCGTGAAGTATATGGTTTTATATTTCATTGCACGAACACGAGAAATAAGAGAGGAGAATGAATTTAATGCGAAGTAATTTACAAAAAGTTGCACTTGCAACCGGCATCCTTTTGACGATGCCGACAGCTTCGATTTTTGCACAAGAGGTCGAGGATCCGGCGGGCGGAGCGACAAGTTCCGTCACGATTGTACCGGAAAAAGACTTGACCAAAGTGCCGGAAAACGGGTTGGGGTCGATCGCCATCACTTTAGAGGATTCGGCCGACGGCCGCTCAAAAGAAGGGGTGAAGCTCGGCGTCGTGCCGATCGCGTCGATCGAGAATGGTGAATATATCCTAAATGATGTGTTCGCAGAATCCGGAATTGATCTCAACGCCATTAAAACGGCAAATGAGATGGAGAAAAAAGCAAACGAGCTTTCGAAGCTCATTCCAGATGATCTAGAAGTCACAGAGTTGGTGACCGATGCAGAAGGAAAAGCCATGTACGCCGATGTTCCTGTTGGCGTTTATCTTTTCTATGTGATTGATGTAAATGAGTATGAGTTTATCGAGCCTTTTATGCTGGCCATCCCGACGTGGGACGAAACCGATGAACTTTTCTTGTACGATTTGGATGTGTTTCCGAAGCACAACCAGTTGCCAAAGATCGAGGTAAACAAGGTCGACAAGGCGACGAATAAAAACATCACGTCGAAAGATTTCGAATTTACCTCCTACGCAGATCCGGAATGCAGAGAAAAAATCGAGACGGTCAAAGGTGATACCGCCGAAGGAACAGCCCTTTTTATGGTCGACTACGGCGTTACCTACATTAAGGAAACGGCGGCCCCGGAAGGGTACGTTTTGTCTGATGAAGTGGTTAAGATTGAGGTCAATGATCAGGGCGTTTTTGTCAATGACGAGGAAATCACGGAAGAGGATAAACTACTTTATAGCATTGTCTATGAAAACAGCATGATGCCGACATTCATGAAAAAGGTGCCGACCAGTGCACGGACGAATGCGGTCTTGTATTTGTCATTGCTGGGAGTAGCCGGCGGATCGGTGCTGTTGATGATGAAGTGGAAAAAGAAAAAATCGTAATGAACACAGAGAGTCGAATTGGCTCTCTTTTTTCTTTGGGAAGACGAAGAGATTTTGTCTTTCCAAAGAACAGATCCAATCGGATGTGTTCGCAAAGAAAGGAGGGGTGAAATGCCAAAGCAAAAAACAGTTTTGAAAACGATTAACGATTTTCGAAAACGCCATGACGCGCTTTGCAAAGAGCGAGTGAAGTGTGCGGAAAGAATCCTGAAACTGGATGAAGAGATCAAAGAGATGGATGGGAAAATCCGGTCGTATGAGAAGATCCAGAAGAAAATCGACGCGCTTTACGCAGAGCAGGATCAGCTTTTTTCCAAGGATCCGGAGGATCCAGAAAAGGAAATGGATGCCGGTAGCAATATTGCTACTGATTATGTGAAAAATGTGGGAGGCGAATATGACCAAGAAAACTACAACCATTATCGCGCGCTATAACAGCCGGTACGCCAAGATTGCCAGTGTGATGCTTGTGACTTTGGGGGTTGCGATCCTGCTGCGATTGACTGATGCGATTGACATTTACCAGATCAATCTTTTGACGTCGATTATCGTGGCTAACAGCTTCTGGATCGTGTTCATTGCAGTCTTGCTTTTTGTGGCAAATGTCCTGGATAAGATTCGATTCCAGGAGCAGCAAAAGAAGGAGGAGCAAAATGGCAATCGAAAATGAAGCGAAGCAGGCCATTGGCCCTACGATTTCCATCGTTGTGCGCACAGGCACCTCGGTATTGGCCGCGCTGCGTGATTTCCTGAATGCCTATTATTTAGCGCATTTATCGCATGGCGATAAAGTTTACGACAACGTGGTCAACAGTAAACGCCACTACGGCAAGGAATTTAAAAGCGCGGAAAAATTCGAGGAGTACAATCTCTTAGAAAAAAATGCGCGAACCGGATCCTTCGCGATGGAAAAGAAGGATCGTGATTTTATCGCCGAGGAATGCAAGCGCATGGATGTCAATTATTGTTTGGCCAAAAAGCCGAAAAACTTTGACAAGCTATATGATCGGAAATTCAATCTGGGCGAAGAACTAACAAAAAAAGAAGAACAAATTCTGGATATGTTTCTCCGGAGAGAGCCGATTTTGGACGAAAAAGGGCAGCCCGTACGCGATCAGAGAGGAATCGAAAAGATGGCGTATAAAATGGGTCGCGACGGTAAGCCGCAAAAAATCGAAGGCGATTACATTTTGCAAATTTCCGAATCGGATATTCCGAAATGGGAGTATATTTGCCGGAAGCTTGAAGCCCGAGGACGTGCGCACCAGCCTTTAAAAACGAAGCTACAAAATTTAAAAGTAGCCGCGTTGAGACGCCAGGAAAAAGGTCAGGAAAAACCAAAAGAGAAGACTCCGGAACGATCACACTCGAAGAAAGAGAAAGAGGTGAGTCTATGAGTCAGGATGAAGCACAAAGAAATCAAAAAGAGTATACACCACTTTCTAAATCGGAGTCTACGCAGTCCACGGTTTCCAAGGGCGAAAAGAAAAGCTATTCAAAAATACTTTTGGGACCGGTACTTTTGTTTGGTTTCTTTATTGTCTATCGCTACATTGCGGCAATCCTGGACATTTATAAAGCAACCGGTCAAATGAAATTTTGGCCAGGCCTTGCCCCTTTATTTACGCTTTCGCAATGGGACAGCAATGCTTTTATGATTGCTTTCCTAATTGTAGGATGTCTGGGCTATTTTGTCTGGATCGAACTGGAAAACCAGCAAAAGAATGTGCGCCCAAAGGTCGAACATGGATCAGCCAAAAAAGGTGAGATTGCCGATGCGCAAAAGATCGCCAGTACAGAGCCAATGCGCGACATCATCCTGTCAAAAAATATCCGGCTGGATATGAATACCCGAAATACCAATCTAAATGACAACGTGCTTGTCATTGGTGACTCGGGATCCTGGAAAACGATGAGTTACGTAAAGCCGAATCTGTTGCAAATGCACAGCAACTACATGACGATCGACCCGAAAGGTGGCGTCATAGAAGAGGTCGGTACAGCGCTCCATGAGGGTGGATATGACATTCGCTATCTCAACCTGGTCAACATGGAAAAGTCGATGGGCTATAACCCATTTCATTATTTTGAAAAGCCGGAGGACATCCAGGTTTTTGTAAATAACTTGATTTCGAATACCACTGGCTCGGAAAAGACTGGCGGCGATCCATTTTTTGAAAAAGCGGAAATGACGCTGATTACGGCGCTTTGCTTCTTTGTACAGCATACGTTTGCCGGTATGAAAGAACGCAATTTCAATACGGTAATGGATCTATTGCTTCTGGCAGAAGCCAAAGAGGAAGAAGGAGCGGATACATTTAAAAGTATGCTGGATCAGCTTTTTGACGCATTAGCGGAAGAAATTCAGATTCGAAAAAAGGATGAGTCCTGGGAACAATATCAATTTGGCCAGCTGGCCATCACAAACTATAAGCTCTTTAAACTATCGGCCGGGAAGACCGCTAAGTCGATTCTCGTGTCCGTCGGTGTCCGCTTATCAGTATTTAATTTGCCGGCCTTGAAAGCGATTCTGGCCAAAGACGAGCTGCATTTGGAAAGGCTCGGGACGCCATTGGTGAAATCGAAAAAAAGTCCGGAAGATCGGACGAAAGATTTATCTCGGGAATCGTGGGAAAAGTTGACCGGAAGAAAGTATGAAGAGTTGGATCAGGCGCAGTTGAGAAAAACCGCGCTTTTTGTCATTATCTCAGACTCGGATCGAACGTTCAGCTTTCTCGCGTCGATCATTTTGCAGCAGGTGTATGACCAGCTGTATCGAGCGGCCGATGCACGAGCAGACAAAGCGCTGCCGATCCACGCCCGGATCATCAATGACGAGTTCACGACGACCGGAAAGCAGATGGATATTGACATCAAAGCGGCGACGATTCGATCGCGAAATATCTCCGCGTCCTTTATCATCCAGGGCTTATCGCAGCTTCAGGAAGTGTATGACAAGAAGTGGGAGGCCATTTTCGAAAACTGTTCGACCACGCTGTTTTTGGGCGGGAAAGGACCGACAACGACCGACGTGCTTTCAAAGCTGATTGGAAACGAAACGGTCATTTACAAATCGGCGACGATTTCAAAAGGCAAAGGTGGCGGCTATTCCACGACGGATCAAATCTATCAGCGCCCTTTATATGGTCCCGACGAGATCAACCGGATCCCGACAAATCATTGCTTGATTCACATTCGTGGTCATCAAATTTACGAAGACGAAAAGTACAATCTTTTCGATCATCCCAACTTGAAGAATACCGTGCACGCCGATGAATCGAACCGGTTTGATATTGGCGAATATAAAAAGTGGATGGACGACATCAAAGAAAAACGAAATACGAATACAGAGCAATGGATCAAGGATCCATCGCGGTACGAAGAGGGATTCATTGATGGATCCCTTTTTATGTCGGCTTCTACTTTTTACGCATTCAGCGACCAGCTGGAAGATGCGGTTGCGGATTATTTAACGAATATTGACAAGAAAGAAGGAGAACAGGTTGCCCTGTTCTCGGATTAAAAACAGGAGGAAAAAACTATGGCAGAAATTGTAAGGATTATGAATATTTTGGAACTTTTAGCAAAGGCAGGGGCAATTTTGATTGCATGCATTGGTGGCTATAAACTTGTGTTTTCCTTGATGAGCCACGATACGAATCAAATGTCCAGCAATATTGGATTGATCGTGGGAGGTGTTGCCGCCTATGCGATTGCTGGAATTATTGGTGGAATCAACATGAATTTCGGTTGATTTTTAGAAAGGAGAATATCTCGTGAAAGACTTATTGAAAGGGGTTATAGATTTAATTGCTGATTTTTTGACAATAAACTATGACCAAATTCAAGGCATTTTTGATTTGGCCAGTTTAAGTCCTGATGGAAGCAATGCGACGGATACGATTAATTTTCCGGCTGCGACTCTTTGGCAAGCGGCGAAAAGTTTTTCGGAAAACGCCGTCGCGCCTATCGCGGTGACGTTTTGCGGGATCTTTTTTGCGATTGAGCTTTTCCGGTTATTAGAGCGAAATCAAACCGCAAACGGTGTCGATTTCATGTTCTCATTGGTAATGACGACAATCAAGATGGCTGGCTGTATTGTGTTGATAAAAAACATGAGTGGAATCATTGCGCTATGCTTTTCTATCTCATCGGGAATTGTTGCCAATTCAAAAGATTTGCTTCAATTCACAACAGCAGAACAATTTGAAGCAAAGGAACTTATTAAAGATTTTTATGATGAAAACGGTCAATTTTGGGATTTGATATTGCCGTTAATTACGTCATGGATTGCTAATATGCTTTCAAGTGTAGCGTTTGTATTAGCTGAATTAGTCTGTCAATTACGATTTATTGAAATCTATATATTTGTTGCGTTGGCACCTGTGCCATTCTGCACTTTTTTCTCGTCAGAATATAAGCAAATCGGTGTTTCCTTTGTGAAGCGAATGCTGGCTTTAGCCTTGCAAGGAGTCTTCATCATGGTGGCGGTGTATTTCTTTGTTACGATCGTGGGAGGTATAGATTTGCAATCCATTACAAATCCGATGGATATAGTATGGACGAAGGCGGGATTTGCGTTGCTGTTGATTATCGCGATTTTCCAAACGGGTGGTTGGGCGAAATCGCTTCTGCAAGTCAATTAGAGGTGAAACATGGAAGAAGATAAGATTTATTTTTCTGAACGGCAGGTCGTGCGGCGTGTACGTCATATTGATCGTGCGACAGGAAAAACGGAGTACGTCCCGATGTATCACTCCACTCGTAAAAACAAGGATGGAAGCCCGAAAAGGTACTGCCGTATTCGAGTCCCGGATAAAGATCACCGGGACTTTTCTTTTCCGCCGGATGACTTTGGCGTGGAAAGAAATGGGTGCTCCTGCTACATCCAGGCGCCTTATGATAGCGTTTTTAATATCAAACGGGATGGAAAGAAAACCCTCCAATCTTTTTTGATTGTAACCAATCCATCCGAGTACACACGGTTCACGGTTTACTTCCAAGGTATGCGGGATGAGACAGGGAAATTCATTACCCCGAAGCCAATAAAGATTGGATTGGATGACTTGAAAAAGTGCTTCGTGCGCCGCGAAAAAGACCTTGTGCAAGATCAGCAGAAAGAGAAAGTTGAAAAAGCGCCGGAGAAGAAAAGCGCAGAGAGAGCGCGTTAACACAAAAATCACATATTTGGTAGCAATATTGCTACCGGGAAAGAAAGGAGAAAAAATGGAATACCTGTATATCGCCGTCCCGAAGGACATCGACGAGTATGAAAAGAAAAATTATCTTGGGATCACTGTTCGTCAGCTAAAGTGGATCGTGGTCGCCGCAATCGTGAGTCTTTTGATTTATGCGCTGTGCGCTTTGGCCCATCTTTATGACTTTGGATTCCTCCTCTGCTTCTTATGCGGACTGGGGGTTTTTTCGATTGGCGGCTTCCAAAAGTGGCATGGTCGTCCGTATCCTGAATTTGTAAAAGCCGTGATTCGATACCATCGGACAAAGCAAAAAATATTCTTTTATAAAACCGAATTTGAGAAAGGAGAAAAAAATGTTCAGACAAAGAAAAAAAGAAGTGATCGAAAAATCAACCGACAATATGCCAGAGAATGTAGCGAGTGGAGCGAATAAGAAGCTCACTCGAAAAGAAAAGAAAAAAGAGTTGGTAAGAATCCGGAGCGTCCAGAACGCTTTCGGATATGAGCAAATGCTGAAAAACGGGATTTGCGTTTTAGATGATGATTTGTATTCATCGACGATCCAATTTACAGATACGAATTTCGCGATGGCTCCAAAAGATGGGAAGGTCGAAATCTTCACGCATTATATGGAGATTCTGAATGCCCTGGCTACGGACAAAGCCGGTATCTCATTGACGATCAACAACAGATTGTCCGACGAGCAAATGTTTAAGAAAAAAATGATCATGCCGTACTGTGGCGATGGTCTGGATGACTTGCGCCAGGAGCTGAACCAGCAACGTCTTGACGATCTGGCGCGCGGCAACAACAAGATCGTCACGGATAAAATGATGACGATCACGGTCAAAGCGGACAATATCCTGGACGCCAAGCGTGAGCTGGATAAAGCGGCCTATGACCTGGACGGCAGCTTTCGTGCGCTGGGGGCGGATTGTGAAGTCTTAAATGGGAAAAAGCGCTTGGAAACGATTTATTCAGTTGTAAAGCCCGGCAAGGAATTAAACTTCGACTACGCGAATTTGAGCGTAGGGGATTCCACCAAAGATTTCATCGCTCCATATGCGATGGATTTCGGGGAGGATGCATCGTATTTTCGGATGGATGATCGGTATTGCCGGGTGCTCTATTTATCGAGCTGGGCGACGGAAATGACAGAGGCCTTCTTTGAAAACTTGATTTCGCTCGAGCACAATGTCATGGTGACTTTGCACATGTCGGTCGTGCCGCGCGGTGAAGACATTAAGCATATCCAGCGTCAGATCGACGACATGCGGGCCAATCGAAGCAAGATCATCCGCCGGGATCGACGCGAAGGCGGCGATGGTGACGTGCCCGATCAGATCGAGTTTGAATACGAGCAGGCGATGGAATTGCTACAGGATGTGCAGCAACGAAATCAACGTCTTTTCACGGTGCAGCTCCTCGTATTCGTAAACGCGCCGACAAAAGACGAAATGGAGTTCATTACAAAAGATGTGCAGTCCGAGGCGTCAAAACGAGGATTCGAGTTCCTACCGATGACTTATGAGCAGGAGGACGGATTCAGTGCGGTGCTACCGATTGGCCAGCCTAAGAAGAATCTTGGCCGGAAAACCGTATCTAAAGTATGCGCAATCATGGTTCCTTTCACGACAAAGGAGATTCGGGCAAAGGATAAGCCGATTTATTACGGGTCGAATCCGATCAGCCGGAACATGATTTTGGCCAACCGGCGCGAGCTGGCCAACCCTTCAGGATGGATTCTTGGTAAGCCAGGATTTGGTAAGTCCATGACGGCCAAACAGGAGGCGATGGCCGTGCTTTTGCAGGATCCGGATGCGGACGTCTTTTTTATTGATCCGCAGGGCGAGTATCGCCACATGGCGGAAGAGCTGAATAAGATTTCCGCGCGCGAAAAATTCACAGTCCTGAAAGTTGATACGACTTCGAACATGCATTTTAATCCTTTCGAAGTCGATATGACGGATCAGGAGTGGCGGAAGCGCAAGGCCGAGTTTTTGCTATTTGTGATCGCAGAAATGATTGGCCAGGGCGATTTGTCGGCGGCGCAAAAATCTCGCATTGACCGGATCATTTCGACGGTTTATCTGGAATATACGCAAGCATATGAGATGGATCCACACGTGCGGCAGCCAACCTTGAAAGACTTCTACATTAAACTGAACGAGTTCGCGCAGGCTCATCAGGATCCAATCGCAGCGGATATTGCGGAATCTTTATGGATCTATGTCAATGGCTCGATTGACCTTTTCGCGCAGGAGTCGAATGTCGATATGAGCAGTCGCTTCATTGTTTTTGATATTTCCGAGTTGGGGGACTCGATCCGGACATTGAGTATGAAAGTAATCCTCGAAACGCTCGAGCAGCGGATTCGGGTCAATAACATCCTGAAAAAACCGACGTACGTGTACATTGACGAGATTTATCTGCTTTTGAAAGATGCGTATTCGGAACAGTTTTTGAACGAATTCTGGAAATGGTGCCGAAAATTCGGCGGCGTCGTGACCGGTATTACACAAAACGTTTCCGAGCTTTTGGCCAGCACCCAGGCGACGTCCTTACTCTCGAATAGTGAGTTCTGTTTAATGCTTGCCCAGGGACAAGCCGATCTCGTGGCCTTGCAGCAGCTATTCAATTTATCGGATGAGCAGGTACGATCGCTGTTAAGCGCCGGTATCGGAACGGGATTGATCAAATATGGGTCGACGATCATTCCTTTCAAGAATGTGTTCCCGAAAAACACAAAACTGTACGAAATCTGGAATACGGATCCGAAGGAAAAGATCCGGATCGAGAAGGAAAAGCAAAAGCAGCTCCAGGAAAAGGTGAAGCAGAGAGAAAAAATCAAAGAACAAAAGATAGAAGAACTGCGCAAGGAGGCAGCCGCGCTCCACGTTGAAAAGATCGACCCGGTTGGAGAAGATCGAGTGGTAGAGGTCCAGCCGCCAAAAACGCAAAAGATTCCGTATTATCAGCAGGAAGAGATCAAAGCGCCGGTGCAGATCCAGCCGGCTGCTTTTGATCCGGACGAATACTGATGTTTGAATTGAAATTCACCGATGACCTTGTAAACTTCGAAGATACGGAATTTACTTTAAAAGACATCGAGGAGAAACCGTTTATCCTAGCAACGAATTTGTGGTTGTACTACATCCAAAATCAGAAGGTATACCGGGCCGGATTTACTTACGAAAAATCAGGGGTGCGGATCCATTGTCAAAAGCTGATCGAGGTACAGGAAGTCGAAGAAATTCCCGGCTGGATCAAAAAGAGCGAAGCACTGGTGGAGGTATCGGAAGAAACGAAAAAGTCAGTATGCGAAATCTATGGGCGGCTTGTAAAAAGGGTAGCGGAGAAAAAGCTGGATCCTGTCCTGTTTTTTGCAGATGCGAAGCATAAAAAAGAAGCTGCCCTGATTTATCAAAATGAGCATGGACTATGGGAGGTCAAAAAGCCAAAGGTGGCGCAGACGGCGTTTCGTACCGAGCTGGCTGCCGTCATTTTCGGGACCGGACTCGGATTGATGATGGCTGATGAAATGGATGCGATTCCGGAAGGAGTGCAGAAAAAAGTCTTTGAGCAATTTGAAAAAGCGGATGCGCTGCGCGTTCTTTCGATGGTTTCCTGGATCGACCAGCTGCCGCCACAAGGCCCACAAGATCCACAAAGCGCTGTTCCGGCTGAAAAGAAGGAAATAGATAGAAATATACAAAATGAAGAAAAAATAGCCCAGGAGATTACTCTCCCGGGCTATTTTCGTTAGTAGGAAGGAGTGAAGGCGATGGAGCTTAGAGAGGAAATACGGGAAAACCTTTTACGATATGCCCGGATTGCCGGGATTGCGGCTGGCGTTTTTCTTGTCGCCGGATTGCTGCTCTTCTTTTTCACCCGGCCAAAATATGAAGTGGTTTTGAGTGCGGACGAAATCGAATTTGGCGCGTCGATCAAAACGAGCGACCTGGTCGAGCGTATCGGCGATTTCAATATCAAAGAAGAGCAGCGGAAGACTTCGACAATGATCGCGTTGCCCGACTATGAAGTCGTGATGGATGAGATTAATACGAAGGAGCTGGGACCACAGGTTTTGAATTTTCAATTTTCCGACAGTGAAATTCCGGATGCAAAAAAAGAGATCCGGATCGTGGACACGACTGCGCCCGTGATCGAATTGCGTCGATCAGAAATCACAATGTCCTTGGAAGAATATCAAAAAACCGACTTGTTGCAGGAGGCCACGGTTACAGACATTTGCTCGATGTCGAAAGATATTCAGGTGACCGGTGAGGTATCGGAAGAGGCGAAGCCAGGAAAAGACCTGGACTATACGATCACGGCGATGGATGAAGCCGGCAATGAAAGCACTGCGGTGATCCGTGTGCGGATCCTGGAAGAAAAAAACGAAGAGGACAAGGCAGATGATGATAAAGAAGAAGCAGCGGAAGAAAAGCAAGTAGAAACTTCGCCAGTGCCGGCTGAAAGCTCAAAGCAGCCCGCGGAAAGTCCAGTACCTGTTCAACCGGCTGCTCCGGTTACACCGGTGCCGCAACAGGTCGTTCCGAATCCGCCGGCTTCCACGCCGCAGACACCGCGTCCATCGAATAAAACGTATATGTTTTCGGACGGCTACACGATGCAAACGGCGCCGTCCGCGTGTCAGGCGGATTTGAGCGCATCGGGTTCTTCTGGTTCTTGCATCCCAATTCAGGATAGTCAGGGAATCTATAAAGGGATGCAGTTGATATTCGATGATTAGGAAGGAGGAATAGACTTGGGAAGAGGGAAAATATTTACAACGGCGGCCGATCGGTTAAAAGACAATGCGAGTCACCTCATTGATAAAAGTCACGAAAATATGTTTGCGACAGCGGCTGAAATGGGATCAAGGAATCTAAAAGGGTTGTCTGATGGGACGTGGGCCGCCACAAAAACGTTGTACAACGGCGCAAAAGATGTGACTTCGGAAAGCCTGGATGCTATCAACCGCTATACCCATGATATATACGATGTGGGGCATAATGGCCAGGTCGATTTGACAGGCGATGCGGCGGGATTTATCGCCGGGAATGCGGCCATGCTGGCGCGCACCGGCGTGCATCTTGCCAATGCGCCGACCAAATGGGCGGAAAAGGGTGTGGCCCAAGCTTTATACAATAAGAAGCGTCTGGCCAAATATCAGCAGAAGGGGAATGAGATTTTAAAGAAGAATCCCGCCGCGGATCGGCATTACTATGAGATCCTGGCGGGAAAAAACAAGAGAGAAGCATTGCTGTATCGGGATCGGCTTGTCTGGAACAGGTATCAAGATAACGGGATCCATGGATTAGAGAAGGCGAAAGCGATGGCCAACAAATTTAATGCCGGCCGCGGCGATCGCATGGCGACGCGTAAAGCCGGGATCATTAATCATGCCAACAAAAAGCACACGTTTCATCCCTGGCAGTCGACGAAGAGGACGTTTCAAAATCAATCGCGGAAGCTGATCACAAAAACAATTCAGGGCGATAGTCCGGATACGACCAACGTCGCGGTCCTGCGCTTCTATAACATCGCCAACAACAGGACTGTAAAAAAGGCGGCAAAAAATATCGTCTTCCACCCTTTTAAAAGCGCGAAGACTCTGATCACTTTACCTTTAGCGCCTATTCGCTGGATCCGAGCGGCGGTTGCTGTGATCGGTAGCATCCTTAGCGGATTGGTCAGCTTCATTACATCGCTCCCGGTCGTTGTGAGTATCGTAGCCGTTTTGTTGCCTTTGATTATTTGTATTATCGTGATTGTGACTGTGATTTCTGCAATTCTTAATTTCAATTCTTATACTGTACCAGCTGCTTCTATGTCTTCAATGTCTTATGCTGCAAACGCTTTTATTTATGAAGCAAAAGAGCGAGGATGGAAAGATGAAGCGATTGTAGGCACTCTTGCTTATATCCTACAAGAAGGAGGAGGGTTAGGGACTTTCACTTATGAAGCTTATTATTCAATTAATGGCCCTGGAGGAAAGCTAAGTGATACGACAATGGATAATCAGGCATGGAAAAATTGGTTGGAGAAAACGAGCACCAAGAACCACTATTATGATCTTTATTACAAAGATAATACAACGCATTGGGCATCCATTGGACTAGGGCTTTTGCAAGATTCCGACGTATGGCCACACGTTAGTCAGCCGGATTATAAAAGTACAAGCAATGCAACAGCCTTGATTAGTTTTGCTGAAGCAAAGGATAAACCATGGCAAGATCCACAAACGCAGATGCAATGGATTTTTGAAGAAAAGTTTAAGCCTGAAAATAATCCTTTTGATGATAACCAGGATATGATTGCGGAATCCATTGATCCAACAAAGCATGAATTTGATGCTGAGCAATGGTGTCGACGCGTAACAGCGGGAATTGGTATGCCAGGATGGACAATGAATAACAATAGTTCATATATGTTAGAGCATGTGAATAAGATAGGTGCCGCTCAAAATTATCTAGATAATTATACAGGCTTTACTTATTGGGCACCAGCGGTTAATGGTAATCTTTTGGATGGTCCCAATTTCAATAATGATGCAGCTTGGAAAGGTGGTAATCCGTATAGTAGTTCGAGTTTGATTGGTCAGTGTACTTGGTTTGCGTGGGGACGCTTTTACGATATTTATGGATTTAGTCCCGGTTTTACAGGAAATGGCAATCAATGTGTTTCTCAACTTTTGGCCGCTCATCCCGACAAATTCGAAGCGAGTGATACACCGAAGCCAGGTTCAGTTTTTTCAACTTCAGGACCAACACAATACGGACATGTTGGTATTGTTGTGGATGTCCGGGGTGACATACTTGTTATTGAAGAAGGAAATTATATGCCTTATGGAAGTCCTGATGGAACATTTGAAACAGCTCAAAAATTAGTCCATACAGGAATGATGACACTTGATCAGTTGCGTGCATCAAATGGTCATGTAACATTTGCCGTTCCGAAAGACGGCCTCTAAGGAAAGGGAGAATGATGAAAAAAATAATTGCAGGAATTCTTTGCGGCTTAGGACTCGTAGGACTGCTATCTTACGGTGGAACATTGCTTTCGTCGAGCTTACAAAGCTCTGAAAAAATGAGCGTTGATTTGATGGATGGTGTTGAGGTCGTGTATTCCGGATGGCATAAAGAAGGAAAAGCGGAAATCCGGAGAAACGAAATCAGTTATGATGGATCGGATGAAGCGGTCAAAAAGTTTATCGACTCGATCCAGATTCGCGTGACGCCGGATTCCGGACTAAGGAATGGCGATACGGTAAAAGTGAAAGCCTCTTATTCGGAAAACGCTCGAAGCCTGGCGAATGTTGATGTGATTCGTGATTCGATGGAATGTGTGGTGGAAGGACTGAACGGCGAAGAAAGAACATATGATTACAATGGCGAAACGCTCGAGGAGAAAGTGACGATTGACGGCTATGAAATCCCGCCAGGAATAACCACGGAGCAGGGCCGCCAGGACTATGTGACGATGAAAAAAATCGAGGATGGAGAGATGGAACTCGAAGAACACAGCTGGGAAGAGGAGTGGTACGAAGGCCAGTCGGAAGAAAAAACGGATTGGAAAGATACCACTTTCCGCTGCGAAGAATTTGAATTTTATCGTAACGCCTTTTATGCGGCCTACGATTTTGGCCAGGCTTCGAGTCAACGCTATAAAATCGAAACCATCTTGGAAGACAATCAGATAGCGGCTTATAAGGTCGTCTTTGAAAAGGAGGGTGAGTAAAGTGTACGAAAGCGTGATGGTGCAAATTCGAAATTTGCAGGAAATACCTGACCTTTTTAAACTGGATCGGTTAGACGATTTTCTTTGGCATTTACAAATCATGCGCCAGAATCCGGATTTCGCCTGGTACAATGTCGCGACGATCGCTTTTGATCCGTGGATCCGGCAGAAGCAAGTGAAAACGGTACGTACACTCATGCACTGGGGACTGGATGAAGTTAAGACAACCAATCATGATCTTTCCATATTGGTTCCTTATATTGATTTTGACGCTAAGAAACTTTTTTTTGGCATGGAGGATGTGTACTGTATTTGTGATTTTGGCGTAGATGCCAGCTTGGATCGTGATGAAATATCACCAATCCAAGAGGCGGTTTTAGCATCCGGATTTAGCGAGATCGAAGCGACTTTGCAAGAAGGGTGGCAGGAAAATCTCATGGAATCCTGGATGAACCGGGATGAATATTATTGCTCTACAGATGATGCGCAAAGGGACTTTTTGCGGAATTGTTTTTTGATTTCGTACGCGAATATCCTTAAAATCAAAGCAGAAATCACAACCCAGGATTTAGTGCTTGAGGGCACTGTGGACGAAATGGAATTGTATAAAGCGGTGCACCGGATCATAACGGGTTTTCCAGGCCTTTTTACAGCCTGGGTGGCGAGGATCCGTAAGAAGAACCAAGAATCAGATTGTAACCGGTTGGCGCTGACTGCGTTGCAGGCGATTCGACGAGGTGTGGCATGAGAATCACGTATGAGCAAAAGCTGATTTTTTCATCTTTTGGAGCGGAAGATTTAAGTCGCCAGGGAGCGCTTGACCTTTTACAGGCGGTTGAGTATGAAGATTACAAAGGATTTGGACGAAGATTTATGACTGAAATGATTGCAATTTTGGCAGAGATCTCGGACAATGAATACAATAAAATAATGAAGGAGAATTTATGAAGATCAAAGAAAGAAAAGTAGTTATTGAAGTGGTATCCGTTTTGGATCCGGAGGAAAAAGTATCGGAGGAGGATTATCTTCAAGCATGTAATGGCGGATATACGCAAAAGCAATTATGGGAAATGCTGGATGAATCGGATAT
>NZ_CAXHOA010000008.1:0-119167 GCF_964018005.1 uncultured Dubosiella sp.
TACAAAATCAGGTAGAAAGGAAAAGGTATATAGAATGGCTCAGTTAAATGGGCTAATTCATATATACCAGGAGAAATTAAAATATGAAGAAACAAGAAAAAATCTATGCTCTCAAGGAATTAGCTGATGAATTAGGTGTAGATAAAGAAAAATTAATGGCTCGAATTAAATATTTAAAAGAAAATGGAACATTTGAAAAAGAAAATAACAAAAAAAATTCATATACTGAGAAAGATCTTTTATTTTTAAAAACAATTATTTTATTTAATAGAACCGGATTGAGCTCGAAAAGCATTAGTAAATGCATTCAAGGTAAAGATTCAATAAGTAACCTTTTGAAACAGCAAATAGAAAAATATAGATCCGCCAAATATTTAGCCTCTAAAATTATAAAAGAAGAGAATCCTTTTAACCCTGGAATTATAGAAAAATATTATAAATTTTCTAGTAATCAAATCGCCAAAAAAGTGCCATATCCTGGTCTACCATTACAACCTTTGCAACCATTAGATTCTAATAATCCCTTGGTACAGATTGCTTATTGTCCCAGATGTGGTTATCCTCAATACGTCCACTTAGCAAACTACGAGAATGCAGAAATCTCCAGTGATCCACGTGAAATGGGTTCAGAAATAGTTTATGAAACGATAACTCGTGAAGATGAGTTTTCCTGTCCAAATTGTCACCAAAAATTTGGACTAACTGGATATATCTCCGAATATCCCGCTGGAGAAATTAACTTCGTATCTGTAAACACAACTCCATTTGATCCCTTTCAAAAAGAAAAGGAGTAGAGATATGTTTTCAAAAATCAACACCAAAAATTATGATGACTTTTATGATTTGAATATAAAAAAGGTTTTGGAGGACTGGGAACCGGCAGACGCAATCAGAGAATTTATTGCAAACGCCCTGGATGAGACTACAATTTCCGGTGCTGGAATTAATCCAGAAATCACAAAAGACACGGAAGGATGGTGGCATATTCACGATTATGGTAGAGGTTTAAAAATCGAAAACTTTGCTCAAAATGAAAATAAAGAAAAAAGTGCTCGAGATGATGTGATAGGAAAATTTGGTGTCGGTCTAAACGATGCAGTTGCCGTATTATATAGAAATAATATAGAATTTTATATTATTTCTAACGGACGCCTATTTTTTCCCGGAAAAAAAGTCAAAGCTGGTGATTCGAGAGAAGAAACACTACATATATTTATCAAAAACTATTCAGAACCAAATGAAATCGGAACAGATATTGTTATAAAATGTACTGATACCGATATAGAAAAAGCAAAATCAAAATTCTGTGCATTTGGTAATTATGAGATGATGGATCGTAATAAACATGGCCAAATTCTTAAGAATAAAAATGGAATTTCGAAAATCTATTTTAATGGCGTGGAAATAGCTGAAGCGGAAGATTTCCTTTTTTCTTATAATATTACCAATGCGAATGCCCACCTAAAAAAAGCACTTAATCGCGAGCGTAAAAATGTTGGAAAAACGGCTTTTGCCAAAAAGATTGAAGATATTCTCGAACAATGCAAACAGCCTTCTGTTCTCTCCATACTGTACGAGCAAGTAAAAAAACATAATACAAGAAAAAATGAATTGAACTACACAAAGGTAGAGGCAAATGTGATTATTAATCATGAAAATCTTAATACCTCAAAAGAAAAAAACATCTACGTAACTAGCGAACAACTCCATAATAGTGATTCAGCACGTGAAATTTTAGATATGAAAGAACAAGATGGGATCGAAACTATTGAGATTTCAGATAAAGCCTATAAAAGAATAGAAGCCTATAACGAGTCCTGTGTACAAGAAAATGCCAAAATCATGACATTGAGCAATTTTGTAACCACTCGCTCAAAATCCTTTGTGCCAGAAATAATTGCGTATTCTTCGTTAACAGAAGAAGAAAAAGATATATTTGATTCTTATAAAAAATTAGAACAAGTTTTTCCAACCCCAAAAGAAGTCCAATCCATTAAAATAGCAAAGCAACTCTATACTAAGGAAGAATTGTATGGCACTGTGGGACTGTGGAATCCTGAAGAAAAAACAATCTACATATTGAAAGACCAGCTTATATCGAGAGAAAAATTTCTTGGTACTTTATATCATGAATTTATACATGCCAAAACAGGTTTTTCTGATGTTTCCCGTCAATTTGAAAATCAATTAACACAAGTAATCGGCTTGTTTGCCAACCAATATATTGACTCTAAATAAAGAATGAAGCCCAGTCATTAGACGATTCGTATTAAATCATCAAATTACTGGGCTTTAACATTTCAAAAATTTTCCAAACTATTTCTCAAGTTTACCGTAAAAACACATACACCGAATACGCCACATAAAGCAAGACGAACAACACGCCTTCCTTTTTGGAAATTTTCTCGTTGCGCGACAAGACAAACAAGAGCACCGCCACCAGCAGGACAAGCACACAATCCACCACCGACTGCGCGTTGATCGCGTACGGGGCGATCGCGCTCGAAGCTCCCAAAATAAACAAAATGTTGAAGATGTTCGACCCGACCGCGTTGCCCAGTCCCAATCCGCTCTCGCCCTTCTTGCAAGCAACCAGCGAAGTCACCAATTCAGGCAGGGAGGTGCCAATCGCCACGATCGTGACGCCAATCAACGTCTGCGACCAGCCAAGCGCCGTCGCGATCGCCGTGGCGTTGTTCACAACCAGCTGTCCGCCCGCGACGATGGCAATCAATCCACCAAGGATATACAAGACAATCTTTCCAGGCGGCAGCATGTCCCCGGGCTGCTCCTCCTTTTCGATTTTCGTATGCGTGCAAAGATACACCAAATACACAACCAGCGCCGCAAGTAGGCCCGCGCCGGCCAGCCGGCTCAATCGGTGGAAACAAACCGCGATCAGGCACAACACGGCGGAAATAAGCACGTTAAACGGAATGTCCCGTTTTTTCAGCTCCGGCCCGACATGAATTGGAAAGATGATCGCGCAGCAGCCAATGACCATGAGCGTGTTGAACAAGTTGGAACCGAGCACATTTGAAATCGCGATTTCCGGATTTTGATGCAGCGCCGAAATGACGGACACGCTCGCTTCCGGCAGCGATGTGCCGATCGCCGCGATCGTCAAGCCAACCAGCACCGCGGGCACGCCAAGCTTTTTCGCCAGCGAGCTCGCGCCATCCACAAAAAAATCCGCCCCCTTGATCAAACAGACGAATCCAAACAACAAACCGATAATCTCCATAACATTCTCCTTCCCGGCAGGATAAGAAAAAAGACTCCTGCCATCCTCATGGCAAAAGTCTCATTGTTTCAGCAATGACCGGTCCAGACGGACGTGATGACGATCCCTTGCACGCGTACGCGCCAATTACTCCCTTTTGTTGGTTTTATTAAACGCCCGGACAAAGCGATCCGTCAAGAAAAAATGAAAAGTTTTTCAAAAATCCCCGTTTTCATTTCGATAGCCCGCCAAAAACAAATCCATGTTTCCTTCCAATGTTATCCAGCCCATATGACATGGCACCAGCACGGTTTCGCCCTGCCGGATCGGCACGCCGTTGATCGTTCCCTCGCCTTTGACGCACGTGTAAAACGCGAAGCCATCATGCAAAAACCGGCCCCCGTCTTTTGTTTGGATCCGTATGAGCGTGTACAGTCCCGGCTCGTCCCAGTAGCGCGTCACAAGACAGCCATGCTCGATCGCGGCCGGATACATTTGAAACTCGATAAGCCTGTCGGGCACGTTGACGTTTTTCAGCACTTCCTCCACCTGGATCGGCCGCTTTCTTCCAGTCGCCGGATCGACACGGTCATAGTCGTACAATCGCAGCGTGCAATCCGCGTTGCGGGAAATGTTGTACGTCAAAACGCCTTTGCCAATGGCGTGCAGCGTCCCGGCCGGAATGTCGATAAACCCATCCACTGGCGTATGCAAGTAGCGAAGCAGCGCATCCCATTTTCCGCTTTCGCTCCACTCCGTGAATTGCTTTCGGGTTTTGGCGTGGTGGCCAAACTCGATATAACCATCCTTGGGGGGCATCCAAAATGACCCACGCTTCCGGCTTTCCCCGTCCGCCGTTGTACGAACGGGCGAACGTGTCGTCCGGATGGATCTGAATCGAAAGGTCGGCCATCGGATCCAAAATGTTGACCCGGATCGGCAGTTCCTTCGTCTCGCATTCGAACCATTCCGGGCACGAAACATACAGCTCGGAAAGCGTCCGGTCCATTTCCGGCACAAAACAATCCGCATGACCCGGCAGCGCCACGACGTTGTACACCTCGCCAAGCGGTTTGACATCCGTGACATAATGAAACTCGTCAATCAACCGGCGTCCTCCGCCCCACATTCTTGGCTCATAGTACGGCTCGATCTTCACTATTTTTTTCATGTCTCTTCCACCTTTCCTCTTTCCTTGTTCATACTTATATTACCATGACAGGCTCTATCTTTTTTCCAAAAGATGGACGACTCGACAAACTAGACAACCATTTTGTCTAGTCACTCGACAAATTTTTGAATATAATGGATAAAAAGGAGGAAAAAGCCATGACGATTCCCGTTTCGATTCAAACTTTACTTCAAGATCATGTCGTCGAATCCAATCGAATCGAATTTAAAGAAAATTTTAATCCTGTTCCAATCATCAAAACCATTTGTGGTTTTGCGAATGATATTGACAATATTGGCGGCGGATATATTGTGATTGGAGTCAAAGAAAAAAACGGAACACCCGTATTGCCTCCCGAAGGACTCGATCCACAGCAAATCGACTCCATTTTGAAAAAGATCCTCAATCTTTGCCATCAAATCGAGCCGCATTATTTTCCTGTCGCGGAGCCTGTCGTTTATGAAGGAAAAAACTTAGTGTTAATTCAAGTCAAAGGCGGCCCCGGACGTCCTTATCGTTGTCCGGACAATGTCACCTCCAAACACTCCGTTTTGAATTACTATATTCGAAAATTCTCGAGCACGATCAAGGCGGAGCAGAGCCAGCTCAAACAACTCTATTGTGTTTCTGAAACGATTCCGTTTGACGACCGGCCCAATTTCTTTGCGAGCGTGGATGATTTAGACAAGGATTTGATGCGTGCTCACCTCAAGGAAATCAACAGTCGGCTTTATGAACTCGCCGATGAAAAAACGGTTACGGAACTTGCCCGCGATTTACAGCTTGTCAGTGGCCCGTCGGAAGACGAGCACCCTTTAAATGTTGGTTTGCTCATGTTTTCGCGTCATATCCATGATTATTTTCGATACGCGCGTATTGAAATCGTGGATATTCCCGACCCTACCGGCACCAATATGGTAGAAAAAATCTTTGAAGGCCCAATTCAGACTCAGCTAAAAGACGCTCTCTTATATTTAAAAAACTACGCAATCAAAGAGAAAATCATCAAATCAGCCAGTCAAGCAAAGGCCACGAGAGTATTTAACTACCCGTTTCAGGCATTGGAGGAAATCTTAGCCAACGCCGTATACCACCGTTCCTATCAAATCCATGAGCCAATCACAGTTCGTATCACGCCAACCGAAATTGAAATCACAAGTCATCCCGGATTTGATACGAGCATTCAGGATAAGGACATTGAAAAATATGAGATTCGATCCCGGGTTTATCGAAATCGAAGAATCGGAGACTTTTTAAAGGAACTCCATTTGATTGAAGGACGAAATACAGGATTTCCAAACGCGATAAACGCGCTTCGAAAAAATGGATCGCCGCTTTTTACGATCCATTCGGAACCGGAACGCTCGTTTCTTTCCATTCGATTACCGATCCATCCTGAATTTATGAGACAAAACGGAAAGATAGAAAAGGAACAAGCCTACATCGAACAGATTCTTTCTCTCGTTCAAAAAGACCCGCTCACCTTAACAGAACTGGCCAAGTCGATGGGATACAAAGGAATTAGCGCCAAACTACGCAAGACGGTTCAACAGCTTATCGCTCAAGGTCGCCTTGCCTACGTCGTTCAAGGAAAAAATATCAAACTGACTATGAAAAACGACTCGACAAACTAGACAATCAATTTGTCTAGTCACTCGACAAAAACACAAAAAAGCTTTCAGCTGATTGATTTCTGAAAGCTTTTTTCTTGTTTATTGTCTTTTTTTCTAGTTCATCGAAACGCCGGATCGTTTTCATATCCACCTCGGCGATCGAGCGTCAAACATCGTCTTTACAAACTATTGCGCTTTAAAAAGGCTTCAACCTGGGCGCTGGTTTGTCCTGTGACTTCGGCAATCGTAGGGCAATCCATTCCTTTGGCATATAATTTGCGCATGATGGTTTCACGCTCTTCAACGCGCCCTTCGTTCTTGGACTTTCTTTCAAATTCTTTCATGATCTCACACATGGCATTCACTCCTTCCGGTTCCTTTTTAAAATACGATACGGCTTCTCTAAGCTCATCATAAAACATGTCATCCAGGTTTGTACAGCGGAAATCATGCATCAGCCTTCCAATCGCGTCATCGCCCCGGTATTCTCCATTCACAAAACAGATGTGCGCTTTCGTGTGCAGGATCCGCTTCCATTTCCGGTTGAACCATTCATACGAGTAGAACGGCTCGTTTTGGTTAAGAAAATCCTTCTTCGTCAAAAAGACGACCCAGTTTTCTCGCAGCGCTTTGTGTTCTTCACCCGGTTTCAAGCTTTGAGAGCCCAGCAGGCACATGTTGTGAAAAGCCCGTTTGCCAAGGGATCGAAGCGTGTTCTCGATCTCAATGTTGTAAACATTGCCATACTGGTCGATGATGAACAAATCGTAGCGGTCGTTTCGAAAAAACGGGAATCCCTTTTTGACTTCCAGTCCCCATTCGACGACGATCAAATCCTTTTTACCGGTCACGATGCGCGCAAGAAGCTGCACGGCTTTTCGGCTATGCGAAAAGACGGCATGCATGAAAAAATCACTGAACAAGGTGAACTGCTGAATCAAAAAATAGTATGTTTCATTCGGATTGTTTATTGTCAAATTTTTACCTCCTGCCTTTTATATACGTAGAAATTCAAAAAAAGTGCCCACAACGTCCTGAAATCACACCACTTCACAATTTATTTATAAAATTAAATATTTTCAATATGTCAGCTTATGATTTATTATGATAAAATAAAAACGATACAGGAAGGAGAAACCCAATGAAGCGCTACACCACCAACAAACATCCCGTTCTAACGATTCACGCCAAAGTCGCTGCGAAATCCGAACAGCCTTATACGCCGGTGCCCGGCTATGAACCATCCAGTCCTTTGTTCGAAGTCGCGTTCGAGACGGCAAACGGCCCGCTCGTCTTTGAAGTCGACCGGTACGCCTACCCGCTTTTTGAAGTTGGGATGGAAGGCGAGCTCGTCTACCAGGGTCCCGAAATCGTTTCCTTCGAACCATGGATCCATGCGAAGTAAACACAAAAAAGCTTTCAGCCAATTAATTTCTGAAAGCTTTTTTATTGTTCATTGTCTTTTTTTCTAGTTCATCGGCGCGCCATGAATCGTTTCCACATACGCCTCGGCAATCGAACGGCAAATGTTCTCCTTCATGACCGGGTCGTTGATCGCGTACACGTCGCCCTCGTTGGTCAAAAAGCCAAGCTCCAGCAGCATCGAAGCGGAGTTTGTCAAATCCACCATATGCAGCGGGGCGTCCGCCGTGCTCAACAAGCCAAGATCCGCCGAGAACCCCGCATTCGCCAGCTTCTGGCTCAACAGCGAGTACACCTGCTGACTCGCCACATCTTCCGGCCGGACAAACGCCTCGTAACCATACGCTGTCGGATCCTCCGCCGAGTTGAAATGCACGCACAACAAGTAGTCGGGCGCGTACGTGTTCACCACCGTCGAGCGGCCAACAAGATCGTCCACCTCAAAATCCATCGTCGTTTCCTCGTCGACCCAAGCGACCTCGTCGCCCGTGCGCGTATACAGCACCGCGATCGACGGATCCATCATCTGGATATAGGCGCCAATCTTCAACGCGTACTCCAGGCTCAAATCCTTTTCGTACTGGCCATTGAACGCAATCGCGCCGCTATCCATGCCGCCATGACCCGCGTCGATCATGACCGTCGTCGGCGCATAGCCGTCCCACACCGTTTGCGTCCCGTCGTCAAACGCGCGCACCGGCATGCCGCCAAAACCAAGCACGACCAGACCGCATAAAATCAGAAAAGATGTCCATCGAATCCATGTTCGTTTTTTTGTATGTGTAGTCATGCGCATACTATACCATTGAAAACCCGTCAAACGCCAGCGAAGCTCTCTACCACCGGTTTTCCGTCCGGGCGATGATCGCCTCCTGCGCCTGCGGCATGAGCGAGACAAACTGCGCGCAATAGCCCGCCACCCGCACGATCAAATCCCGATGCGCCATCGGATCGGCCTGCGCTTCTCGCAGCTGCGCCTTGGAAAGCACGTTGAACTGGTTGTGGTAAATGCCTTTTTTCTGACTCACCTTTAAAAAGGAAACGAACCGCGCCAGCCCTTCGTCGCCCGCCAGCGCGTCCGGGGAAAAGCGCATATTCAAAAGCTGTCCCGCCGCCACCTTTTCATTGGGTAGCTTCGACACCGAGTTGATGACCGCCGTCGGTCCCGCGTGGTCGGTCCCCTGCGTCGGCGAGCAGCCCTCGTTTAGCGGCTCGTACGCGAAACGTCCGTCCGGCGTCGCCAGCACATCAAGTCCATTCGGGACATACGACGTGATGTTGCTCGTCGACATCGTGTAGCACGACACCTCCGGTCCGTGGCCCTCCCGCAGCGTTCGATAGGCCGGCAGCCGTTCCAAATACGAGTTGAACACATCCTTGACGATTTGATCGACCTCGTCCTCGTCGTTACCAAATTTCGGCACCGCCAGCGCCAGCTTGCGCACCCTTTTGGAAGACTCCGACTGCCAGTTGTCCGCCAAAGCCGTCATCAGTTCGTCCCATGACACTCTTTTCTCGTCAAACACAAGCTTTTTAATGACCATCAGCGAATTGCCCACGACGCTTGGCCCGATGTTCGACTGCGACACGACATCGTATCGGCAGCCGCCTTCCTTCAGCGTCTTTCCCTGCGCCATGCTGTTGTCGATCAAACACGAGGCGAACGGATCGGCGTCGTACACCGCCAGTGACGCGTCGCACACCGCGTCCGACTCCACCGCCAAATCGGAATAAAACGCCAGCGCCTCCTTCCACGCCCGCCACACGTCGGCATAGCTTTCATACGGATCCGCCAAATCAAGCAGCCGGATCCCCGTCTTCGGGTCCGTGCCATGGTACAGCACGACTTCCAGCACCTTGCCCCAGTTCACATACGTCATCCCCGTCGCCCGGTGTCCGTATTTGCCCGGCACGCCCGTCTCGACGCAGCCAATCGGACAATAGTCGCGCGCGTCCGCCAGCGGAATGCCCAAATCGACCAGACCTTGTATCGCCGTGTCGTCGTTGAACAGCGACGGCATGCCGCACCCCGTCCGGATGAGCCGGGCCGCCAGAGCGAGCAAGTCGTCCGGTGTCTGTCCGTTGTAGCGCAGCGAAAAGTTCGGCTCCGCCAGCGCCGTCAAATGCATCGCCTCGATGCACAAATACGACAAGTCGTTCGTGCCATCCACACCATCGGGACGCAAGCCCCCCACCACCAAATTGGAGTACAACGGATAGCCCTGGGAAAAGCGCGTATGCCCGTACGGCCGCACCTTGTTGTGAGAGGAGTTCATCAAAAACAAATGCGTGATCAGCTCGAGCGCCCGCTCCTTCGACAAGCCTTGGGCCCGGTCCTTTTCATACAAGTCGAGCATGTACTGGTCGAACCTTCCGTAGCAAAACGAGTGGCCGTTCGACTCGATCATTTGCAGCAAATGCACCATGTACACCGCCTCGCAACCTTCCCAAAACGATTGGACCGGTCCTTCCAGCAGCGTGTCGGCCATCGCCGCCATCGCTTCCAGTTCCGCCTGGCGCTTTGGCGAGGCGTCCTTTTCCATATCCCGCAACAGCGGCCCGTACCGCTTGAAAAACACCAGCGCCCCGTTCAAGGCGATCGACACCGCCTCATAGTACGCCCGCTGTTCCTTCGTCAAATCCATCCGGCTTTTTTTCGCGTCGGCTTCCTCGATCAAGGACCGGAATCCGCGTCCCAGCAGCATCGGATGGTCGGGCACGATATGGCCGTCCCCCGACATCGAGATGCCGCCCAAATGCAGCGCGCCCTGCTTTTGCGCCAGCCAGATCGGTTCAGTCAAATGCCGCTTCACCTCGTCCTCGTGCGTATGGCCGTGCCAGTACGGCTGGATCGAGCGCAAGCTTTCCTTCGTCGCCTCGTCGCACAAAAACACGTCGCCTTCCCGTTTTTCGAACGCCACGACCTCGTTTGTGCCATCGAGCTCGTCGATGACCCAGTCGACCGAAAACTCCGGAAAAACCGGCGCGGCGAAATTGCGCGACGCCTGGTTGCCGAAAATCAGCGCGTCGTCTTCGACATAGATCGTCATGTTCGCCAGCGTGTGGGCGAACGCCTTCGCCTTGCGCACGATGTACGGCTCGCCTTCGGTTTGCCGAAAGCTTTCCGTATACAAGAGCGCGCGCTGGGCGCACAAGCTCGCCTGCCGTTCCGCCATCTTCTTGCGCAGCCGTTCAATACGCCCCAGGTCGATGTCATCGGTTCGCGGCTGAAACTGTAAAAATGCGCTCATCTCTTCCCCTCCCTTATTTCTTTTGTTCTTCTTCCAAAACGACGACCGCGTTGAGCGGAAGCTGTTCCGGATCCGGCTTTTCCTTCACGCCTAGCACGATGGCGTCGAACATGTCCGTGTCCAGCACGCTGCAAAATCCTTTCACGTGCAGCTTCGCCTCGTCGGCCAGCAGGATCTTGCGCACCGAAAGCGCCATCGCCGCCTTTTTGACGGCCGCTGTTTCCAGTTCCGCCGTGTACACCGCGTGCGACTCCAAATCAATGCCCGCGCAGCCGATGATCGCGTAGTCGAACCGGAACAGGCCCAGATTTTCCAGCGTGATCGGCCCCACGCTCATCTCGTAGTCCGGAATGTACTTCCCGCCAAGCAACGTCAGCTCGGCCTCGCACGATGTAGCCAGACGGGCGAGCAGCTGGGAGTGCGTCACGATCTTCACCTTGCGGTCCTTGATCCGCTCGAACACCGGAACGAGGCTCGTGCCTCCGTCCAGGAACACGCAGTCCCCCTCGCGGATGTAACTGGCCGCCTTTTCGGCCGCCGCCTCTTTGTCCGGGGCCGGGCCCAGACGCTCGCGCATCGTTTTCTCGTCGCGGCTGGACAAGATCACGTTTTGCGGCAGGCTCTTGATGCCGCCGTGCACCTTGATGACCTTGCCTTGCCGTTCCAGCTCCTCGCTGTCGCGCCGGATCGTCGTTTCGGTCACATTCATCGTTTCGGCCAGCTCCCGGGTCGAAAGGAAGCCTTCCCGCTCCACCCGTTTTACTATTTTTTCCAGTCGCTCGTTTGCCGCCATATCGTGTCTCCTTTGTCTTTTTTTCTTCATTATACGAAAAACCGGCTGAAAAAAGCAGACGTTTCCCTTTTTTCAGCCGATGATGATTAGTCGTCCAGTCCAAGAACGACCGGTACCGAGCGATAGCCGACGCCCATGCGGTCGATTCCCATGTCAATCAGCTTCAGGAAATGCTCCCGGGTCCGGATGCAGCCCGAGCCTTTCACCTTGACTTTGCCATCCGCTTCCTTTTGCATCAAAGCGATGACTTCCGGCGTCGCGCCATGCGATTCATGCCCCGTCAAAAAGCCCGTGCTCGTCTTCACGAAATCGACGCCCGCCTCGATGCACACGTGCACCATCTTTTTGATTTGCTCCTCGTTGAGCGCGTCCGTCTCGAAAATGACTTTGATTTCCCGGCCGTGCTTGTGGGCCGCCGCGGCGCACGCCTTCAAATCCTCCAGCACCTTGTCGTACTGTCCCGAGCGAATCAAGCCAAAATTGGCCACGATATCCACTTCCTTGACGGTATCGTATTTCGCCACATCCTCGATTTGCTCCACACGACTCTTCGTCGAGCTGGTGCCAAACGGAAAATCCGTGACCGGGCAAAGCATCGTTTCCGACCCTTTGACATACGGTTCGCACAATTCCATATACGCCGGATTGATACAAATCGTCGCGCAGCCAAGACGAACGCCATCCTTTGTCAAATCCACGATTTCCTCTTCTGTAAATTCCGGTTTCAGCACCGAGTAGTCGATATACGACGCCAACTCCTTCGTATTCATTTCCGATGCCGGTTTGTTTGTTTGTCTCATGTTCTTTTTCGATAAACATGTTCGTTTATCTTTCCTCCCGCTTTGAATATACGCCAAATAATGTATGATTTCAAGCATTTTATTTTCTTTTTCGAACAAAAAGAGCAAAAATAAAAACCTTCAACCCAATGGATCGAAGGCGAAAAACAGTGTTTGTCTTCCTGGTTCAATGCTTGTTTCTTGAAAAACATTTCGACTTTGGCAATGGTTAGCCCCGTGACTTCAGCGATCGTTTTCAAATCCATGCCTTTGGTGTACAATTTGCGCATGATGGCTTCACGCGGTTTGTTTCGCCTTAAAAAACGATTTTACTTTTGATAACGATTGATTGGTGATGCGCGCGATTCTTTCGTAGGACATGCCTTCTTCGCGCAAATTGCGCATAATCGCTTCACGCTCTTCCGCACGTCCTTCTCTACGTCCCTTGTTCTCGGATTTTCTTTCAAATTCTCTCATGATCTCACACATGGCATTCACTCCTTCCGGTTCTTTTTTAAAATACGATACGGCTTCTCTAAGCTCATCATAAAACATGTCATCCGGGTTTGTACAGTGGAAATCATGCATACTTTCTCTTTCGAACACAAACGACAAAAAAGAAAAAAAGAGACTCGAATTTACACATTCAAGCCTCTTTTCCGCTTCCGCCACGCGTCGACATGGGACACCACGCCCGAGCCCAGCGCGCAGCCCGCGACGATCCCGCCCGCTTCCAGCAACGTCACCGACGCCAGATGCAGCGTATTTCCATCCTCGCAAAGGCCGCACAGCAGCGTTTGGTAAATGCCCTTGCCCGGCACAAGCGGAATGAGGGCGCATACGAGAAATACCGTCACCGGCGCCTTGAGGGTGCGCGCCAGCGTTTGCGCCAGCACCGTCACGCAAAACGCGGCCGCCAGCATCGGCGCCATCGGGCTGCTCGTGTACAAACGCATCCACACGCACACAAGTTGTCCCAGCGCCCCGCAAAGCGCCGTGCACAGCAGCTTTTTTCCTTCCAGATGATACATCATGCCAAAGCCGAGCGCGCCAAAAAACGCGCCAATGATTCCCGTCATACGCCACCTCGCAGGGCGAGAACCGCCAGATTGCCCAACGCGATCGCCGCGGCCGTGACGATGGCTTCCGCCAGCCGCGACGTGCCCGAAATCGAATCGCCGTTGACGATGTCCCGGATCGCGTTGGTCAGCAGCATGCCCGGCACGAGGATCATGAGCGCCCCGAGCAAAACGGGTTGGGCGCCCAAGCCAAGCCCGGGACAGACCAGCGCGCACGCGGTCATGAACGCGCTGCCCGCCATGTTTTGAAACGCGCTTGAAAACCGCGAACCCCATGTCCTTAACAAAAAGGCGCAGCAACCGCCAATCCAGCCGGCCGCCAGCGCCTCAACTCCGGTCGATCCAAACAGCGCCGCGAAACCGGCCGCCGCCACGAACGCCCCCACACTGTACCGGCCCGTCGAGGGACCCGGACTCGTTTCCACCTTTTGAAGCTGTTCGTAAAGCTCTTCCAAAGCAAGCGAGGAAACGTTTCGCGACAACGTGTTCACCGCGTCGATTTTGCCCAAATCCGTCGTCTTCACGCCGGTGCGTTTCATGTTGTGCACCATTTCCCCGTCGTACGAAAACGAAATCATCAACATCCCCGGCGTGACGTAGGAATCCGTCACCTGCGCGCCATACGCTTCGCACATACGCCGCATCGTGTCCTCCACCCGGTGCGTTTCCGCGCCGTTTTCCAAAAGGATCCGGCCGGCCAGCACGACAGTTTTCGCCAACCGCGTCTTCATCGGATCAAGGATAAAAACGACGTGCCGTTTTCCGGCGCCTCGACGCCAAAGTAGTCGCAAACGCTCGCACCAACATCCGACAGCGTCTTACGCAAGCCCAAATCGACGCCGCGCTTCGGACTGTGGACGAGCAGCGGCACGTTTTCACGCGTATGCTTGTTGTGGCCGATATCCGGATCGTTGCCATGGTCCGCCATGACAACCAGAACGTCGTCCGCTTTGAGCATGTCCACGATTTGCCCGATCTTCCCGTCCGCGATCTCCAAAATACGCTTGTAGCGCGCCGCGTCCTGCGAATGGCCGGCCAGATCGGTTTCCTGCACGTTCGTGCAAATGAAGCCATGATCCATCGTCTTCATTTCCTCGATCGTCAAGTCGAGCACCTCGGCCGTGTCCACCCACGACACCGACTTGCCCTGCTCGTTGTGGACGATGTCCGCCACTTTGCCAAACAGCGAAACCGGGATCCCGGCCCGCCCCAAAATCGACGGCGCCTGGACGCTCGGATCGACGCCATAGCCCAGATGGCGACATTCATAGCCCTGGTCGTACGACTTCGTCGCCGAAGCGAGCAAGCCGATATACCGGCCCTCCCGCACTTCCTCGGCCTTTAATATATCGTCGATCGTGTTGCCGGTACCGCCAAAAGCGATGACCCGGTTGACGACCGCCACGTTTCTCACAAGCCGGGCGATGTCCATCTCCTGTTCAAACGGCAGGAAATCAAGCGGCGCGGTGCAGTTGTACGCCATGCCCAAATCGGAGTCGATGTTGTCGGCCACCGTGCAATAGCGATCCACCAGCAAATATTCCAGCCCCGGCTTGCCCAGCCGCTCGACCATGTGCCCGTGCTCCTTCAGCGTTTTCTCGATCGCGTCGATCTTTTGCTGGAAGTCGTGGACTTCCGGCTTGCGCGGCTTCGTGCCCATGATTTCCTGATGGCCCTGGAACGTGTCGGCGCCAAAGTGCATGAGCTCGCTTTTGCCAAACGTCGCGTCCGGCGAAAACTTCATGCAGGCGCTCTCTCTGCCAAACGCGTTCATCAGCCCGAGCGCCTCGAGATTGGGCAGCTTTAAATCCGGAAAGTCATGCAAAATACTGCCCAGCGTGCTGCTCGTCTCGTCGCCCGGACGGGCGATCGTGGCGTCCCGCATCGCCTGCATCCCAAATCCATCCAATACGATTACGATAAATCTTCCCATGTTTGGCTCCTTCCCTGGCTGTCAAACAGCCCGGCCAGCCGCGGCGTTCCGCCAGCCAGTCCTTCCACCAGCGCCACATGGCTGCGGGTCACGAAAATCTGGAACCGGAACGCCATGCACACCGGCGCCGAAACCGGAAATTCCTGTCCCAGCTCGAAATAATAGTCGATGCAAGGCAGCTCCGGCGCGATGACATCCGCCACGACCGCGTTGGCCAGATTGGTACCGACCAGCGCGTGCTTCACGTGCGAGCGCCGGTAGTGCCCGCCCCCAAAACAATACGCGTGGCCCCGGAAGTTGTGGGACACTTCCGACATGTAAACGACACATGGCACTTCCGGCTCGTTTCGTCTGGCGTGCAGCGGCGTAGTCCCCGACAAGCCGTGCCCCGGCTCCGCGCTCGTGATGTCCGGATAGGCGCCCATCGCCTTCAGCGTGCCTACGCACGTCGCCGACGGGGCGTTCACATTGATGGTTTCCACCCCGTGCCGTTCCAAAATGACCCGGGCCGCCAGCAAGGTGTCGAGGTTGGGCGTCGGATTCGCCTCGCCCGTTTGCTCGTCGACAAGAAAGCACGGAAACGACGTGACGCCGCCGATGCGCACGTGATCGAGCGTCTGGATCTGCTCGACGACTTCATCGAGCGCGTCGAGCTCGAACCCGGCGTGCTGCCCGCTATACAGCATGTCGTCCGGACCGACAACTTTGAGCAGCAGCTTTTGCGTCTTGCCCTGTCTGGCGGCTTCGGCGTCGATCTCGCGGATCTTTTCCATCGTGAACACCGTCATGTACGTTGGCTCGTAGGCGACGATATCCTTTAAAAAGCCGCGCGGGATTTGCACGAGGTGTCCGACGTTGCAGATCGGAACGCCATGGTCCATCAAAATCTTCGCTTCGCGGAAATCAACCGCCACCGCGCCCGGATAGCCCAGTTCGACGAGCTTTTTGGCCAGCCACGGATTGCGTCCGACTTGCTTGAGCATGAAGTACAGCGCGATGCCCTGCTCGTCGGCTTCGTCCAAAATCGCTTTCGCGTTGGCGAGAAACCGATCCACGTCGACAACATACGTATCGGGCAGGATCGCTCCCTCACCCAGAAGCCGCAACCCTGTTTCCACGAGTTCGGGATTTCGTTCCACCATTTTCTCTAGAAACATACATCCTCGCTTTCCAGCGCCGATTTCAAAATTTCAATGATCGTATCCGGTCCGGTGCGGTTCGGATTAATGCGGATCATACGCTGTTCGCGCGTCGGATCCTCCTTGCGGAACGTTCCCGACACCCGGTAAAACATCGGCGCGATCTCGTACTTGGATTCCGCGCCGACCGGGTTTGGCAGCGCGCCCAGCTTTTCGGCGCGCGCAAGCACCTGCTCGGCGACCGGTTCGTGAAATTCCACGATCAGCACCTTGGATTGGGCGTTGGCGATAAACGCGTCCTTGACTTGCGGCAGTTCCTGCACTTTGGCCAGCAGCGACTCGATGACCTGGGCCTGGATGGCCAGGGCGACCGGCGCGTTGACAAGGCCGCGCAGCACTTCCATCGCCTCCCAGCCCTGCGTCTGGCTGCCGCCGGAATAATGCTCGCGGATCAGGGCGTCGATGTATTTCTTTTTGCCGACGATGCAGCCGATGCCTTCCGGTCCTTGCAGCTTGAACGTCGAGAAGCACGAAAGATCCGCCCCGCACTGGGTGCCGATGCGCTCCACCTTCATGACCGCGTAGTTGTCGTCGGTCACGATCGGAATGTCCTTCTGGCGCTTGATCGTATCCACGACTTCCTTCATGTCGTAGCAATCTTCCGGCACCTGGCGCGTGTACTGGACAAGGGCCGCCTCGATGTCGGGATTTTCCTGCATGACGCGCTCGATTTCCTTTGGATCGTTGAAGTCGGCCGCGATTGGCACGAGGCCGAGCATGCGCACGGACGTCTCCGTCGTGCTGTAGATCGGGGCGGTGTGCACGAGCAGCTTGCCGCCCGGCTTTACCGTCGAAAACAAGGCGTAGCGAATGGCGCCGGTGCCCGATCCGCGTACGAGAATCGCAGCTTCGGCGTCGAAGAAGCGGGCGATGGCCTGCTCGGCTTTCAGCGTCGTTCTCGGCTTGTTCAATCCGGGCACGACGCCCAAATCGCCGCGCGTCAGGCTTTCCGTTCCGGTGAAGGTTTTGGTGATGGCGTCGACCATCCGGAATTGAAAGTCCCGGGCCTGGTCCAGCGTGATGCTTTCGAGTGGATACGTTTTCATGGCTTACCTCCTAAAATGCGGTTTGGTGTTTTTTCAAGCATCTGTTGGATGGATGCTTCCTTCATATGCGCCTGTCTGAGCATGGGCACGAACGTGTCCACCAAATAGGCGTATCCCTTTCCTCCAAATTCCTTCAGCTGCGACTTGCGGGTGATGTCCTGCGACAGGACGACGTGGTCGATCAGCCCTTTTCGCTCGAGCTCGAGCAGCATCGCCACGCGGCGCTCGTCGGGCAAATAGTTCGTCTTGCCAATCGTGTCGAAGCCCACGTTCACGCCAAGGGCGAGCACATCCAAAACCGCGTCCAGATCACCGCCCAGGTCCATGTGTCCGATAATGACGCGGTCGGGCTCGACGCCGCGCTCCACGAGAAACCCCGCCTGCTCGAGGGCGAGCGTGGACAACGTGGTATGCGTCGTGATGGGGGCGCCCGTCGCCTTGTGGGCGAGCACGGCGGCCTCGAACACATGGCGCTCGCTTGGACGCCACTCGTTTTTGGACGTCCCGATCTCGCCAATGACCTCCGCGCGGCCGCTTCGCAAATCGTCGATCATCATCGCGGCCATCGCCTCGACGCTTTGCGTCGCCTCGATCGCGGGAATGAACGGCTCTTTGTAGAAACCGGTCGAGCGCACGATGCGAACGCCGGACGCCTGTTCGAGGCGGGCGATCCAGTCCAGATCGCGGCCCATGCCGACGTTGGTCACTTCCAAAATCCTCGTCACGCCTTTGGCGCGCAAGTCCTTGAGCTCGGCCAGCGTTTGCTCAAAGCAGTCCAGACACGTGTCCGGATCGCCTTTGACGACCGACAAGTCGAGATGCATGTGCTCGTGCATCATCGTGAAGCCACTCAATGGTTCCATACGAAGCCTTTTTCAAAATACGCGTCGGGGTCGCGGAAATAACGTTCAAGCAACGGATCCGGAGCGCAGGCAAGCCGCTTGGCGACGGCGAGCATGTCCGCGATCTTTTCCGGATTCGAGGCGCAAAACAGCGTGAAGCCGCTCGAGAGTTCCGGCCCGGGCACGGTCAGGGCGCTCGCCTTGACCATGTTGGCCACGCGAAGCAGCGTCTTGCCGCTCTTGTTTTGCAACGCCTCCATTTCGGCGTCAAAGTGGCCAAGCACTGTGTCGCCCAGTCCGTAAAAGTCGACTTTGGCGTCGAAGCCGAGGAACACGTCGCAGGCGGCGATCTCCTTCGTTAAAAACTCGATCATCGGCTGGCGTTCGTTGCCAAATTCGGGCATCGCCACCGCCTCGATGGCAAGACCGGCGTCAACCAACGTGCGCCGGCTTGCTTCAGGCAGCGAGTCGACCAAGCCTTGCGGCGCGTGGATGACGATCGGCTCTTTGGGTTGGGGCAGTTCCAGCGTGGCGCGAATCGCCTTTTCCATCGTCGGCAAGTCGCGGGTGATAAAACCGAGCGACGGGTAAAATTCAATGTTGTCGGTCGATTTCTTCGTGTATTGTTTCATGTGCTCGCAAGCGAGCAGCGGGCTGATGAAGCCAAAGCAGTTGACGGCCATGGCCGGGGCGAGCACGGAGCCGCCGCCGTCGGTGCCGACGCCCAGATCGTTAATACCGTAAAACACGTTGAGCGCGGTGCCGCTCGAGGATCCGGTCATTGGCTTTCCGGTGATTGGGTTGGCCAACGCGTAGTCGACGGCCCGGCCGTTGTGGCTGTGCTTGTCGAGCGTGTGCAAGACGAAGCCGGCGTTTTCGAGTTCATGAACGAACGAGGCCGGGATCTGCCGGACGTTTTTCACACCGAGATACCGGGTGTCGTTGTCGTCCTCGATGGCGTCGAGCGCGCCGCAAAACACGTGTTCGACCGCGCGGCCCGGGTCCTTTTGCGCCAGCAGCGTCTTTTTGGCGTACGCTTTGATCCGGCTCATTTCAGCAGCACACCCATGATGACAGGGATGACGGAGGCGGCCGCTTCCGGCACGAAGCCAAACGCCGTCTTGCCGTCGGCGATGGCTTGCGCGATTTCCTCGTCGCTGAGCACTTTGCCGACCATGGCGACCGGCACGCATTTGCTCATGCCGTTGAGCGCGATGGCCATCGAGAGCGCGCCGCCCGCGCCGGTCTGGCACGAGCCGAAATAGTAATCGGCCTGGCCGTTTTTGAGGGCCATGGCGGCTTGCAAGTCGCCCATAACTTTCACTTCCACTTGTCCGTTTCCGTATTTTTCGATCAATTCCGCGTTTTCATTTTTGTTCACGGCTCCGCCTACGACGATTTTCAACATGATATTTCCTCCTTTTGATTTCTTTTTATATTATGTATTCGCTAAACAATGACCGCCAAACCAAGGATCTTGATAAGGTTGGCGACGATACCCATGAGAATGGCGACGATCGGACCGACCGCTAGCGGGATGAGCATCGGCTTTTTCGCGGTTTTGTTGAGCATCCAGATGATCATGACTGCCATCGGGCCGACCGAGCCGAGTCCGACTTCGTTCATGATGGCGAACGACGACGTGAAACCACCGACGAGCAGCGCGAGCTCCAGGATTTTCGACATCGCGTCGCGGATGTGGTCGCCCAGTTCGCGAAGTGCCGGGAACCGGTCGAGCAGGCTGCCGATCGTACCGAGCAAAACGATTTCCAGACACATGATGATCGCGCCGACCACGAAAGCCAAGAGCGGTTCCATCGGCATCGTCAGACCCATCGCGGCGACGAAGAGACCGCCGGCGATGCTGAAGTACGAGCCGGCTGGCGAGAACACGCCGGTTACGATCGCGGTCGTGTACACGAGTGGAATGTAGCCGATGGCGCGTACCATCGCGACAAGCGCCGCTTCTGCGAACGAGCCGTTTTGAGCCAGCGGACCCGAGATGACGTCGGTGGTCAGGAAGCACTGGGACGCCGCGCAGGCGAACAGGCCGCCCATGATGGCGAACAGCAACCAGTTTTTCTTAATAACGTCGATGTTGGCGCTGAAGATATTGGTCAGGTTGGCGCTTTCGGCGTCGGTCTTCGTTTTGACGGCGAAGACGATCATGACGATTGTGCCGACAAGCATCGCCATCCCTGGCGCGTTCAATGCCAGCGTGAACTCACCGATTTGGAACACGCCAAAGCGCGCGACGAGCAAATAGCCAACCAACGTGATGACGGCGGTGATAATTCCTTTTTTGATGCCGTTCTGGTATGCCACGACAAGTGCCGGGAACACCGCGAAGGTCGCTACGACGTAGTCGGCCACGCCGGCCAGCTGCGGCAGGAAGTTGACCGGGAACATCGAGAAGAACGCCTGGATCGAGGACATGAACGTGACGACGAGAATGCCCCACAGCGCGCCGACGACGGCCGATAAAATAAATCCTTTTTTATTGTCCGGGAACCACGTACCGATGATGTCGCCCATCAGCAAATACGTGTGGATGATGACGATTCCCATCGCGATCGAGTTCGTGAACGCGAACCCGATGACCAAGCCGATACTGACAGCGAACGACGTCGTCGCCAGCGTCTTGCGATCCATGTTTCCGTTGAGATATTCCGTATACACCGGGCGGAACCCGTCGTTGTACACGGCGATGTTGCGATTCGCCAAAACGGCGGACATCGCGCCGATTAATGCAGCAATGATGTAGTTGAACATAAGCACTCCCTATTTGTTTTTATTTTCGTTCACAATGTTAAGCAGATGAATCAGAATAAACTGTTCTTCTGTGGCGGACAGTCCGGAAGCGGTCAATGACTCCAGCTCTTCCAGAAGCAGACGACAAATTTCAAAGTCCGGATTTTTATAAATTTCAGCAACGGCTTCCTCGTGCAGTCCTTCGATGACTTCCTCGTTTTGGCGGCGTTCGAGCGCCATCGCGTAATGGGTCACGAACATCTCGATTTTTTCGCTCCAACCAAACCGCTCCGTTAAACACGCGTCGACTTTACGCGCTTTTTCGCATGTATCCTGCGCAATCAAACCCGAGGATAGCAGAAGTTCTAAACGATCCATAGGTACCTCCTTTGTATCAAAAACGAGAAATATATAATATTTTGTATATTTGGTTTAAAAAAATTTTATTCGCTTCTCTCTCCAGTATTTCTCTCCTTTCACGAATATACAAAATAATTTATATTTACAGACCTATCATATCCACGCCCCCTTTTCTTGTCAAGCTTGGCACTCTAAAAAAAGAAAAAGTCTATCCAAACGCTTTGCCGGCACCCATTTTCCACAAATGAGCCACAGTTCAAGCAGTTTATTGCTTTTTTTCGGAAGTATTTTGTGAAATTGTATCTTTTAAAAAGTCAGAGGCACTTTTTTTTGAATTTCTACGTATATAAAAGGCAGGAGGTATAAATTTGACAAACACAACCAACATCCAGTATTTGTCCATGCTTGAGCGCTTCACCTTGTTTAGCGACTTTTTCATGCACGCCGTCTTTTCGCATAGTCGAAAAGCCGTGCAGCTTCTTGCGCGCATCGTGACCGGGAAAAAAGATTTGATCGTCGTTGAATGGGGTCTGGAAGTCAAAAAGGGATTTCCGTTTTTTCGAAACGACCGCTATGATTTGTTCATCATCGACCAGTATGGTAATGTCTACAACATCGAAATAGAGAACACGCTTCAATCCATTGGCAAGCGCGCGTTTCACAATTTGAGCGTGCTCGTCGCCCAGGGCTTGAAGCCGGGACAAAAACACAAAAAACTGCAAGAGAACTGGGTCGTCTTTTTGACAAGGAAAGACTTTCTCAAGCAAAACGAGCCATTTTACAACTATCAGTGGCGTGAGGACAGGAGCAGGCAAAAGCTGAAGACGGGTGGTCACATCCGCATCGTCAACGGGCAGTATCAGGGAAAGGACGCATTGGGAAAGCTGATGCATGATTTCCACTGTACAAACCCGGATGACATGTTTTATGATGAGCTTAGAGAAGCCGTATCGTATTTTAAAAAGGAACCGGAAGGAGTGAATACCATGTGTGAGATCATGAGAGAATTTGAAAGAAAATCCAAGAACGAAGGACGCAGAGAAGGACGTGCAGAAGGACGGGCCCAGGAACGTCAAAAGGCAAAGAAGTGCACCGAAGCCATTATGCGCAATTTGCGCGAAGAAGGCATGTCCTACGAAAGGATTGCGCGAATCACCAATCAATCGCTATCAAAAGTAAAATTGTTTTTTAAGACGCAACAAACCGCGTAACAAGCAGGCATCATGGCATACGTCATGATGCTTTTTGATGAAAATCTTCTAGTGTACAAACCCGGATGACATGTTTTATGATGAGCTTAGAGAAGCCGTATCGTATTTTAAAAAAGAACCGGAAGGAGTGAATGCCATGTGTGAGATCATGAGAGAATTTGAGAGAAAGTCCAAGAACGAAGGCCGCGCTGAAGGACGGGCTCAGGTACGTCAGAAGGCAAAGAAGCGCACGGAAGCCATTACGCGCAATTTATATGCCAAAGGCATGGATTGCCCCACGATCGCCGAAGTCACGGGACAAACCAGCGCCCAGGTTGAAGCCTTTTTCAAAGCGCGATAGCTTGAATAAAAAGCCAGACGGAAACGCTTTGTCTGGCTTGTTTTTATGTCTGTCAATAGCTTGGAATCAGCTTGCCCTCCATCACGAGCTGCTGGTTGCGGCGCACGGTGTTTGTATGAATCAAATCGTCAATGATCGCCACCATTTCCCGCCGGGCCCGGTTTACGACAATGACGGCCTCGGTGTCTTTGTCGTCATCAATGGACAGCCCGAGATAGTTCATGTCATACAGCTTTTCCTGGATCTCGTCCATGTTCCATACCGCGGCGTCGATTTCGCCGGACATGACTTTTTGCAAAATCTGGGTATATTCCACGTTCACGAACCGCACGTTTTTCCCGACGCAGGCGATTTCCGTCATTTTCTTTTGATCGACCGACGACTGGTCGACACCAATTTTCATTCCATCGACCACTTCCTTGACATCCGGATCGTGAAACGCCAAAATGTGTTGCGACAAATACGAATACGGGCCAAAGCTTTTCACGATTTCGATATCCATGCCGGCCTCGATCATTTGCTCCGCCGCGTACCGGGAAACGATTGCGAAATCATACCGGTCGCACAGCACCATCGACATCCGGTTTTTCGAACCGCGCATAAACGCCAGCGAAACCGGAATGTCGTACCGGTTTTCCAAATCCGCCACCAAACCGGTCGCCAGTCCTTCGTACCGTTTCGAATACGGCAGGGGCATCACGCCCAAAATGTGGGAGATCCCCGCGATTTCCAGCAGCTTGCGCACGTCTTTTTTCTTCAAAATCGTTCCCGACTGTCCATGCGCTTCCAATGTGACCGCGCCGCTTTTTTGAAGCAGCTTGATCGCGTTTTGCACAGTGCCCCGCGCCAAATGGATCTCGTTGTTGAGCTCCGTGACGGTCGGGATCCGCTCGCCTTCCTCAAAACAAAGCATCCGCTTGGCCAGCGTTTTTGTGGAAAGCCCGTTTTTACTGTATAAAAGATTTTGAATATCCATTTTGTTCACCCCTTTTTGCGGTTGTCCTCCCCTTCCGCGACCATTGTACCGGTCTAATTATACATATTTATGTATATTTTGTAAACCCGCGAGCTTTCCGATCGTCAACGCTCTTTTAGCGCCTCCAGACAATGATAGGCGAACCGAATCGTCGGATACGCTTCCTTTAGCTTTTGGCGCGACGCCTCAAGAACGCTTGCGTCTTCCTGGGCGTACGTGTTGTTCTTTGTCAAGCCATGCTCGCCCGCCGGCAAAAACTCGTAGGCGTTCGTCACGCTTTTTCGATCCTTGCGCGCCAGTTCCACTTCCGTTTGGATTTGTCCGATTTCGTCGCGCCGGTTGTAGTTCATCACGATGATCCCGTCGCACGCGTTTTGGATCAGCGAGTCCAAAAGCGTCGTTCCCACCGTCTGGTCGAAATGGTATGGAATGCACAAAAGCAGCTCCAGCCCGTTTTCCTCGCAAAGCCGGTACGCGCTTTCCATGTTTTTCAAATACTGGGCGAACACGCCGCGCGGATCCGTCTTCCACGCCGTGCTCAAATACGGTTCCACATCCAAAACGACACCTGCCAGCTTTTCCTTTTGGTCTTTGTTGTAGGTTGCCGCCGCCTGAATCGACGCCCGCATCGGCTGCTCGTATTCGGCAAACGACCAGTCCACTTCCCCCATCAAAGCGTACGTCTGCACGTCGCGCGCCGATAAAAACGCCACGAACCGCTCCACGGCGGCGAAGTCGTTGAACTCCATTTGCTGATACACCGCCGAAATGCCGCGCTCTTCCAGCACGACTTCCAATTCCGGCCACGCCGAAGGATCGACCTCGCCCGGATTCCACGAAAAGAGCGACGCCTGTTCCTTTGGCGAAGCGGCGCAGCCCGCCAGCGCCAGCCATCCGCAAAGAAAAAACAGGAAGCCGTTTCGCACCCACTTCCTGTCCATCTCATTCCTCCTCGCCCGGCGTCTGCATCCGGGCAATCGAACCCCACTCGAACTTCTTTTTCCGGAACCGGAAAAGGGCGCTGATCCGGGCCGCCAGCACGATAAAGCGCGTAAAAAACACTTCGACGACCGCCATCACGCAAACCCGAACGATGTCCCGGCGGCTCACGTACACGTTTTGCGAATACACCCGCGCCAAAAACGCGCTGATGCTCATGAAAATGCCAAAAAAGAAGTAAATCAAAAAGAACCACACCATATACGTCATGTTGATGACGTTCAAAACGAGCGCGAACAACGTGACGAACACGCCGGCCACTTCGATTATTGGCGCTAAATACTCGTAAAACAAATAATACGGATACGAAAACCATCCCAGCACGCCATAATCGAAGGACATCCACATTTTCCAGTATTTATTCAAACACTGGATCAAGCCGATGTGCCAGCGCCGGCGCTGCCCGAAAATGTCTTTCACCGTCGTTGGCGCCTGTGTCCAGCACACCGCCTGCGGTACGTATTCAATCGTGTATGGCTTTTTGTTTTGGCGAAAATACGAATGCAGCTTCATGACCAGCTCCATATCCTCGCCCAAAGAATCGGTCGCGTAGCCGCCCACTTGCAGCACCGCCTTTTTCTGAAACAAGCCAAAGGCCCCCGAAATGATCAAGTTGCCATTGAACCGGTTCAAAAAGAGCCGCGAGCCTAAAAACGAACGATCGTACTCGAGCATTTGCGTTCCCACCAAAAGATGGTACGGGATCCTGTACTCCACGATTTTGCCATCGCGCATCAGCGCGCCATTGATGATCCGGATCAATCCGCCGCACGCCACCACGTTTTCATGCGCCATCACGGGCTTGACGATTTCCGTCAGCGAGTCGGTTTGTAGCACCGAGTCCGCGTCCATGCACAAAAAATACGGATACCGGGACGCGTTGATACCCGCGTTCAAGCTGTCGGCCTTGCCGCCGTTTTCCTTCATGATCAACGTCACTTCGACGCCCCTGACCGTTCCGGTGTACACAAAGCGGATGGGCTGGCAGGGCAAAGTTTCCTGCATTTGCATCCGCGTGATTTCCAGACCGTATTCCTTAATGAGTTTCGCGGCCGTTTGATCGCTGGAGCCATCGTCCACCACGATAATTTCATACGTCGCGTATTCCAGCGCGACGAGCGACTCCACCGTTTTTAAAATGGAAAGCTCCTCGTTGTGCGCGGGAACGAGAACGGAAACCGGAATATCAATCGGGCCAAGATCGTCGACTTTATACCACTTTCGCTGATGCATCTCGTACAAAGCGAGCGAGCCGGAAACGATCGACGCGAAAAGAAAGGTCGAATACACGGCCAGATACGCGATAAAAAACCATTCCACTGCATACAGGATTTCCTGCACGTCCATTACGCATGCCCCCTTTCCATTTGCTTCCACGCCTCGGTCGCGTTTTGATGGACATACCAAATCGGATCGTGTGTCAGCGTCCGCACAAGCGCGCGGTTTTCGGCGCTTGGAAACGCCGCGAGCACCTTGACGCCAAGCGCCGCGTACCGCCAATCCATCGTTTTCCGCTCCAGAAGCAGCTTGCGGACGACTTCTTCCGCCTCGATGGACGGATACTTGATAAAATACCGCAGCGCCTCGAGCCGGACTTCAAGATTTTCGCTTCCATTTTCCAAAATCCGCAAAATATCCCGCTTGTACGGCCCTTTTTCCTTCCGCGCGTATTCCAGCAGCGCGCAGCGGATTTCCGGATTGTACTCGTTTTGGTTTTTCAAAAGAAGCAAAAGCAGCTCGTTTCGCGAGCCGGCATACCACATCAGCGCGTTCGTGGTCACTTTGCTGTAGCAGTAAAAACCTTGTTCGGTCATGACTTTCAGCGCGTCGCTCAACGCCTCCGGCATGCCCATGACCGCCAAAGCCCCTAGCACGTTGTACATTAAAAACATGGAGGAGCGATCCATCAGCCGGATCATCGCCGCCGCGAAAGCGGCCGACTTTTGGTCCGCGTTGATGCCGTATTTCATCACGAGCCGGGCATACATCGTCTTTTCCGTGACGCCCATCTTTTGAATCGGTACAATGAGCATCATGTATTCCGCCTCGTACTTTTGAAAGTAGGCGCGCACAAGCGCCGGATCGTACGCTGCGACTTCCTTGAGCTCCTCCTCGAACCGTCCCAAATACCGGACCATGGAAAACCGCCGGATCCGTCTTCGCTCGGCGCGCGTGCCTTTCTCCGTCAGCGCCTTGCGCAAGCGCGCCCGCCCCGCCTGAAGAAGCCGCCTGGCGTTTTCACGGTGCCGGCGCTCCCGTTTCAGCTGCCGCAAATACACCAAATTGAACACCGCCAGCATCAGGCTGAACACCATGTACACAAACAGCAAATTCAACAATCCGTATCCCATGTCATTCGCCTTCCTTCCACGCTTCCTGCACGATGGCGTACGACGCCTTCAGCCTTTCCTCGTACGCGAAGTTGCGTGTCCATCGCGGCAGCTTGATCGCGTACAAATGGATGTCCGGGTGCGCCGCGTTGCCCATTCCCACATACAATTTGCCAACCGGCAGGCTTTCGATACCATAACGCAAATAATAGTCGTCATGCACGACCGCCTGGTTTGGCGCCGAAAAGTTGAGCAGCTGCCACGGCAGACGAATTTCCGTACACCCGTTTGCCGTCGCGAGATCCCGGCCTTCGACCAGCTTTCCGGCTTCCTCGGTCAGCGAAAAATTTCGCAAAGCGTTCGCGTCGTCGACGATGGGATCCGCCAAAATCGCCTCGATTGGCCCGAATTTCGGCTCGTGGGCTTCCGGCACCTGAATCGAGTACGCGTCCTGTCCGCGAATGTTCTGGTTCCACGCCGCCCGGGCGCTGTCATAATACGAGTGCACGAGCAGTCTTGCCTCGGTCGGGCTTTCAAACACGAGCAAAAAATCCGCGTCGCGCGCGAACGAAAGCGCCCCATCCTCGGTTTGGCTGGCGCCGCTGTTGGGCGTCACGTCCAGCGGAATCGTCACCGGAAACTGCACGTCGGGATTCCAGTTGATTTTAAAGTACACCCCTTCGGCGTCGAATTGCGCAAACAGCGTCCCGATCTTGTTTTCGAACACTTTCTCGCTGGCTGTCCATTCGGTTTCCTGTCCGTCAATCCAAACCGGCCCGTTTACCCCGAGCGGCTTGAACGCCATAAGCCCAAACCCCTGAGCCTCGGTTTGGATGTCGTGCCAAAACGGCTGCTGTTCGTCCTTCGTATACGGGCTCGTGTTCCAGTCCGTACGCGACCAGTTGTCCTGCCACGCGGAAAGCACGATGCCGGAAAGGCCGGAATCCAGCGCATTCGTATACAGCCGGACAATCGCCTCGCCTTGCTCGGCCTCGCTATGGGACGCACCGCCCTTCGTCGTTCCCCGGGCGCTGGAATCGCCGCAATTCACCAGCACGACCGGCTTTTGATAGTACGCTTCCAGCAGCGCCAAGTACCGGTCGGCGCGCGGACGCTCGTCCACGAGCGCGAGCAGCGGCGCCAGTCGTTCTTTTTCGCCAGCCGTCAAATCGTTTGTAAAATCATGCCCGTAATCCGCATAGTTGTACGCCACCAGCATTCCGCCTTTAAGCTTCGGACCCGCCTCGAAGTGCTGAAAGTCGATTGTCGCGCTTTTCTGGATTTGCGCCTTGTACAAAGTTTCGAAGTCGAACGGGTCGGTATTGAGCTGCGTGGTTGGCGCGATCAAATGCTGCTGGCCGTATTTGTCCGACTCGTATTGGCAAAGCCGGTCCATCACTTTGGCTAGAAGCCACTCAAACGGACTCGCGTCCTCGCTCGTGCGCACGTATTTTCCCGCATACGGGCCCGGGAGCTTGCTGTGGTGGTCCGTGTACGCGATCGTGTCCGGTTCCCAGCGGCTGCCGATTTCAAACGCGAGCACCCAGGGCGACACGTCGCTCGTGTACACGCCATGCCCTGACGTTTTGGCGTACGGCAAAAACTCCCGGCCGTGAACGACGTCGACGCATCGCTTGGCGTTGCGCAGCAAGGCGTTGTAAAAGTCGTTGGACCACGCGTTGTCGGCGCTGTTTTGGGCGTAATCCGTCACCGGCACGACTTGAATCAAATACAACGGCGCCTGGCCGCTGGCGGCGCGTGTGGTGTTGAATTCGTACAACGCGTTGTAAAAGTCGGGATCGTAAATGTTGTTGGCGCGAATCGTGTTGGCGTTCATCGCCGCGATTTGCTCGAACCACGTCTTGTATGTCGCCTTGTCGACCGCGTAGTCGGTATCGTAGTATCCCGGCAGGAAGCTGTCGACTTCCACGCCTTTGACGACGAAGCGCTCCTGGCTGCCGGCGCGCACGATGTCCGCCTTTTCCGTATAAAAGTTGGACGTGACCGCGCTCGCCTTGCCTTTAGGCAAATACGCCTGGTTCCATGCGAAGTAAACGGCCACCGCGCCCAAAAACAAGCAGGCGATCCAAATCAAATACCGTTTCATCTTCTACCTCGTTTCATATTTTTTCGTCTGGGACGGATGGGCGTACTGGGCCAGCGCGTCGATGTGGCTGTCCATCCAGGCGCCCCGCTTTTGGATGTAGTCTTTCATTTGCGCCAGCGCCTCCTGCGTGCTGCCCGGATTGCGCTCTTCGGGTGTCAGCTTTTGATACGCGTCAAGCTGGCTGGGATCGAACGCGTATCCCCACACCTCGTTGTTGCGCTCGACGGCGCTACCTAAGTAGGCGATTGTCTCGTCGATTGTGCGCAGCAGGTTTTCGTCGCTTAAAAGCGTCTTTCGCAGTTCCTTGTAGCGGGCGATGACTTTTTCATTGAAATACGGATCGCTCAGCAGCCGGTCGTACCAGACGCGGTCCACGAGCAAAAACTCGCTTCCTTCCGCGTCGAACGGAGCAAAATAGTTGTTGAGCGCGTTGTTGTAGTCCCAAACCGGACCGATCTTGATTTTCTGCGACCGGTCTTTGTACAAATACGTCGAACGCATGCCCGCGTCGCTGACGGCCAGAAACTCCTGAAGCACGTAGTAGTCCACGAACGAGTCGACGTCGATGTACTTGCGGTACCCTCTGGACGGGCTTTTGTAGTCGGACGAGTACAGCGCTTTTTCAAACGCGCTCAAGCTGTCTTCGATGTACGAAAGCGCCTGGGCGTCAAGCTTGGAGGCGGGCGGATACACGACTTCAATGCCGGCGCCGCTTCCAAGCGTTTCCTGCCGGAACGTGTACATCGAAAAGGAGTCCACGACCACGCTATCGGCGTCAAAGCGGTCGATCCGCACAATGTAGTCCAGCTCCGCCTTGCCCGGCTCGTACGTGTCGAGATCGACCCGGCTCTTTCCTTTGCGAATCGTTTCCATCAGCACGTACAATCCCTGGTACCGCCCGTTTAAAAACACTTCGCAAAAGCGGACGTTGGGCGCGTATCCCATGATTTGACCCGAAATGTTCATCAGCACGTAGTTGCGGATGAGCGTCTTGTCCAGAAACGGTCCGTACAACGCCCAGTTGTCATGGGCACCCATGCCAAACAAGGACACGTCCTCGTCCTGTCCTTGCCCATCGACGAGTTTGATTTGATAGCTTTTTTTATCGAAGGAGCGCGACGAGTTGCCGCGGATGCGGATCGTGGCGTTCGTGTCCACGCCCTCGTCTTGAAGCGTCTTGACGGCAGTATCGTTGTCGATCCAGCGAATGCGGGCCGGAATTTCCTCCTGGCCATCCGTGGTTTGAACGCCGGTTCGAGTTCCGTTCTCATCTTGCAGCCAGCTGCCGGGCACCGGCGCGCCATCCGTGTCGATCGAGACGATTGGCAAATGCGTGCGAAACGTGCCGGGATCTATGGACAAGGAGGCTGTCTGCTCCCCGGGCGCCTGCCGGTGCTGCATGTAGCGGTTCGTATCTTTTGCCGTGTCCGGCTTGAACAGCCCGAGCACGAGCGGAAGAACAAGCAGCGCCACAATCGCGATCCCGCTCATAATTTTGTATTTCATAAATTATCCGTTGATTTCATCGCTTTGCACCACGATGCCGACATATTGCGTATCCGGGATCTCATACAGACACGTGGTGATGGACTTTCCGTTTTTACTGCTTTGCGTCAGGATCTTACGGGAAAGCTCGTAAATGAATTCCACCGACGTCGGGGTCGTGTTTTTCGTGCGAAGTGTCGCTTTTTGATCGAAATACGAGAAAATCACCTTTTCGATCTCGTCGGCGTGCATCCGGCTGCCTTTGACAATCAAAAGCACGCGGTTCTCGTTTTTCACATGGCCCATGATGAGCAAAATCACAAAAATGACGGCGCTGCCCATGCAGGCGACGAGATAATCCGCCACCCCGCAGCAAATGCCGACCACGATCGTCCAGAAAATATAAATCGTGTCGCGCGTGTCCTTAACGGCCGTTCGAAAGCGCACGATGGAAAGCGCGCCGACCATCCCCAAGGACAAAGACAAGTTGTTGCCGATGACCGTCATGACCGTCGCGGTCAGCACCGTCAGGCAAACGAGCGAAATGTTGAACTTTCGCGAATACGCCGTGCCCGAATGACTGATATAGTACGATATATAAATGAACAGCCCCAAAATGACGGCTGTCAAAATGTGCATAAAAATTTCTTCCGTCGTCAGGGTGCCCGACTCCGCCAGCATGCCTTCTAAAATATCTCTCATCGTTTACCTCCTCTTTTTATCCATACACATAACGCAAGCCGACCGAGCGGCTCAAACTATACTTGCCCACGGAAATCTCGCTTTGATCGCATCGCTCCAGCGCGAGCTTGACCGGGCTTAGCAAATAGCCATCGTATTTCACTTCCAAGACGACCCGGTCGTTCACGAAAACCGGATACAAATTCAACGTTTTCGAAAACAAGTCAAAGTCGGATTCCGTGGCGCGGATATTCGCGTCAAACGTAATTCGAATGTTGTTGCTGCGGGCGCAATACGCGATCCGGTCGTATTCCACGATCGCCTTGGGCCGGTACAAGTACATGCTCATGATCGCGTACAGCTCCTTGGCAAATGGCAAGTCGTAATGCAGCAGCACGTCGTAGCGCCCCTCGATCAGCCGCTGCGCGTCGTTTCTCGGGATCGGGAGCGACCGCTTGAGCTGGTCACTTCCTTGCTTTTTCTTCATTTCCAGCATCGCGTACGGGCTGTCGGGATCGTAGACGCGCAAACGGATTTTGCGCCGCAGCTCGACGCCTTCCTCCTTTTCGTGGAAATCCCGGTCGTCGATCGAGTCGAAATATAAACTGCGAACCGTATAGGCCCCTTTGGCGTTGTTGGAATCGAGCGTCAAAAAATGGGAAAAGTAGCTTTGAAGCTGCGCACTTTTCACCAAATTGATCAAATATTTTTTCTCTTGTCGCGAGACAATGTTCATATCGGATGTTCCTTTCTCTTCATTTATTGTAAAAAACAAACCGCGCTTTCTCGATTGGGATGCCCGCAGTCCAGCCACCGTTTCAAAAGCCGCCAAAAAAAAAGCCAAACCGATCCGTCCAGGGTTCGAAATTTCGTAGAGTTCCCTACTCTGCGAATTGATTATAGCACTCTATCCCTTTTGAATCGAGTGATATAATCCATATCTTTTATAAAAATATGTGATTTGTATAGGGGTTGAATATAATGATAACTTATAGTTTCTGGATTAAAAAACAAAAATAAGCCGTCAGTTTTCCCGTCAGGATCACGGCGTGAAAAGAGTGGATTAAGCCGATATCTATCGCGCTTTTTTTGCTTCGATCCCAGGAGCTGTCGTTTTTTTCTTTCCTCGTTTTCCGTCAAAATCGCCGTCAAACCTCCCGTTTTTCCTTTGCCTAAAGCGAAAGAACCACCTTTTTCGCAGAGTAGGGAACTCTGCGAAGGAAATTCGCGAGAATACCCATCGGTTTTCACGCCATGAATACGTCAACCTTCCCCACAAAAAAAGCGATCCGGTCTGATCGCTTTTTTTCTGTTTACTTTTCTTTTTTTACCGCTTCCACAAGCTCCCGGACAAGGCCGGCATCCACGACATCGTAGTCGTCGGCATGTTCCCCGCTCAAATAAGCGTACGTGACGTCGCGCCCGCTCGTCGTTTGATCCGTTCGATACGCCTTGCACGAGGAGTGCACTTGCCAGACGCCGGTTTTTTCCATCAGCTCGACCGCGTTGCCCGCGTTCACGCCCGAGCCCGGCAGGATCTCGATACGGCTTCCAAACTTGTTTTGGATGGCGCCGATTTCCTCGATGCCCTCCATCGCTTTCGCTTTCGTTCCGCTCGTCAGCACCCGGTCCACACCCAGTCCGACGAGCGTTTCGATGGCGCCTTCATAGTCGGTGACGACATCGACCGCCCGATGGAACACGGCCGTCTTTTCAAACGAGTGGATCAAATCGACCATGCATTTCGTCCATTTGGTGTCGACGGCTTTTTCCTCCGTCAAAAAACCGAACGCGATGCCGTCGGCTCCGGACTCCAAAAACAGTTTCGCCTCGTCGAGCATGATTTGTTTTTCGACATCCGTGTAGGCGAAGCCCGCCGCTCTTGGACGCACCATGCACACTACTTCCAGGTCGGTATTCTTTTTTGTTTGGATGAGTGCCATCACACTAGGCGACAGGCCGCCCACGCTCAACGCGCTGTTCAGCTCGATTCGTTTCGCGCCGCCCCGGCTTGCCGCCAGCGCGTCTTCGTAGCTGCCCGCGCACACTTCCACAACGATTGGTTTCATAATTGCTCCTCGATTCCCAGACGATACAAGCTAAGCGCGTAAATTTTCGCGTTCGCCATCAAATCGTCGATATCCATCCATTCATCCGGCAAATGGGCGATGCCTTTCTGGCCGGGGAAGCTTGGTCCGAACGGCACGATGTTCGGCACCTTTTTCGCGTACGTGCCCCCGGTCGTCGTCACCGGCGTGCCATCGAGTCCGGTTACTTGCTCGTACGTTTCCTGCAGGACGCGGCAAAGCGTTCCGTCCTTTGGAAAAAAGACAGGCATCATGTTGTCCATGAGCGCGGCGTCGATTTTCGCCGTCACCTTGCGCGCGATTTCCTCCACCGTCACGCTGGCCGGATAGCTGACTTTCAGCTTGTGTTCCTCGTCGAGACGGAACTCCAGCTTGCCAAACTCGGGATCGTACAAATCCAGATCGAACTGCTCGGGCGTAAAGTGGGACACGTCGGCTTCCGTTTCGAACACGGCCCGGCCCCGCTCGGCGTACACGACCGGATACTTGCAGTCGGGCGTCCATCCCGCGATCGGCGGATTTTTCACATTCAAATAATGGTCCATGTCCGCCATGCCGGTTTCCTCGTTCGTACCAAACACGATCCAGATCGGATGCGCCAACTCGATGCCAAGCTGCTTGATAGCGTACAACGCGTACAGGCACGACAGGATTGGCCCTTTGTTGTCGAGAATGCCTCTGGCGTATATACGGCCGTCGCGGATCGCCGGTGAAAACGGCGGATTCGTCCATTCGCCTTTCGCCTCCACGACGTCAAGATGTCCAAAGATCCCGATATAGCGCGGATCGGTTTTCCAGCCCGGCTTCGTGCCGTATTTCACGATGCCCGCGTAGTGGTCGACGTTTTCCACGACAAACCCCATCGCTTTGGCGAGCGCGAGCGTTTCGGTCAGAGCCTTGTCGACACCGGAACCAAACGGCATATTTTCTTGGGCTTCGCTTCGCGTGCTGTCGATGGACACGATTTTCAAGATCCCGTCCAGCATGGCGTCTTGGTTGCGCTTGACTTGTTCGACGATTTTTCGTTCCAGTCCGCCATCGCGTTGCATATTATTTGCGCTCCAGCGGCGCGGTCCGGGTCCTCATGTAGTTGTCCATCCATTCCTCGCTCGCTTTTTCAATGTACTGTTTGCGGTTTTCGTCGAATTTGACCAGATACACTTCCGGCGCCTCGGTTTCGGTCGCGACCGCGAACGAGAAGCCTTCGATGTTGGTGGCCACGCCCCATTCGCCTTTGTTGTTCATGGCAATCAACGAAAGGTCGCCCGCTTTTTGACGACGGCGTTTGAGCTGCTCGTCGAGCCGGGAAACGGCTTGCTCGCACGCCTGCTGCGGATGGAGGCCTTCCTTCATGAGCCGGACGATCTCGTACGAGATGCACCCTTTCATCAAGTCCTCGCCAAGTCCGGTCGCGCTTGCGCCACCCACTTCGGAATCCACGTAAAATCCGGATCCGGAAATCGGCGAGTCGCCAACCCGGCCGGCCCGCTTCATGAACAAGCCGCTTGTCGAGGTCGCCGCCACCATGTGATGGTTGTCATCCAGACACACCATGCCGACCGTGTCGTGACCGGAATACGGCTTGAGCTCGAGCTCCTGCACTTCCTTAAGCCGGTTGTGGTAGTGGATGCGCGCCCGCTCCGTGAGCATGTTTTTGCGCTCGAATCCCATTTTATGGGCGTATTTTTCGGCGCCGGCGCCAACAAGGAAGTTGTTGACCGGTTCCTTGGACAGCTTCCGAGCGATGGATACCGGGTTGGCGAAGTCTTTGATCGCCGCCACGCAGCCGATATCGAACGTGTCGCCGTCCATGTAGGCGGCGTCCAGTTCCACTTGCATTTCCTCGTTTGGCAGTCCGCCGTAGCCGACGCTTTTGTAGTATTCAAAATCCTCCACGTCGCGAATGGCGGCTTCGATGGCGTCGCCCGCGTCGGCGTGGTCTTTGAGCATTTGATCGGCGCGCGTCACGCCTTCCAATGCCATTCTCCATGTTGCGATAATTCCGTACATCTTTCTTCTACCTCGTTTTCTAAAAAAAGAGAGTGGCGCACTCTCTTAAAAACAAATCTCGGATTCGTGTGCGATGGCTTTGCCTTGCGCCTTGGCCGCCAGTGCCTCGCACATATTCGACAATGTTTCGTTCAAGCCGGTTCCGCCTTTTTTCGGACATTTGACAATGTGGATCCGGTCTTTGTATTCGGCAATCGTTTCCTCGTTTTCCGCGGACATGGCGGCCACGACTGGAATGTTTTCCTCTTCGAGCCGGTTCGCCACCATGGCGCACATCCGGGCAAATTCGGCGTAGTTGAACGCCGGGCCGCACATGACGCCGTCCGCGTTCAGTTTTTTCACCATCGCGCACAGCTTGTGCACGACTTCGTCCTGATGTTCCATGAAGTAGCCGTTGCCGCAATACAGCGTCGCGATGACGCGCTCGTCGTTGGCTTTCAAGTAGCGTTCCATCATCACGGCTGGTCCGACGACTTCCTTCGTCGCCTTCAAACCAATCATTTTATCGTCTTTTGTCCCGGCGCCCGCCTGGATCTGATCGTATATCATAATGACTTTCATTCGATTCGCCCTCGTTTCTATTTATTTTTTCTTCCCATTAAAGATCGTCAAACGAGAAATCGTCGAGGTCGATTTCCTCTTCCTGGCTTTCCATCGCCTTTTGCTCGTCTTCCAAATATTGTTTATCCATCGCCTTGATGAACGGCAGGTAGAGGAACACCCCTAAAATCAGCAAGCCGCCCTGGAATACGGCGCCCATCCAGTTCGTTGCCAAAAAGCCCGAAATGATGACTGGCATCGTCCATGGAATGTTGATTCCGTTGCATGGAGGGAACAAGCCCATGTTCATCGCGAAATACGACAGGATGATGTTGACTGTCGGTACAAGCACGAACGGAATGAGCATAACCGGGTTGAGCACGATTGGCAAACCGAAGATGATTGGCTCGTTGATGCCGAAGATGCCCGGAACGAGCGACAGCTTGCCAAGGTCCTTGATGCGTTTCGAACGGCAGAACAGCAGCATCGCAATGAGCAACGAAAGCGTCGATCCGGCGCCGCCAAAGGTGGCGAACAAGTCCTGGAACTGCTGCGAAATGATGTGCGCGCCGTTTTCGATCGTGTAGCCGGCCGCGCCCACTTCACGATACAAGTTCAGGTTTTCAAGCGCGAGCGTCTGCAAAACCGGGTTGAAGACCGCGCCCACAACCGAGCCGCCGTTGATTCCGAAGAACCAGAACAGGTGCAGGAAGATGTAGGCGACGATCATAGCCCCCAGCGTGTCTCCCAGACCGAGCAGCGGTGTTTGCAGGAACTCGAAAATAAACTGGAACGCGTTCGTTCCGCATGCCGTGAACAGCGTGTTGATCAAGAAGAAGACAACCATCACGATGCCGGCTGGAATGAGCGCGGCGAAAGAAGCAACAACCGTTGGCGGCACGCCGGCTGGCATTTTGATGACCCAGCCCTTTTTCTCGACCCACGCGTACAAGTGGACGCTGATGATCGCGCACAGGATGCCGACGAAGATTCCCTTCGCGCCAAGCCATCCCAGATCAAGTCCGCGCACCATGCTCGTCGCGCCTTCCGGCACGTTGACGGCCACGCCAGTCGCGTCCGCCAGGCCGGCGATTTTCGCGCTAAAGTTGTATGGCATGAGAATGAACCACGACATCAAGGCAACCGCCGCACCAAAGATTGGCGTCGTTTTCATTTCCCGTGCAAAGTAATAACCAATTCCCATCGTGGCGAAGATCGCCATGATCGTGAACGTCGCGTCGGACTGTTTGGAAAGCAGTGCGGCCAAAGACATGTCGCCAATCATGCAGTTTTCCACAAAATCCGTCCACGCGCTGATCGGGAAGTTCGCCAAAAGCAGGAACACCGATCCAACGATCAGCAGCGGCGTCGAAATCAGGAAGCCGTCGCGGATCGCCATTAAATATTTGTTTTTACCAATCGCCGACGCCAGCGGCATCAGCAGTTTTTCTAGTTTATCCATTTCCAAAACCTCGTATCCAATTCGTTTTCGTAATTTATTTTTGTTTCGCTTTTTTCATGATGCCCAGCGTTGTCTTGAGCACTTTTTCCCCGTTCATCATGCCGTAGTCGCCCGCGTCGATGACCGCGATCGGAATGCCTTCGTGGCCGAATTTCGAAACGGTTTCCTCATACATGTACTTGACTTGCGGGCCAAGCAAAATGCAGTCCGGCCGGTCGTTGGCGATGATTTCTTCCAACTTGTTGTGGGAGAACGCCTTGATTTCCAGTGGCAGCTTGTGGTTGTTGGCACAATCCTGCATCATGGACGCCAGCATGCTCGTGGACATGCCCGCGCTGCAAAATAAATAGATCTTTTTCATTGTTTGTATTCCTCCTGTTGACTGTATTGTATCGAAAGCGCTCTCATTGTTTTTGGAACGCTTCTTCCTAGTTTTAGGAATTTTTTTCCAGTTCCTCGATGCGGCGCAGACTTCTCATCGTCGTGTTGGCCATGAGCTCGATCGTTTCCGCGCTCATGAGCTGGTCTTCGGCATGCATCAGAAGCAGACTGACGTTCGTTTTTTCGCCGGCCGCCTCCTTCTGGATGAGCGAAGCGTGGGCTTCGTGGCCTTTGACGAAGAACTCTTTTCCTTCTTTCATTTTCGCCTGCGCCTTTTCGTGCTCTCCTTTTTCGGCGAGCTGGATGGCTTCCACGTACGCGCTTTTCGCCATTCCTACATTCGAGATGATTTGAAAACAAACCAGTTCCATATTTTCCATATTCTTCCTACCTTCCTTTGAGTTTATTTTGTCGTGTCTTCCACGCGGACGAGCCGCGTTTTCGCGATATAGTCGTGCAGCATGCGCCGGCTTGGCGACGCGAGGGCCGCGACTAGCGAAATCGTCGTGATCGCGATCGAGGCCCATAAAAAGATACCGGTCACATTGAGTCCGGACACCATCGAGATGGTGCTGGAAATCAAGGCGCTGGCGTTGTACAGGCAGCCTTCGAGCAAAAATAGCCCGACGCCCTGCCGAAGCAGCAGCCGCCAAAATCCAGGCGTTTTCCCGTCTTCGGTTTCCATTTTGTAGCCAAGCGTCCTCTTTCCGATCGTCTGTCCCGGATAGATTTTCCACGGAACGACGACTTCGTAAAACAGCGCGCCGCAAAGCGCAAGTGCGACGACGGCCAGCGCGGGTCCTTGCTCGATGAGCGCGGAAAGCGTCCACACGTTGACCTGGCGCATCGTTTCCACGTCCTTGGTGACGAACAGCCACGCCAGGCACATGGGCAGCATCATGCACAGCGCGCTTAAAAACCAGTCGATCAAATAGGCGGCAAACCGGCGTCCGTCTTCGACGTCGGTTTCGCGCGTGTCCAGCACGCGGCTCGTTTTGCGTGTTTTTGTCATCATATTCCGTCTTCCTCCTTTGTGATGGTTTCAATAAACAGACGATAGTCCCGTTTCGTAATGAGATTTTGAAATTGTTTTTGATCCGACACGAAATGAGAAAGCCAGTCAAAAAAGATGCGCAGCAAATTTTGGTCGATGTCGCGGATGGCGAGCAAAATGACGAGTTCGACGTCGTATTCGCCCCAGCGCAGCGGCTTGTCGAGAATCGCGATCGAGATCGACGGCTTGACGACGGTGCCTTCGAACGTGTGCGGCAGCGCGAACCCCGTATAAAACGACGTGGACGCGGTGCGTTCCCGCTCGAGCACGCGCTGGGCGAAATCGTCGCGGACGTAGCCTTTGGCTTCCAGGTTTTGGCACATCGTCCGAATGACTTCCTCCTCGTTGTCCGCGACAAGATGCGGATAGAAGAAGTCGGGCACGATGAGGTTTTTGACCATCGCCTTGAACTGGCCGCTGGTCCGCCTTTTATCCAGCCGGTTGAGGGCCTGGAAAATCTCGCTTTCGTCCTCGTAGTTCATGAACATCGAGATCGTCAACGTCGGGACCGGCAAATCGTGCTTTAAATAGACGGAAGAAACGATGAGATCGGGTTCGAGCCGCTCGATGCTTTCGCGTTCGAACACGTTCATCTGAGCCGCAATCTCGATGCGGTCGCCAAACCGAGACTCGATTTTTTCCTTGCATCGTCTGGCCAGCGACTGGTCGTCCGGAAAGATCATGACGACCTGATACTTGCCGGCGGACTGGAGCCGGTTGAACGCGTTGCCCAGATGTAGGGCCAGAAAGCTGATTTCGCTTTCGCTGATCGCAAAGTTCACCGTTTGCTCGAGGCGCCGGGCCGCTTGCACGCCCATCTCGAAGATGAGCGGAAACTTGATCTTGATTTCATGCAAATAGACGTTGTCGACGCTGACGTGCTGCTCGTGGCGCATGAGTAGCGAGCGCACGTGCAGCTCCATGCCGTTTTGCAGTTCCTTGTCGTCGCGCAAGTCCACATCGAACCGCTGCCAAACGTCGTCGAGCATCGCCCGGACGAGTTCGGGCACGTGGACGGTCGCGTTGCCGGCGGCCACTTCCTCGACGGTGTACGCTTTGCTGCGTTTTCCAAGAAGGAGCAGCGTCAGCAGCCGGATCTCGGCCTCGTTGACTTCGATCGGGATCCGGTGGGAGACTTTCGTGAAAAACGCGGACGCGATTTTGTATTCGATGGTGTCGGTCAGGCCGTTTTCCATTTCGACGTTTTCCAAATAGTGGAAGTCGAGCATGCGTTCGAGCGCGATGCCGATGTGCATGAGCAGCATGGGCAGGCTCGATGGCCGGACTTTGTAGTCGTAGCGCTCGAGCGTGCTTTCGAGGATTTCCTTGACCCGCCGCAAGTCGAATTTCTGGTACAGGTCGATCATCTCGTTGAGGTTGGAAAAGTTGTCTTCCAGCTCTTTGTTGAGCATGTCCTTGCACAGCTTGCGTTTGTTGGTTTCGCTTCCTTCGAGCCAGATCCAGTTTTTCTGCTTGACGAGCCGGACGTTGCCGTACTGGGTGAGCTTTTTCCGGATCGTTTTCACGTCGGCGTCGATGGTGTACGAGCTGGCACAAAGCAGCTCGGGCAAATCGTAAATGTTCAGCTCCCTTTTTTCGAACAGCAGGATCTTCACGATAAACTCCTGGCGTTCCTTTGGTGTTTGCGGAATCGACGAAATGATGCCGGTTGGCGCGCCGCTTTCCTCTTTCGCGACGAGGTGGTAGCCTTTTTGGGGATTTCCCTCGATCGTTACCTGGCCGCCTTCGGTGTTGATCGCCTCGATGTCGTTGCGAATCGTCCGGTCGGTGACGCCAAGCATCGCGGCCAGCTCCTTCCCTTTTATCCAGTTTTCCTCATGCAGGATCTCGCATATCTTTTTTTGTCTTTGCGTGAGCATGTTTCCTCCTACGCCTGTAATTGTATGGCAATGTATTTCCTAGCTTACCCCGAATCATTTCCTAGCGCTAGGAAATGGTTGCTTCTTTTTTCCTTGCGCGCTTCTTATACTAGGAGGCAGGTGATGATTATGATAAATATATTTGACACAACGACGATTAAAAACAAACAAACGCGGCTGGCTTTCTCGATTTTCTGGATCGGTGTCAGCTCGCTGCTGCAAACCTTCACGATTCAAAGCTTCATGGATCCAAGCAACCTGCTGTCGAGCGGCTTCACCGGTCTGGCGATTCTCATCAACAAGATCACGACGCTCTTTGGCGTTCCGTTCTCGGTGTCGCTTGGTATCCTGTGTTTAAATATTCCGGCGGCTCTGCTTTGCTGCAAGCACATTTCCAAGCGCTTCACGCTGCTAAGCTACATCCAGTTTTCCCTGACGTCGGTTTTACTGGATGTGTGCCATTTCCAGCCCATCTTCGACGACTTGTTTCTCAACGTGATTTTCGGCGGCTTCCTGTATGGCCTTGTCGTCGTCATCGCGCTGCGTACCGAAGGCTCGACGGGCGGCACAGACTTTATCGCTTTGTATATTTCCGATAAGCTGCACAAAAGCATTTGGGACCAGGTCTTTATTTTCAACGTGTGCATTATCGTCATTTTCGGATTTTTCTTCGGCTGGGAATACGCGGGCTATTCGATTGTGTTCCAGTTTATTTCCACGAAGACAATTTCCTACTTCTACCACCGGTACGCCCAGATCATGGTGGAGGTGACGACTTCGAAGCCGAAAGCGGTATCCGAGGCGTTTAAGACGAATTTCCGGCACGGTATGAGTATCGTGAACGGCCAGGGCGGGTACAGCGGCAAGCCGTTCTCGCTGTGCAAGACGATCGTAAGCAGCTACGAGGAAAAACCGATCATCGACTGTTTGCATCAAGTCGACCCGGACGCGATCGTGTATACGCATAAGATCGACAACTTTTACGGACGCTTTTATCAAAAGCCGATTGAATAAAAAAACGCAAAGTCTTGCCAAAGACTGTTATAGGATCTATTGAAAGGAAGGAAAATGATTGTCCTTCCTTTTTCTTTGATATGGGGGCGTGATCTAGTTGCTTAAGTACACAAGCAGGGAAAAAAAGGAGGCACCATTTTTGATACCTCCGATCAATAGCTTCTCTTATGTGTTACAAACATCTATTCAGGCAATCCTACACTGCCCTTTTATTGGGTCACATTTTCGTCTTTGATGTTACGCGGTTTGCCGCACCTCAAAAGCGATTTCCCCTTCGATAACGATTGACCGGTAATATGCGCGATACTTTCGTCGGTCGAAGCTGGAAAATGATTTTATCCTTTATAATTCAATGATTGTTTTTTGAAAAACGTTTCGACTTTGGAAACGGTTTGTCCCGTTACTTCAGCAATCGTAGGACAATCCATGCCTTTGGCGTACAATTTGCGCATGATGGCTTCACGCTCTTGCGCGCGTCCTTCGTTCTTGGACTTTCTTTCAAATTCTCTCATGATCTCGCACATGGCATTCACTCCTTCCGGTTCCTTTTTAAAATACGATACGGCTTCTCTAAGCTCATCATAAAACATGTCATCCGGGTTTGTACAGTGGAAATCATGCATCAGCTTTCCAATCGCGTCATCGCCCCGGTATTCTCCATTCACAAAACGGATGTGCGCTTTCGTGTGCAGGATCCGCTTCCATTTCCGATCGAACCATTCATACGTGTAAAATGGCTCGTTTTGTTTGAGAAAGTCTTTTCTCGTCAGAAAGACGACCCACGATTCGTTTAACGCGCGAAACGGTTCGTTTGGCTTCAGCATATGGGAAACGAGCACGCTCAAGTTGAACAACGCCCGCTGTCCAAGAGCCCTCCTGTCGTTTTCTATCTCAAAGTTGTACAAGTTGCCTTCCATATCCTCGACAAACAAATCGTAGCGGACATGCCGAAAAAAAGGCAGTCCCTTCTTTACCTCCATCCCCCATCGTTTGACGACGAGGTCTGGCTTTCCGGTCAGGATGCGCGCCAGCAATGTGATGGCCGGTTTGCTGCGGGAAAAGACGGGGTACATGAAAAAGTCGCTGAACAGCGTGAATCGCAGGATCATCTCGTAGTATTGATTGTTGATCAAATATATACCTCCAAAAAATCATTCTAAGATCAAAAAAGATCCATTTCTGTTTTCATGCGGTGCTTTGATCGGAAAAAAGTGCCAAGGAAAAAAGTGCCAAGGAAAAAAGTCAAAGAAAACCATAAAAAAGAAAAAGATGAAAGAACCGGGAAAAAGATGGATTCGTTCGATATTTAGAATTAGAATCCGTCGGAAGACGGATGTGGACAAACTATAGCATGAAAAAAAATGCGGACGTCAACAGGAAAAGCGGAAGAACCAGATATTCTATAGATTGGTGTCTTTAACAATTACCGGAGTATTTTTCATCCCTCAACCAGCAAATTTGTTCGCCCAACAGTTTGAGTATATCAAGCGATTGGAGCATGAGCCTCCTGTTTTTTTCGACATTGAATCCCCTCGAATGTTTATATAACAAAACATTTTCGCTCTTTTTGTTCTATTATTTAAACGTTATTTGTTTCTTTTCCACCAAATGAAATCCGGAAGACCTAGACAACCTTTCCATATTTATAACCGTTTTCCCCATTCCTCTTTTCTTTCGCAACACAATAAAATATCTTTTATATCATAGAAAGGAAAATACACACATGAAAAAAAGAAGTTGGATATGGGTTGCTGGTGCCATTTTGATGGGCGCGCTTTCGGCATGCCAGAAACCGGAAAACGAGGACCAGAAAATGTACTCATTGGATGAGTACCAGGAAAAATTCGACCATTCTAAAAAAGACGACTGATTAGAAAGCCGGCCATCCTTCGATTGACCGGCTTTCTAACATAAAAAAAAGACTTAGCAACGTCCTATTTTCGCAGGCGCGAAGCCAACTATCGTCGGCGCAGAAGAGCTTGACTTCTGTGTTCGGTACGAGAACAGGTATTTCCTCTTCGCTATCATCACTAAATCCTTGATTAATATACGCTTTTTCCACGTTAAACGCAAGAGGAAATTTCACTTTTTTTATTTTTTCTTTAAAATTTCTCTTTTCAAATGAAAAGAAGATGTCGAATCGTATCAATATCTTCTTCAGATCGGGGAATTTTTTGGATTTTCTCCAAAACCACGGGGTCCCGTCCCTTTCCACTCTCTTTCTATTTTTGTTTCTTTTTTCGTCCAAACCACAATCCCGCAATACCAAGCCCGGAAAGCGCGATGAGATTTTCATGCAATTTTGTCATCAAAGACACGCCTGTGTTTGGCGATTTCTTTGTCGTGGAAGCACGCGCGATGCCGGAAGCCTTCGTTTTTTGTCGCGTTGTCGAAGTCGAAACCAGGCTTGCCGATTTTTTCGATGACTCGCGATGTGGTTCCTTGTCGTTTTGTTCCGTCGGGTTTTCCGGCATCTTTTGATCTTTTTTTGATGGTTCTTCCGGCTGCACCGTTTTCTTTAAATCATCCGGATTGACCAGATCCACGGGTTCCACCGGAAATTCCGGTTCAAACGGGTCAATCGGATCGACCGGATCAACTGGGTCGACTGGTTTTTCCGGCTCTTCCGGACGAGTCGTGTTTTCAAATCGAACGCGGTCGCCCGTCTTGAAGTCAAGCGTTTCCGGCGCTTCCAGCGTCCTGCCCTCCGCGTCTTTTGTCCGTTCGACTTTGCAGGAATCCAAAACAAGCGTTTTCACTTTATACGGTTTGTGCGCGATCGTTCCGGTTTTCTCCTCGATGCGGGTGTTCAACGTGATGCGGTATTCGGACTGGTCGAAACGCAATCTGGCTTTTTCCAGGCTTTCATCCCGGTTTTCATACAAGGTAAACTGATAGGTGCCCGGCTTCGTCAAAAAACCGTTGTTGAACATTTCAAATGCCGCGTTACCCTCCGCGTCGTTTTTGACTTTCAGTGTTTTCCGCTCGGCGTTTTCGATCGCCTGGCCGTTTTCATCGGCGACCTGGCCGCCTTTCAGCTCGAAAGAGAAGTCGTCGCCTTTCAACTCGTTTTGTTGGCCTTCGGTATTCAGCCACGTTTTGGCGAGAAAGACATCCGGCATCGTGCTGATTCCCTGGGTTTCCTTGCCAATGATCAAAATCCCGTTATTGGCGATCCCGCCCCCATCGTTGTATACCGCTTCATTGTCCGTAATGAACACGTTTCCGTTTTCCATCGCGGCCCGCTTTCCCTCTTCGGATGGATGGGCCGTCAAAACGAGGAAGCGGTCGCTATAAATCGTTCCGTTGTTGCCGGCGTCAACTTCGTTGAGCTTATCGGGCTCGGCCACCGATACTCGATAGCCGGTGTAGTTGCTTAAGTGCTTCGCCACATCCTGCATTTGCTCGGTCGTCATATTTTCCAAATCGTCCATTTGCTTTCCATAGCCGAGCATGACGTTGCCAAACAGCGCGCCGGCGTTGTAGTCCCGGTTGTACGAATCGCCATAGCCATTCACACCCGCCGTGAAAATATCGTTGGCCGCGCGCATAAACAACTTCCGCTGCGCCGGGGTCCACGATTTCCAAATGTCGCCGCCATCGACGTCGTTGTTGACTTTGAAATACGTTTCCAGCGCCACGCCGTTGGCCGTGTTGTCAAAAATCGCGCCGCCATCCGTGGCATACACGAAATTTCGTCCCGTATGGCACGCGGCCAGACCGCCACCCATCGTACCCGCCGTGTTCTGTGTGATGACGACATTCATCAGTTCCAGACGTCCGGACGCGTTGACGTAAATCCCGCCGCCGCCAAGGTCGTCTTTTGTGAGCGTCTTGTTGCCGCGAATGGACACGTTGCCGTTTTGCGCCTCGATCACGCCGTTGCCCGCCAAATGGATTCCGCCACCCTCGCTGCCGGTCGCAATGTTGTCGGCAATCGTGCCGCCATGCAGCCGCATTTGTCGGGACACGTTGAGTCCGCCGCCATAATCGGCCGAGTTGCCTTGAATCAAGCCATCGTTCATCGTGAAATCTTTCGCGGACACGCCGCCACCGCCGTGTTCTTCGGCAATGTTGCCCGTGATCGAACCATTTTCCATCGTCACTTGATTGCTGTTGATTCCACCGCCAAAATGGTGCGCGCGGTTTCGGGTAATCGTGCCCCCGTCCATGACAACGCTTCCGCCGCCGATGCCGCCACCCGAATAGCCCGCCTCGTTGCCGGCAATCAAACCGTCGTTAAGAGTCAGCGTCGAGCGCCCTTCCAAATAAATCCCGCCGCCATACACGGTGGACTTGTTGTCGCGAATCGTACCGCCATTCATTGTCATGGACGCGGTGTTCTTCCAAACCGGATGGTCGTTCAAGTACACGCCCGCGCCGTTGTTGCTCGTGTTTTCAGCGATGAGGCCGCCATTCATCGTCAAATCGCCGCCGTCTTCAAAATAGATACCCGAGTTTTTATTTTTCGTGATTTCTCCGTTATCGAGCGTTACTTGGGAACCATTCGCCACATGGACGCCCTGTCCATTGTTGCCGGTGATCGTTCCACCCGTCATATGAAAGGCACTTTCGCTGCCGGAAATCCGGATACCGCCATTTTGGTTGTCATGCACGCTTCCGCCGCTCATATGAAGGGTCCCGCCATTTTTGACGCCAATACCGCCGCCATCCACATAGCTGGCGTTGTTGGAAATATTCCCGCCTTCCAGATTGACCGTGCCGCCATCGACTTGCACTCCGCCGTCGCCGTCCCACGCTCCGAAACCACCGGAAATATTTCCTTGTTTTTCCGTTTCCTCGCTGCTTGTGTCTTTGATCGTCAAGCTGGCGTCCTGGCCGACTTTGACAACCGAGCCATAGCTTTTTCCCAAAGCCGGCGTTCCGTTATCGCTTGCCCCCTCCTCTGGGTCATAGTGGTCGGATACCATGTCGTTTCCGTTCAAATCCAGCGACACGTTGCCATCTTCCGCCCCCACTTCGATACCGGAGCGGGTGCCGTCTTCTTTCGTGACATCCTCGTAAAGCTGCACCGTGCGACCATCCACGCTTGCTGCGTCGCCCCACGATTCCACGCCATAATACCCGGTGTCCTCGTTTTTATCTCCGTATCCGTAATGATTCGCTTTTTCCGAATCCTCGATCCAAACACCCGCGCTCGTGTCCCCGTCGACGGCGTTTTGCACGTCGTCAAACGAAGCGGCCAGCGCCGGTGTACACGATAAAGAAAGCGCAACCGCCATCGCTGTCCCGCGACTTATGCGCCTTTTTCTTGATTTATCCATTTGATCGCCTTTCTAGAGCGCCCGATTCCATGGCGCTCGATCCGCTTTTCCATCCAATCACGCACAAAAAAATCACCGGTTTCCCCCTCGGTCCGATCGGTGACGTGTTCTTTCGCAAAATCTTGCGTATTCTAAAAAAAATCGTCCTTTTGGACGAATCGACCCCCGTGAACACGTCACCCCTCGTGTTTACAATTTTTTGTTTTTGTGGTTTTTTGTACGGTCCAGCTTCCCTCTCACCATAATGGCCTGCGATGAATAAATCAATTAAAGTACTCTTTTTTATGATACATTTTGATAAAAAATATAAAATCCCCATTTTTCCTTTAAATAAATCAAAATCAGTTCCTTTTTGATTTATGGAGGCCCAAAGGGAAAACGGTTTCATTTTGCCGGAAAATCAGGCGAAAACCATCCTTCGCGCGTCAGGGACTTGCATCAAAAAAAGGCCGACCCCTTTTGGGATCAGCCAACAAAAAAAGACTTAGCAACGTCCTATTTTCGCAGGCGCGAAGCCAACTATCGTCGGCGCAGAAGAGCTTGACTTCTGTGTTCGGTACGAGAACAGGTATTTCCTCTTCGCTATCATCACTAAATCCAAGAAAGAATATACACTTTTTCACTCCCGAACGCAAGAAAAAAATTGATTTTTTTTCTTAAAGAAATGGATCTTCTTTCCCGGATCGTCTTTTTATTCGATTTCGATGTAGGCGCCCTTCATTGGCGAAACCGCGAATTTGGAAAAAATAGCCAGCGCCCCCGACGAATACCGGCTTGGCCGCGCCTGCCACCGCGCTTTTCGCTGCTGGAGAACCGCCTCGACTTCGGATGGCGTTTTTTTCTGTCCGTGGATCCCGACGATTTCCAAAACCCGGCCCTTCACGTCCAAATGGATGAGGTCGCCTTCCTCGACAAGCGCAATCGGGCCGCCGGCCTGCGCTTCCGGCGACACATGACCGACGACCGGGCCGGTCGACGCGCCCGAAAATCGACCATCCGTAATCAACGCGATCGTTTTCCCCAGCTCCCGGTCCGAGGAAATCGCCTCCGACGTGTAAAACATTTCCGGCATGCCGCTTCCTTTGGGCCCCTCGTAGCGAATCAACACCGCGTCCCCCGGCTTGATGTCGTGATTCAAAACCGCCCGGATGGCTTCCTCTTCCGAGTCAAACGGACGCGCCCGCAATACCGCCTCAAACATCACCGGCGGACACGCAGTATGTTTGATCACCGCGCCTTCCGGCGCCAGGTTTCCTTTCAGCACCGCGATCGAGCCATCCTTGCCCAGCGCCTTTTCATAAGGGCGAATGATGTCTTCCTTTTTCAATCGCAAGCCGTATTGCCTGTTGATCGCCTCCAGCCGACGGGCGCACCGCTCGTAATATCCGTTTTCTTGCAGCAACCGCAAGTTTTCCCCCACGCTTTTGCCTGTGACGGTCATGCAGTCCAAATGCAGATGGTCCTTGATTTCCTCCATGATGGCCGGAACGCCGCCCGCTCCGCTAAAAAACGCCGCCGGCCAGCGCCCAGCCGGGCGCAAATCCAGCAAATAGCGGGCGTCGCGATGCAGTCTGTCAAACGTGTCCCCGTCAATCGAAATTCCCGCCTCGTGGGCGATCGCCGGCAAATGGAGCAGCGAGTTCGTGCTTCCCGAAATCGCCGCGTGCACAAGGATCGCGTTTTCAAACGCCTCCTTTGTCAGGATGGTGCGCGGACAAAGCGTCTGCTCGCGCGCCATGTCCACGATGCGCCGGCCCGCTTCCTGGGCGCATTGCTCCAAATCCCGGGAATCGGCGGGCAGCAACGCGCTGCCCGGCAGCGCGAGTCCGAGCGCTTCCGCCAGAATTTGCATCGTCGACGCCGTCCCGATAAAGGAGCACGCCCCGCATCCCGGACAGGCGTTTCCTTTCGCCCAATCCAGCGTTTCCTTGTCGATTTCGCCCCGTTCGTACCGGGCCGAGTACATGCCCAGCTGTTCGAGCGTCAGCAAATCCGGTCCGGCCGCCATCACGCCACCGGGCACGACGATCGAAGGAATGTTGACGCGCGCCAGCCCCATAAGCGAGGCGGGCAGCCCTTTATCGCAGCTGGCGATAAAAAGACCGCCGTCAAAGGGCGTGGCGCCGGCCTGGATCTCGATGAGGTTGGCCATCATTTCCCGGGAAGCCAGCGAATAGTTGATTCCGTCGGTTCCCTGGCTTTCGCCATCGCACATATCCGTCGTAAAATAGCGGGCGCCCTTGCCTCCCGCTTGCGCGACGCCCAGACGCGCCGCTTCCACGAGCCGGTCCAAATGGACCGATCCCGGATGCGAGTCGCCAAATGTGCTTTGAATGTAAATTTGCGGTTTCGCCAATTCGGCGTCCGTCCATCCCGTTCCCCGCCGCAGCGGATCCCATTCGGGCGCGATCGCCCGTGTCGCCTGGGAAGGCAGTGGTTTTTTGTTCATTTCTTCCTCCTAAAAAAGGACAGTGCCTCGTCCTTTTCGTCATTTCCACAAATAGTCAAAATATTCCTCGTTCAGCTGTTCCCAGCTCGCTTCGTTGTGCTCGCCATCCCGCACGACATGCGTCTTCGTCATCGCCGGCTGGACGAGCTGGGCGAAATGGTCGAGATACGGAAAGAGCTGAATGTGTCTTGAGCCAAACTCTTTTGTCCCCATACTTAAATACACCCGGGTATCGGGATGGATCCAGTCTTCTTTGATCTCGTGTTTCAGCTGCTCCGGGCAAACCATCAGCGAAGGCGACAAGCACGCCGCTTTGGAAAACACCTTGTTGTAGCGAATGACCGAGTAATACGCCATCAGCCCGCCCATCGAGCTGCCCGCGATGCCGGTCGCCTCCCGATCCGGATACGTCCGGAAGTTTTCGTCAATGTAAGGCTTGAGCGTGTTGACGACCCAGTCCATGAACAATTCCCCCTTGCCATGGATTTCTCCTAAAATCGAGGAGCGAACCTCGTAAGGACAATACTCGTCGAGCCGGTTGCGGCCGCGGTGGTCGCATTCGATTCCGACTACGAGAAAAGGTTTGTCGTAACGCGCTAAAAACGCGGCCAGTCCCCACGATTTCCCGTATGTGGCGTCGCCGTCGTCGAATAAATTATGCCCATCGTACATGTACATGACGGGATAGCGCTCGTCCCGCTGCTCATAGTCGTCGGGAACATAGACGTGGAGCGTCGTTTCCCGCTCGAGGGGATCGACGCGGAAAGGAATTTTAACAATCATAATCTAATCTCCTCCTATGCTTTCTGTGAAACTTTCGCCTTTATTATACGGGCTCCGGACGGAAATGAAAACGCCGCTTCGCACGATTTTTAAAGCGCTTTCGAACAAGTGCCCGGAAATGTCCAAACGGAAGAAAATGTATGGTTTCTTTTAAACATCTTGTGCTACAATGGGAACCTCCCATGAAATTTATGTGAAATAATGCATTGGTTAGCACTCCTGTTGAAACTTTGCTAAAAGAATGTATAATGGGTTTAACTTTAAGAAGGAGACTCGAATGAATCGAAATAAAAAGTCAAAAAAATCGCTTTACAACTACTATATGATCATCCTGCTCGTCATCCTGGTCCTCAACTGGGTCCTGATGCCGTTCCTCTCTTCCCAAAGCATTCAGGACGAGTCGTATTCGACGTTCCTGGATCAGGTGGAGGAAAAGAAAGTCGACAAAGTCCAAATCCAGGACAACACCATCACGTACACGCTCAAGGGCGACGAAAAACAGCGCTATGAAACGCTGGCGATGAACGATCCTGACCTTGTCAACCGCCTGCGCGACTCGGGTGCCACGTTCACCCAGGTTCCGACCAGTCAAATGAACCCAATTCTCATGTCGCTGATCTCGTTTTTCCTGCCGCTCCTCATTTTGTGGGGACTGGGCACGTGGTTTTTTCGCCGCATGCAAAAGAAAATGGGCGACATGCCAGACCAGATGTCCTTCACCCAGGGTGGTGGATTCGGCAGTGGTTTTGGCATGGGCAACCTGGGCAAAAGCAACGCCAAGGTGTATGTCGGCGAAAAGACAAAAACGACCTTCAAGGACGTTGCCGGCCAGGAGGAAGCCAAAGACAACTTGAAAGAAATCGTCGACTTTTTGAACAATCCGAAAAAGTATCAGGAAATCGGCGCGAAGATGCCAAAAGGTGCGCTGCTTGTCGGTCCTCCGGGAACTGGTAAAACCTTGCTTGCCAAAGCGGTTGCTGGCGAGGCGGGCGTGCCGTTCTTCTCGATTTCCGGTTCGGAATTTGTCGAAATGTTTGTCGGACGTGGCGCCGCCAAAGTGCGTGACCTGTTCAAGCAGGCGCGCGAAAAAGCGCCATGCATCGTCTTCATCGACGAGATCGACACCGTCGGGAAAAAACGTGACTCGGGCGGTATTTCCGGCAACGACGAGCGCGAGCAGACGCTCAACCAGCTGCTGGCCGAAATGGATGGATTCGACGGATCGAAAGGCGTCGTCCTGCTGGCGGCGACCAACCGGCCCGACACGCTGGACGCGGCCCTGACCCGTCCTGGACGTTTCGACCGCCGCATTCCGGTGGAACTGCCGGACTTGCAAGGGCGCGAAGCCATCTTGAAGCTGCACGCCGCCAATGTGAAAGCGTCGCCGGAAATCGACTACAACGCGGTTGCCCGAGCGGCTGCCGGATCGAGCGGTGCCGATTTGGCCAATATTATTAACGAGGGCGCGCTGCTCGCTGTCCGCGACGGACGCAAGCAGGTGACGCAGCGCGATTTGGAAGAGGCGATTGAAACCGTTATCGCCGGCGAGCAGAAAAAAGGCGCCGTCATCTCGCCAAAGGAACGAATGATCGTTTCCTATCACGAGATTGGCCACGCCCTGGTCGCCGCCAAGTCGAAAAACACGGCGCCGGTGCACAAGATCACGATTATTCCGCGCACGAAGGGCGCGCTTGGATACACGATGCAAGTCGAGGAAGAGGAAACGAATCTGCTTTCCAAAGAAGAGGCGTACCAGCGCATCATGACGTATTGTGGCGGACGCGCTGCCGAGGATCTTATCTTCAACTCGATCACAAGCGGCGCCAGCAACGATATCGAGCAGGCGACCAAGCTTGCCCGCGCCATGATCACGCGGCTGGGCATGTCGGATCACTTCGGCATGACCGCTCTGGAAACGGTCAACAACGCGTATTTGGGTGGCGACACGACGCTCGCCTGCTCGAATGAAACCGCGGCGCAAATCGACCAGGAAGTCATCGACTTGATCAAAAAGGCGTACAACGACGCGTACCAGATTCTTTCCGACAACAAAATGAAACTGCATGAACTCGCCAAATACCTGTACGAACAGGAAACGATTACCGGCGAGCAGTTCATGGAAATCCTGAACAAGCCGGCCGAACTGCCTGGCGGGCAAAACAACTAGTATATAAATTTTAAAAAAATTGGGAGATGTCAAAATGCCGACATCTCCTTTTTGATTGTTCCGTCAATGGATTTTTTTAGCCTCGATCGCATGCACATTTTGCGCTTCCATTCAGGCATCGCCTATTTTCATTTCAGTGTTGTAACGTTTTTCTGTCAAGAATTCGAGCTATTTGTAACGTTTTTCCATCAGCGACAAAAAAAGCCTTCAAATCGACCTATCTCTTTTCCAATCCGTATTTTTCGTGTCAATGGCTTTGTTTCGAAATTTCACTCCAAATCATTGAAATTCAGCCCGTTTTTTGCTTAAAATCATGCCTTTTTCAATCCAATTTCGAAATCTGGATATTTTGAGCAAAGCCAGTAAAAGAAAAATCTTCTGTTCTTATTCCTTCTTCTCTTTCCTTTATCCATACTTTTTCCCCTGTAAAAGGCCCGCAGTAGAGAAGCAATTTTTGAAATTTCGAAATTCAGCGAAAAAACCATGTTTTTTCCCCCGTTTTTTGCTCAAAAGCAGGCTATTTTTAGTTCTGTTTCGAAATTCGATAGTTATACTGATGTTTTTGTCTAAAAAAGCGGGAACGTGATTCTTGGATCCACTTCACGTTCCCGCTTTTCTTCTACGCGCGACGAATGCCCGCCATGGCGATTTGCTCGATTCCCATCGCCAGCGACGCACGTTGATCCTCCAGCACCCGGTTTTCTATGGCAGCCGCGCTCAAGCCATACTCCTCCATTAGCGCCGCCACGCTGCCGCTTTGGCCAAACCGATCCTCGATCGCGATCGACTTCACCTTTTGCGGCGCGTCCACCGTTTCCATAACAGCCGACCAAATGCCGCCCGCCTTCAAGTGTTCCTCCGCCACATACACGAGGTCGTAAGCGTTCACGATCTCGTCCAGCCGCGCTTTGTTGAGCGGTTTAATCGTCGACAAGTTGTACACCGCGCCGTCGATTCCCGCGCTTTCCAGCCGCTGGGCGGCATCGACGCACTCACGCACCATGACGCCGCTGGCGACAAACGCGATCGAACGCCCCGGCCGCACTTGCCGCAACTCCCCCGGCACAAACTCGTATGCATCGTCAAACACCGATTCGACCGCCGCTCTGGAAAGCCGCAAATAAGCCGGTCCCGGCACGCCGGCCAAATATCGAACCATGGCGGCCGCCTCCACGCTGTCGGCAGGCTGAAGCACCATCATCCCCGGCAGCATGCGCATCAAGCCGATATCCTCCACGCATTGATGGCTGCCTCCATCCTCGCCCACCGTGATCCCGGCGTGCGTCGCGCACAACTTCACATCCAGACCCGGGTAGGCGATGCTATTGCGCACCTGCTCGTACGCCCGCCCCGCCAGAAACATCGCGAAACTCGAAGCGAACGGCTTCAATCCCGAAACCGCCAGGCCCGCCGCGATGCCGACCATGTTCGCTTCCGCGATGCCCGTCTGCAAAAACTGCGCGGGAACCGCTTTTTTCGTTTCGTCCGTTTTCGTGGCCGGCGCCAAATCCGCATCCAGCGCGATGATGCGCGGATCGCGCGCGGCCGCTTCCGCCAGCGCCTTGCCAAACGCTTGTCTTGTTGCTTCTTTCATATTATGCCTCCAACTCCTCGTACGCCTGCCGCGCCTGCTCGGCGTTTGGCGCCTTGCCATGCCAGCCCGCGACATTTTCCATATACGACACGCCTTTTCCTTTTACCGTATGACAAACAAACGCGCTTGGCATCCCGCTTCCTTTTGCGCAAGCGACCGCCGTTTCGATTTGCCCGAAATCGTGGCCGTCGATTTCCAGCACGTTCCAGCCAAACGCCTTCAACGCGCCGGCATAGTCGTCCATTCCGCCCACGTCGAGCACCTTGCCGTCGATCTGCAATCCGTTTTCATCCAAAAACAACGTCAAATTGGCCAGTTTGTATTTGGCGGCCGCCATGACGGCTTCCCAAATCTGTCCTTCCTCGAACTCGCCATCGCCGCATACGCACCACGTCCGGCGCGCACGCCCCAAGTACCGGTCCGCCCACGCCATACCGACAGCAACCGACAGCCCCTGCCCCAGCGAGCCGGTGCTCATATCCACATCGGGAAGGTCCGCCATGTTGGGATGGCCTTGCAGCCGGGATCCCAGCTTGCGCAGCGTGAGCAGTTCCTCAGGGTCGATCCGCTCATGCACCGCGAGCTGGGCGTACAGGGCCGGGGCGGCGTGCCCTTTAGAAAGCACGAGCCGGTCCCGCATTGGGTCGTTCAAGTCGATTTCCTCGTCGTAAAGCCAGGTGAGCACATCCGTGCACGACAACGATCCGCCCGGATGGCCCGAGCCAGCGGCGGCGACCATCTCGACAATGTGGCGGCGCGCCTGGCGGCTGTGCGAAAGAAGAATGCTGGTGTTCATACGTTTATCGCTCCAATCTTTTCGAATTTTTCTCAATATTTTCGTTTACGCTTGAAATATAGCAGAATATTTTCGAATTCGCAACAATTATTTTCGAATATTTTCGTTTATGGCGGAATAAAATAAAAAACCGAAAGAAATCAATTTTCTTCCGGAATAATGAAATGGTCGGGAACCTCCTGGTCGGTGCGGTCGGTGATGATGCCGTCAAACTCGTCCAGATCCGCGAAGCTGTAAAACCCTTTGATTTTTTGCTTCGAGCTGTCGATAATCAAAAACGATTTTTCCGCCAGCTTCATCGCCTTTTTTTTCACTTCCGCCGTTTCCAGCTCGGCAGTGTACGCTTTCCGCCGGTCGATATCCACCCCGGCGCAGCTCAAAAACGCGTATTGAAAGTTGAACGAATCCAGATCCGCCAGCGCGGCGGGCCCGAGATTCATTTTATATTGCGGGCTGTAGTTGCCGCCAATCATGAACAATTCGCCATTCTCGCTCGTAAAGCTGTTCAAAATAATTTGGCTGTGCGTCACGACCCGCACCCGTTTTCCTTTGAGATGATCCAAAATCGTGGCGAACGTCGTGCCCCCGTCAATAAAGATACAGTCGTCGTCCTGGACGAGGCTGGCCGCGTACCGGCACAACGCGTCTTTTTCCGCCTGCTCGTGGCCCTGCCGGTCGTCCATGTCCTTTTCCGATGATTGCGTCAAAATGCCCCGGGTGCGCCGGCTCTTGGCCCCGCCATGCACGCGGATGACGCGCCCTTGTTTTTCGAGCTCTTTGCAGTCGGAACGAATCGTCGGCTCGCTCACTTGCAGCGCGCCAGCCAGATCCCGCGTAGACACGTACCCTTTTTCGTTGGTCATCTGCTCGATTCGGCTCAGCCTTTCTTCTGCCATCATTCCATCACCCCCGCTTCCGGATGGCTTGTCGGTCTTATTGTATCTCTTTTTCGTTTTCGAAACAAAAGGAAAAGGCACGAAAGCAAACAGACAAAGGTTGTCCTTCGCAAAAGACAAAGGATGTCTGTTCATGAAAGCGTTTTCCTGTAATAATGAAAGCGTCAAAGGAGGAATGGATATGGATGCTGGAAAACGGGAAATCGAATTGATCCGGCTGCTTGGCAAAGCAGACCGGCCATTGCGGCTGGACGCAGTCGCGGCTTCGCTCAACGTTTCCGAAAAGACGATCCGCAGAGATTTGAGGCGCCTCAATCACGCTCTAAAGGATACGGAATGCTCCATCGTCCTGCAAAAAGGCGCTTGCTCGCTGCAAGGCCCCTCCCGCGAACGACTGGCCTCCCTGCTGGAGGCCCGGCTGGACATTCCGGAAACCCAGTCCGAGCGCGTATGCTGGCTGGCCGGTTTCTTCTTAATGAACGAAACCGCCAGCGTTCCCGATCTGGCGGCCCGGTTGTACGTCAGCGAGTCGACCATCAAAAACGACATCCACCTTGTAAAAGAGGATCTGGACGGATTCGGCCTTTCCCTCGTCCGGTTCGGACAAGGACTTCGGCTCGAAGGCGGCGAGGAACAAATCCGCAGCTGTCTGCTCCACTTGATCCGCAGCGGAAAAATCAGCCCCGACTTCGGACTGCAAGCCATGCAGCAGCGCCGCATCCACGAACTCGTCGAAGACGCGCTGGACGCGGAAAACCTCGCTCTCAGCGAGGCGGGAATCGCCAACTTGTTCCTGCACGTGCAAGTCGCGCTGTTCCGGCTGCAAAAAGGCATGGCGCTCTCCTGCGCCCACGCGGCGCCCCGCCAGTTTCTCCAGCCCGCCACGCGGCTGGCCGATGATTTGAAACACGCGGTGCAAATCGAGCTGCCCGATGGCGAAATCGAAAACCTGGCCTGGCACATGGCCGCCCAAAAACGATCGCTCTCGTTTCGGTTCGACGCCCAAACGAGCCAGTCTTTGGACAAGGCGGTACAAAAAAGCCTCGTGGAAGTCGACCATTTGTATGGAACCGGCCTTCGTCAAGATTCCGTACTCATCGACGGGCTCGTCGCGCATTTAAGCGTCGCCCTCGTGCGGCTCAAGCGCGGCATGGTCATCGAGAATCCGATTTTGGACGACATTCGCCGCCAGTATCCGTACGCGATGGAACTGGCGCAAATCTTGTCCGTCCGGCTTCAGTCGCTTTTTGGCTGCATGTTTCCGCTAACGGAAGTCGGCTATTTGGCCGTGCACATCGGCGGCTCCCTCTTCCGGGGCCGCTACGGAAAGGACCGGCGCAAAAAAGTGGCGCTCGTCTGCACAACCGGCATGGGAACCAGCTTGCTGCTGCTCGCCAAAATCAACGACATCTTCCGCGAACAGCTCGATTTGACCGGCACGTTTACGATGCGGCAGGCCACGACGCTTCGTCCCCGGGACGCCGACTTGATTTTGTCGACGGTGCAGCTTCCCTCGGAAGTCAGCCTGCCCTGGATCCACATCTCGCCGCTGCTTGCCGAACAGGACATTCGCTCCATTCAACGGTTCATCCAAACGGATGGCGAACCCGTTCCGATTCGCGCGCTGTTCCAACCGTCTTTGTTTTTCGACCATTTGCCGCCCATGAGCCGGCAGGAGGTTTTGGACGTCTTGTCGAACCGGTTGTGGCGCGAAGGCTTCGTGGACGAAACGGCGCGCGACTCGTTTTGGCAGCGCGAACAACTCGGCACGACGGAAATCGGCAATTTGCTGGCGGTGCCGCACTGCATGGCGGGGACGGTTGTTCGTCCGGCGATCGCGGTCGCGGTGCTGGAAAAACCAATCGTCTGGGAATACGGCATGGTCCAGGTCGTGCTCATGATCGCCGTCAGCAAGGAATTCCTGAAAAAGGAAAACGGATTTTTTCTCCGGCTTTACCAGCGGCTCAACACAACGATGAAAATAAAAGAATTTATCAATACACGGCATCTTGATCTTTTGATGGATGCGTTCAATGAGGAGGACATTTTATGAAAAAGAAAATTCTTGTCGCCTGCGGCGCAGGCGTATGCACCAGCACGGTGGCTTTGCAAAAACTACAAGCGAAAATGGCGGAAGAAGGGCTGGCGGATCAAGTCGCCTATGGACAATGCTCCGTGGCCGACTTGCCGATGAACGCCGAAAACTATGATGTCGTCGTCACCACGTCCCGCGTGGAAGGCGACTATGGCACGCCCGTCGTGTTCGGCCTTCCCTTCATCACTTCCATCGGCATGGACGATTGCGTCGACGAAATTCTCGACATTTTGGAGCTGTAGATCATGGATACCAGTTTGATTTTCCTCGATGCCGATTTCGCCTCGAAGGACGAGCTGTTCGAAACGATGAGCGGCTGGCTGCTCGAGCACGGCTACGTCAACGACACGTACCAAGGCGCTCTGGCCCGGCGCGAGCGGCAGTTTCCAACCGGATTGAAAATTCCGGGACACCAGCTGGCCATCCCGCACACGGACAGCGAATGCATCGAGCGGCCCGGCCTGGTGTTCATCCGGCCGCGAAAACCGCTCGCATTTCAGGAAATGTGCTCGGGCGACCCGGTGGACGCGGAAATGATTTTTATCCTTCTTGTCAAAAACAAAAGCGACCAAATGCCGTTGCTTTCCGGTTTGATGTCCCGCTTTAACGACCGGGCGCTCATGGACCGCCTGTCCAGCGAGAAAAAGCCGGAAGTCATTGCCGAATTGCTCAAAAGTTGTGTGAAAGGAGATGCAGTATGTCTGTCATAACAAACGCGATTCAGTTTATTATTGATCTTGGCCCAACGGTCATGATGCCGATCTTGATTACGCTCATCGGTGTGTGCATCCGCGTTCCGTTCCTGCGCGCCTTAAAAGGCGGCCTTCTAGTCGGAATCGGCTTTATCGGATTGAACGCCACCGTCACGATTTTGACGGACGTCGTCCAGCCCGCGGTCGACAACATGGTCAAGCTGTTTGGATTGAATTTGACCGTCATCGACGTTGGATGGCCAAGCGCCTCGGCCATCGCCTTCGGAACGGCGGTCGGCGTCACGATGATTCCCCTTGGCATCCTGATCAACGTCATCATGCTTTTGACCAAATCCACCAAAACCGTGGACGTCGACATTTGGGACTTCTGGCATTTCGCCTTTTCCGGCTCGATCGTCTACGCCTTGACCCACAACATGTTTTTATCGCTCATCCTCGCTTCCGTGAACATGGTCGTCATCATGGTCATCGCCGACCGCATGGCCAAGGCGACCGAGGAAGTGCTCGGCTTGCCGGGCATCACGTTCCCGCACGGGCTGGCGGCCTCGTTCGTTCCCATCGCCTGGGTCATGGATAAAGCGATCGACAAAGTGCCCGGTTTGAACAAGATTCATTTGGACGAGAAAACCATCAACAAGAAAATGGGCCTGTTTGGCGACCCGGCCATCCTCGGTCTGATCGTCGGCGTGCTGCTGGGCGTCGCGGGCTTCGCCTTCATGCCAGAGCTCTCCGTTTCGGAAAAGATTTCGCAAATCCTTGTGATGGGCGTCACCGTGTCGGCCGTTTTGGTCATCACGCCAAAGATGGCCGCCATCCTCATGGAAGGCATCATCCCGGTTTCCGAAGGCATCCAGGCCATCATTCAGAAAAAATTCGCCGGACGCAAAGTGTACATCGGGTTGGATTGCGCTGCCGGTATCGGCCATCCGGTCGTGCTGGCGATGTCCGTGCTCATGGTACCCGTCACTCTGCTGCTGGCCATCGTTTTGCCAGGCAACGAGTTCCTGCCGCTTGTGGGCTTGTGCGGCATCTGCTTCCAGTTCCCGCTCATCGTCGCCGTCACGAAAGGCGACTTCTTCCGCACGTTCCTGATTGGCATCGTCGTCATGGGCGGCGGACTGATGATCGGCACGAGTCTGGCACCGCTCTTCACGAGCGCGGCAGCCGCAAGCCACTTCCCGATTCCGGAAGGCGCGACGCTCATTTCTAGCATCGACTACGGCTCGAACCCGATTCCATGGCTGCTTGTCCATGTCGTAAACAACGGCTGGATCTGGATCGCACTGCTCATCGTGGCCACCCTTGGCCTGGCGATGTGGAACCGCAAAAAAATTCTCGAAGAGGAAAAACTCGACGCGGCGGCGGATGCCGAAAAACAAAAACAACGCGAAGCGAGAAGAGCTGCACGCAAAGCCGCGGCCAAACAAACCGCGCTCGAGGAAACCGAGCTGGAAACAGGTTTGCAAGATGCTTGACGCGCTCAAACGCGAAGTATGGAAACAAAACCTTCGCCTTCGCGATCTTGACCTCGTGCTGTTCACCTGGGGCAACGTGTCCGCGATCGAGCGCGAAAGCGGCCTGGTCGTCATCAAGCCAAGCGGCGTCGCCTACGAAACGATGCGTCCCGAAGACATGGTCGTCGTCGATTTAAACGGACACGTCGTCGAAGGCAGCCTTCGTCCCAGCTCCGACTTGCCGACCCATTTGGCATTGTACCGGGCCGATCCCTCCATTGGCGGCATCGTCCACACGCATTCGACATGGGCGACCGCGTTCGCGCAAGCCGGCAAAGACCTGCCTGCATTCGGCACGACGCACGCCGACTACTTCCGGGGCAGCATCCCCTGCACCCGCGCCATGCGCCCGGACGAAACAAAAGCCGAATACGAAAAAAACACCGGAAACGTCATTGTCGAAACGTTCCAGACCCGAACCATCGCCATGTCCGACACCCCGGCGGTTCTCGTGAAAAACCACGGCCCCTTTGCCTGGGGAAAAGACGCCGGCGAAGCGGTATACCACGCCAAAGTGCTTGAGGAAACCGCGAAAATGGCGGCCATCACCACGATGGTGTGCCCAAACGCCGCGCCCGCCCCGCGCCATTTGATTGAAAAACACTTTACCCGAAAACACGGTCCGCACGCGTATTACGGACAATCCCGATAAACCTTAACCAAAACGAGCGTCTCCCTAAAACCGCTCGTTTTTTTGCCGGTATGCGACGATTGGATCAAGCTGGTCCTCGGAACAAAACGAAATGCGACTTCCATACGTCGCTAAAAAAGCCTCGTTTTCCGCTTCCAGCCCCTTTTTGACAATCATGGTTTTCATCATCCACATCATCACCCGATGCAAAACCGAAAGCCGCCTGTAGTCGATGGCGCCCCGCACGCAAAAGAGCGGACCATCCCAATCCTTGAACGCGGCACGCGCGTTGCGTTCGATTTCCCGCCGCGTTTTCTCCTCCTTCGGATCGGCCAGACCGCACGACACGAGCGTGAATTTGGTGCCGTCTATCCGCTTTTGAAACGTCTTCGCCCCCTTGAAGCCGCCCGCGTATAAGCCGCTCACAAACACGACCGGCTCCTTCGCGCCACGAAACGACTCGACAGACACGACCTCCTCGCCCAGCTTTTCCCCCAGCTTTTCGGCGTACCACTTCGCCGTTCCATAATGACTGCCATACACGATCATCTTCCCATTCCTCCTGTTTTCCGTTATTATGAAGGCAATGCGTTTTTCCCGCAACCACGCGGCACAAACAGGAAGGAAGTGCGCCATGCTCGACGATCCCAAATCCCAAACCCGCTTTTATTTACGCAAGGCGTTTTACGAATGCCTTGCCCAAGACGCCCCGCTGACCATCACGCGCCTATGCGACCAGGCCGGCGTCGGCCGCCGCACCTTTTACCGCCACTACGACGGGCTGGACGGCGTGTTCGCCGACTGCCTGGAACAACTGCTCACTCGCTACCAGGACGCCGTTTCCCCGCTGCAAACGTACGACCTCGAACAAATCGCCACCGAGTTTTTCTCATTTTGGAAACAGCAGAAAAAAGAGCTTTTGCTGTTGCGCCGCTACGACGCGCAAAAGCTCCACTATGGCTTGCTTTCGGGTGGCATCCGGCTCGTCCAGGCCCGCTCGAACCACCGCTTCGCCTTGTTTTCGACGTATTCGGCCGGCGGCTTTCTCGCCCTGCTGAACGAGTGGATCGAGGAAGATATGCGAACGCCCGTCGATCAGCTCGTTTCCCGCCTCGTTTCGGAAGCGCGCAGCGCGTCTTTCAACGCCTTCGCCAGCTCGTAAACCGCCTGCGGCGCCTTCTCTTTGTGTCGGGCGCAAAGATCGACAAACGCGCTGCCGACAATGACGCTATCAGCCATATCCGCCATCGCCTCCGCCTGCTTTGGCGTCGAAATGCCAAAGCCGATCGCGCACGGACAGTCCGTATGCGCCCTGACCTGGCGCACGACGTGTTCCAGTTCGTTCGAAAACGAGGAGCGCATCCCCGTCGTTCCTAACGAGGAGACGCAATACACGAAACCTTCGGCGTCTTTAACGATCGAAGGGATCCGGGCTCCCGACGTCGGCGCCACGAGCGGGATCCACGCCACGCCATGGGCCCGGGCCGCCGTTTCGAACTCCGCTTTTTCCTCGTACGGCACATCCGGCAAAATGACGCCCTCGATGCCGGTTTCCCCGCATCGTTTCATAAACGCCTCCACGCCGTAGGCGAATACGACATTGGCGTACGTCATGACGACCAACGGAATCGTCGTCTTTTCGCGTACCTGCTTGACCATCGCGAACACGTCATCGGCCACGATGTGGTTTTTCAATGCCCGCTCGCTGGCCGCGGCGATGACTTCCCCTTCCGCGACCGGATCGGAAAACGGGATACCTAGCTCGATCAAGTCGGCGCCCGCCTGTTCCAGCGCCAAAATGTTTTCTTTCGTCGTTCGCAAATCGGGATCGCCGCACATCACATACGCGATCAGCGCCTTGCGCGCGAATACTTTCCTACGCATCGACTTGCTCTCCTTTCCAGCGCGCGATCATCGCGCAATCCTTGTCGCCACGGCCCGAAACCGTCACGACGATCGTCTCGTCCTTGCCCATGTTTGGCGCCGCCTCCATCACGTACGCCAAAGCGTGGGCGCTCTCGATCGCCGGAATGACGCCTTCCATCTTCGACACGTACTCGAACGCCTGCACGGCTTGCTCGTCCGTGATGGCCACGTATTCGGCCCGGCCCCGGTCGTGCAAATCGGCGTGTTCCGGACCGACACCCGGATAGTCCAGACCGGCCGAGATGCACGTCACCGGCGCGATCTGTCCATGCTCGTCCTGGCAAAAATACGACTTCATCCCGTGGAAGATGCCCGGCTTGCCAACGTGGATCGTCGCCGCGCTTTCAGGCGCGTCCACCCCGGTCCCAGCCGCTTCGCATCCGACCAGGCGCACCGCCTCGTCGCCGATGTAGTCGTAAAAGCTGCCAATCGCGTTGGAGCCGCCGCCCACGCACGCCACCACCATGTCCGGCAACCGCCCTTCTGTCTCCAGCATTTGCGCTTTGGATTCCCTGGAAATGACGGCCTGGAAATCGCGCACCATCGTCGGAAACGGATGCGGTCCCATGACGCTGCCCAGGCAGTAATGGGTGTCGTCCAGACGCCGGGTCCACTCGCGCATCGCCTCGTTGACCGCGTCTTTCAATGTCGCCGTGCCCGACGTCACCGGCACGACCCGGGCGCCAAGCAGCTTCATCTTGTACACGTTGAGCGCCTGCCGTTCGGTATCCTTCTTGCCCATGTACACGACACATTCCATCCCAAAGAGCGCCGCGGCCGTCGCCGTCGCCACGCCGTGCTGTCCGGCGCCCGTTTCCGCGATCAGCCGGGTCTTCCCCATCTTTTTAGCGAGCAGCGCCTGGCCAAGCACGTTGTTGATTTTATGGGCGCCCGTATGGTTCAAATCCTCGCGCTTCATGTAAATTTTCGCGCCACCCAAATCCTCGGTCATGTTTTTCGCGTAGTACAACCGTGAAGGCCGGTTGGCGTACTGCGCCAGCAATTCGCCTAGCTCCTGTTGAAACGCCGGGTCGTTTTTATAGCGCTCGTACGCCTGCTCGAGCTCCTCCAGGGCGCCCATCAGCGTTTCCGGCACATACTGGCCGCCATGCCGGCCAAATCTTCCTTTGCTCATTGTCTTTCCCTCCTGCATCGCGCGATCAGCGCTTTCATTTTTTCTCCATCTTTTTTTTGGTCCGTCTCCACCGCCGAGGACACGTCGATCCACGACGCCCCCGCCTGGCGCGCCGCCTCCACAAGCGCGACATCCACGCCGCCAGCCAGCCCAAATGGACGCGTCATGCCCTTCAGCAGTGTCCAGTCAAACGGCTTTCCCTGCCCTTTGCCTCCATCCAGCAAAACGAAATCCGCGCCGCTTTTTTGCGCCATCGCGATGTCCTGTTCGCTTTTGACTTCAAACGCGCGCAGGACAGGCCGGCCGGTTTTCTCGCGCAGCCACGCCACGTCCGCTTCCGATTGGCTGCCATGCAGCTGCGCCATCGCGATCACGCCGTCCTCCAGGAGCGAGGCGATCGTGTCCAGCGGACAGTCGACAAAGACGCCGACGACGCCGATGCCTTCGTCCACTCGTTTCGACAACGCACGGGCCTGCTCGATCGTCACCGAGCGAAACGAAGAGGGCACGTCGATGACCAGCCCGATCCAGTCGGGACGGTACGCGTTGACCAGATCCACATCGACCGCGGAGCGGATGCCGCAAATCTTCACCCGCATCGCGTTTCTCCTTTGAGCGCGGTCAGCATCGCCCGTTTGTCTGGCGCGCGCATCAAGGTTTCGCCAATGAGCACGGCGTCGACGCCGGCTTTCTCAAGCATTTCGATTTGCTCGCGCGTTCGATAGCCCGACTCGGCCACGAACACGATGTCCTCGTTTTTGACAAGCGTCCGCAAGCGAGGGGCCCGCGAGAGGTCGACGTGGAAATCGCGCAGATCCCGGTTGTTCACGCCAAGCAGGCGCGCTCCGCATTGTAGCGCCATGTGCAGCTGCGCTTCGGTGCGCACTTCGACAAGCGGGTCCATGCCCAGCTGGTTGGCAAGCGCGATCGCGCGGCGCAATTCGTCGGGTGTCAGCAGCTCCACGATCAGCAACACGCCGGCCGCGCCCATGACGGCCGCCTGCACAATCATGTACTCGTCGACGACGAAATCCTTGCGCAGCACCGGCACGTCGACCGCCTGGCAAATGGCTTCCAGCGCCGCGTCGCTGCCTTGAAAATACGCGGGCTCCGTCAAACACGAAATCGCGCTGGCACCTGCCTCTTCGTACGCTTTGGCGATGCGCACCGGATCGAACACCGGGGCGATGACGCCTTTGGATGGCGAGGCTTTTTTCACCTCGCAAAGAAACGCGAGCGGTTCGGCTTTGAGCGCCTCGTACAACGACGGATGAGCCGGAATCGGGCGCGCTTTCAGCTGTTCGAGCGGCACCCGTTCCTTTTCCCGGGCGATCCGCTCTCTTGTGCTTTGCGCGATCGTCTGCAAAAGATCAGCCATGGCTTTCCTCCACGAACGTATCAAGCGTTCGCAGCGCCGTGCCCGAATCAATGAGGCGCTCGGCCAGACGGACTCCCTCCGCGATGGACGCCGCTTTTTGGGCCACGTACAAAGCCGCTCCGGCGTTCATGCATACGATATGGCGGCGCGGGCCGCGCTCTTCGCCGGCCAGGATCGCGCGAGTCGTTTTCGCGTTTTCCATAGCGTTTTGGCCGGCAAGCTCTTCTTTTTGGCAAACCGGATAGCCAAAATCGGCGGGCGCGATCGTGTACGTCTTTCTCGTTTTCCCGTCGATTTCGCATACGAGAGTCGGCGCGCTGGCGGAAATCTCGTCCAAACCATCCATGCCGCAGACGACCAGTCCCCGCTTGACGCCAAGCTTGACGAGCGCCTGCGCCATTGGCTCGACTAGACCGGGCTCGTACACGCCAAGCACCTGCCGACAAGCACCGGCCGGATTGGTGAGCGGGCCGAGCAAATTGAAAATCGTCGGCATGCCTAGCTCCTTGCGCACGGGCGCGGCGTAGCGCATCGCCCGGTGATGGTTGGGCGCGAACAAAAAACAAAAGTTCGTCGTTTCAAGCAGCTGCCGGCACCGGCTGGCGTCGACGTCCAAATTGGCCCCGAGCGCTTCGAGACAATCGGCCGCCCCGCTTTGGGAAGTCACGGCCCGGTTGCCGTGCTTGGCGACTTTGACGCCCGCGCTGGCGATGACGAACGCCGACGTCGTGGATATGTTGAACGTGCCGGCGTGGTCGCCGCCGGTGCCGACGATTTCCAGCGCGTCGCTGGCGTCCCGGACGGCGATGGCTTGCGCGCGCATGCCCTGGGCGGAGCCGACGATTTCGTCGACGCTTGGCTTTTTCATGGCGAGCGCCACCAAGTACGACGCGATCTGGCTGGCGGTGCACCGGCCTGTCATCATCTCTTCCATGACGGAACGCGCCATGGCGCAGGAAAGATTTTCATAGGTGGATAGTTTTTGAACGGCTTCGGTAATCATGCGAGCACTCCTTTCATAAAATTGGCGAAAATTTGCGAACCGCAAGGCGTCAGTACGGATTCGGGGTGGAACTGGCCACCGAACACGGGATACGTGGTGTGTTCGATGGCCATGATCTCCCCGTCGCCTGTGGCGCTGGCGATCAGCTCTGGGGGCAGGTCGTCGACGACGAGCGAGTGGTAGCGCCCGGCTTCGAATCGTTTCATTCCTTCAAACAACACCGAGGGATGACACACGTCGACGCGCCCGGCCTTGCCATGGACGATGGATGAGGCGGGACGGATCGTGGCGCCAAACGCGGCCGCGATCGCCTGATGGCCAAGGCATACGCCCAAAATCGGCACGTGCTTGTAAAAACGGCGGATGACGTCCACGCAAATGCCGGCGTTTTCGGGCCGGCCCGGGCCTGGCGATAGCACGATGGCGGCCGGATCCAGCACTTCGATCTGCTCAAGCGTCAGCGCGTCGTTGCGCGCGACATAGACGGTGTCGAACGCGCCCATGAGCTGCGCGAGGTTGTACGTGAACGAGTCGTAGTTGTCAATGAGCAAAAGCATGGCTTTCTCCTTCCAGCGCCTGCACGATGGCGCGCGCTTTGTTTTGGCATTCACAAACTTCGTGTTCCGGAACGGAATCGAATACGATGCCGGCGCCGCTTTGCACCCGGACGACACCGTTTTGCAGCGTCGCGAACCGGATCGCGATGCAGAAGTCGAGGCGGCCGCTAAAATCCATGAAGCCGAACGCCCCGCCATACACGCCGCGCGGCGCGGATTCGAGCTCGTCGATGATCTCGCACGCCCGGATCTTGGGCGCGCCCGAGAGCGTGCCGGCCGGAAGCGTGGAAAACAGGGCGTCGAGCGCGGTTTTGCCGGGCGCGAGAACGCCGGTGATCGTGGACGACAAGTGCATGACTTGCGCGCATTTTACGACGTCGAGCGTGCGGGTCACGTCCACGCTGCCGCACCGGCACACCTTGCCGAGGTCGTTGCGGCCCAGATCAACGAGCATACGGTGTTCCGCGAGCTCCTTTTCATCGCGCAGCAAATCCCGCATGAGCCGCTCGTCTTCGTGTGGCTCCTTTGCCCGCTTGCACGTGCCCGCCAGCGGAAACGTGGCGACGTGGTCGTGGTCGACGCGCACAAGCGTTTCCGGGCTCGAGCCCGCCATTTCGATGTCCTGCCCGGCAAAGTAAAACAGGTACGGGCCCGGGTTGGTTTGGCGCAGCGTTTCGTATACGGAAAACAACGAGCCATCGGCCAAAGCGGTGCAAGGATTGGAGAGCACGACTTGAAAGATCTCGCCTTGCTCGATGTAGCGTTTCGCCTGCTTGACCATCGCCTCGTAGCGGGTGGTTGGACAGGCGGGGCGCAGCGGCTGGCGCAGGCGCAGCAGCGGATGGGCCTTTGTTTGGGGGCCGTCCAGCGTTTGGCACATGGCCTCGATGCGCAAGACGGCTTCGTCATAGCCGCGGTTTGGGTCGTCTTTCACGATGCCGGCGATCAGGATCATTTGCTCGTTTTGGAAGTCGAACACGATCAGGTCGTTGACGAGAAAGAGCTCCATGGCGTTCGTGTCGCCGGTTCGCAACGCGAGCGTTGGTTCGGTGTACTGAATGAAATCGTACGCGAAATAGCCGGCGAGCCCGCCGCAAAAATACGGATAAAGCGCGGGCGTCTTGTAGTCCAAAAGCAGCCGCTCGAGCGCGTTTTTTGGATCGGAAACGACTGTCGATGTCGTTTGGACGTGCGTGGCGTCCTCGATCGTGAGGACGTTTCCTTTGAGCGTGATGCGTTTCTCGAACCGGACGCCGACGTAGGTGAAGGCGTCGGGCTCGTCGCTTTCGAGCGCAAAACCGGGCGTGCCGAATGCGTGGAATTTTTGAAAAACCTCCTGAGGGGTGTTTTTCATTGGCAAAATTTCCGTCAGGGGCAGCCGCCTGGCGCCGGTGCCGGAAAACAGATCGTGAATTTGTTTGCGTGTTTGCATACGTTTCTCCTTTGATGCAAAAAGCTCGTCCTTGACGAAGCTTTTCGCTTTCGTCAAGGACGAGCTGTGTCTGTATACGGCCCGCGGTGCCACCTTGATTCTTCAAAAGAAGCGCTTGGAGAATGCTGTCACATTCCTGATCTTTGACGCAGATCGTACGTCATGGAGTACTCGGCGTTCGCCTTTGACCATGCCCTCGGCGGTCCATTTGGCCGTCCGCCTTTCCATCCGGCTTCCACCCTCCCGGACTCTCTATGGGCGCGTAACGACTTTGATCTCCGCTTCATCGGTTTGTTGGGTTCACAATACAGAACAATGAAAGAAATGTCAAATAGTTTCATCTTTTTTCATCTGTTTTCATCGCATCCGTTTTTTCCTATGGGCATTTTTTTCGCATTCTTTTTTAAAATCGCCGATAATAAAGCTATTAGAAAACGAGGTAATTTTATGGACGCACAAGTCATGAGAGATTTTGTTTACGGACTCTTTGTCCTGACTGGGGGGCACGACGGAAAAAACTCCGGCTGCATCATCAACACGGCGATTCAGGCTTCGGAAAACCCGGATATCATTACCGTCAGCGTAAGCAAGGACAGTTATACCCGCGAACTCATTCAGCAATCGAGAAAATTCAACATTTCCATTCTCGATGAAAAGGCGCCGTTCGATTTGTTCAAGCATTTTGGCTTCCAGTCGGGGCGCACGTTCGATAAATTTGGAAGCTACGAGCATAAGGCCGTTTCGGAAAACGGATTGTATTATGTCACCGAAGGCACGAACGCGTTCATCAGCTGCGAGGTCGACCAGGAAATCGACCTGGGCTCCCACGTGATGTTTGTCGCCTACGTGACGGAGGCGAAGACGATTTCCGACGTGCCAAGCGCCAGCTATTCGTACTATCACGCCCACATCAAGCCGAAGTTCGAAGACAAAAAAACGACAACAGGCAAAAAGGGATGGCGCTGCGTCATTTGCGGCTACATTTACGACCAGCCGGATCTGCCTGCGGACTACATTTGTCCTTGGTGCAAGCATCCCGCTTCCGATTTTGAGGAGATCGACTTATAAAAAGCGAAAAAAGAGGCGTTTAAACCTCTTCTTCCAGCGCGCGAACCGCTTCGCGCGTTTTTTCTTCGATTTTTTCAAACTGGCCGGCCGCGATCCACTCTTTTTTCACCATCCAGCTGCCGCCCACACAAACGACAGAACCGGATCGCAAATAGGCGTTCATGTTTTTCAGACCGATGCCGCCGGTTGGCATGAATCGCATGAAAGGATACGGGGCGCTCATGGCCTGGATCCTGGCGAGTCCGCCGGCTGGCTCGGCCGGGAAAAACTTCACAAGGCGAAGGCCGAGCCGGTCGCATGTCTGCACGTCGCTTGGGGTCATGACGCCAGGGCAAACCGGCGCGTGGCGATCGAGGGCGTGGCGAATCAATGCCTCGTCGGTGGCGGGCATGACGAGAAAATCCGCGCCGGCGTCCAGCGCCTCGTCCGCCATCGTTTCCGTTAAAATCGTACCGGCGCCGACAAGCATTGTCGGAAAGGCGGCTTTCATCGCCTGGATCGACGCTTTCGCGGCGGGCGTCCGAAACGTCACCTCGGCGATTGGCAAGCCGCCGGAAACGAGCGCCCGGGCAAGCGGCACGGCGTCAGCCACGTCGTCGATCACGACGACGGGCACGATTTTGTGCTTGGCGAGAATTTGTTCCAGGCTCATACGTGGGCTTCCTCCAAATCGAATCCAAAGTAGCGTACCGCGTTGTTGTAGGAGATGTTTTCCATCAGCTTCTTCAACGCTTTTTCGTCGTTTGGATACTCGCCGTTTTCCACCCAGCCGCCAAGCAGATTGGCTAAAATGCGGCGGAAGTACTCATGTCGCGTGTACGACAGGAAGCTGCGCGAATCGGTGAGCATGCCGACAAAATTGCCGAGCACGGACAAGTTGGCCAGCCGGGTCATCTGGTCGATCATGCCTTGCTTGTTGTCGTTGAACCACCAGGCCGAGCCTTGCTGGATCTTGCCTTGAGCGTCGCTGTTTTGGAAGGCGCCCAGCAGCGTGCCGATTGGCGCGTCGTCGTTTGGATTGAGCGAATACAAAATGGTTTTTGGCAGGGCGTCTTCTTTTTCGAGCGCGTCCAGAAAACGGGAAACGGGTTCGATCGGGGTGTATGATCCAATCGAGTCGTAGCCGGTGTCCGGTCCGAGGGTTTCGAACATTTTCGTGTTGTTGTCGCGGATGGCGCCATAATGGATTTCCATCACTAAATCGCGTTTGGCGTATTGTTTGGCCAAATGCAGCAGCAGGGCGGTCTTGTATTGTTCCTGCTCTTTCCGGCTCAAGCTTTCGTTGCGGCGCGCTTTTTGGAAGATGGCTTCCAGTTCGGCGTCGGATGCCGGCTCGAATACCATGTAGTCGATGCCGTGGTCGGTGGATTTGGTGCCCATGGACACGAAGAAGTCGAGGCGCCGGTCGAGTGCTTGAAGCAAATCGGCGAAGCTTTCGATGGGCATTCCGGCGCTGTCGGCCAGGCGCTTCACGTAGTCGTTCCAGCCTTGTTTTTCGATTTTGTATACCGCGTCCGGACGCCAGGCCGGGATGATTTGCACGTCGAATGCCGGATCCTGGGCGATTTGCGCGTGGTATTCGAGCGAGTCGGCGGGATCGTCGGTCGTGCAGACGAGCCGCACGTTGGATTCGCGAATGAAATCCCGGGCGCTTTTTTTCGCGAGCACCTCGTTGGCCAGATTCCATACGTCTTCGGCGGTTTCGCCGTTGAGCACGCCTTCGTAGCCAAAATATTTTTTGAGTTCCAGATGCGACCAGTGCACCATCGGATTGCCGATCGCGTTTTCGAGCGTTTCGGCGAATTTTTGAAACTTTTCGCGGTCGGACGCGTCGCCGGTGATGTACGCCTCGTCGACGCCGTTGGAGCGCATAAGACGCCATTTGTAGTGGTCGCCACCCAGCCAGATTTGGGTAATGTTTTCAAACTGGCGGTCTTCCGCGATTTCTTTTGGCGAAAGATGGCAATGGTAGTCTAAGATTGGCATCGACTCGGCGTAGTCGTGGTATAAATGTTTCGCCGTGTCGTTTTCCAGTAGAAAATCGTTGTCCATAAATGATTTCATGTTTTGAACCTCCTGCGCGAGCGGTTTCGATTCCGCGAGGGATCTTCTTTACGCCCACAAATTATATGAAAGCCTTTACATCACAAATTTAAGAGGATTCGCCGGATATCGCAAGCGAAATACTTTCAAAACCGTCTTTTTTCGCTTCTTTTTTGTGTTTTTGAACCGGTTCAGGTGTAAGCCTTTACATTCGATCGAAAAAACTTGACCAAAAAGATGGACTTTGCCGGCAAGTGGGTTATCATAGGAACAAGGAGTATTCCACTATGAACATTTACGACATTTCCAAGCAGTCCGGCGTCAGCATCGCCACGGTTTCGCGCGTCCTTAACAATTCGGGGTACGTGTCGGAAAAGACCCGGGCGAAGGTGCTGAAGGTCATCGAGCAAAACAACTATTCGCCCAACGCGTTCGCGCGCGGCATGGCCAACTCGACCATGTCCACGATTGGCATTTTATGCTCGGACGCCGGCGACTTGTACCAGGCGCAATGCATCCACTTTTTGGAGCCGCTGCTGAAAAAGAAAGAGTTTGCCGCCATCGTCAGCTGTACAGGCTACGACGAGAAAAATCAGGAAAACGACTTGCAGCTGCTTTTGGAGCGCAACGTCGACGCCTTGATTTTGATTGGTTCCCATTTTATTAGCGAAAATCCGAAGAAAAACGAGTATATCGTCAAGGCGGCCCAGCGGATCCCGGTTTGTCTTTTGAACGGGTTTCTGGATGCCGAAAACGTCTTTTGCGTGCTGCATGACGACGAGGAGGCCGCCCGCAAGCTGACCGACCTGGTGCTGGAGCGCGGCTCGCGCGCGCCTGTTTTTTTATTCCGCCACGATTCGGGCTCCACGCAAAGAAAACGACAAGGCTTTTTGGACGCGTGCGCCCGCCATGGCGTGACGGGGATAGAAAAGCGGGTTGGCGGCGACTTTGAGGAGATCGGCCGCGCCCTTTTGGACTTGCTTCAGGAAGAAGGCGCGTACGACGCCCTGGTGGCTTGCGACGACGAGATCGCGGTCGCGGCGCTCAAAAGCTGCCAAAAGGCGGGGATTTCGGTTCCGGACGAGATGCAGGTGACCGGCTTCAACGCGTCTGTCCTTTCCCGGGCTTGCTCGCCGGAGCTGACAAGCTACGACAACCGGCTCGCGTTTATGTGCGAGGCGGGCATGAACGCGATCATGCTGGCGCTTCACCATGAAGACTATCCGCTCAAAACGACGTACAACGGCAAACTCGTCGAGCGGGATTCGACCAGAAAATAGGAAAGATCGGCCGGGATCTTTCCTTTTTGTTGCGAAGCGAAAAAGAATGTGTCATACTATTTCAAATTTGAAGTGTTAAGAGAGGGGACTTTTATGAGCAGCGACACGACGAGTATTGGTTTCGCCCAAAAGGTGCTGCGTGACTACACGCAGACGATGAAGCCGCTTGCGAAGGCTTGCGGCTGCTCATCCACCGCGGTCGATATCATTTTGTTTTTGGGGAACAATCCGGCGTACACGCTCGCCCGCGACATCGTCGAGATCCGGGGCATCCGGGCCAATCTTGTTTCCATGAATTTGGAAACGATGGAAAAAGAAGGCTACGTGACGATTCAAACGAGCGCGCGCGACCGGCGGCAAAAGGAAATTCATTTAACGCAAAAAGCGCGGCCGATTCTTGAAAAAGGCCAGGCGCTTCAATCTCTTTTTTTCGATCGGATCTTTGCGGGGATCGACCCGCAGGATCAGGAAACGTTTGTGCGGGTGTTCAAGACGATTGTGGACAATCTTGACAAAAAAAACAAAAAGATTCAGGAATCAGGCGCCTGAATCTTTTTTTTACTTCTCTTCTTCGCGTCGTTTTCGGACGAGGAAATACGCGATGCCTCCCGCAATGACGAGGGCGAGCGCGCCAAAGCCGGCTATGACTGGCCACGAAAACCAATTCGAGCTGGCTTGCTCGTTTTTCTCGCCTTCCGGCCCGGCCAGTGGCACATCCGGATCGTCGATGTCAATGATTTCCTGCGGCGTGTTCGGATTGTCCGTTCCCTCTTCCGCTTCGCCAGGTCCCGGCGCTGGAGCCGGCGTCGTTCCTTCCTCCGCCGCGGGCGGAGTTGCGGCGGGCGGCGTTGTGGTTCCCGGGGTCGCCGGGGTCGTCGTTGCCGGCGAGGTGATCGTCGTCGTCTGGTCGATGATGGTCGTTTCCCCTGGCAGCACCGTTGTCGTTCCGGCTGGAACGGGCTGGTACACGAATCGCCAGTCGTTTCCTTCTTCCTTTAACGTCCCTGTGATGTTGTAGGCTTGCGGCTGGTAGCCTTCAATGTACAAATACGCCACAACGGGACGGTCGCCGACGTTGCCGGTGTATGTGACGCTTGGCGCCAGCGTGTTTCCGTCTTCGTCCACGTAGTGAATCATGTATTGCGTGGTGTTGGAGCGCATGCCGTACGACACGACAAGATCCATGTCTTCTTTGACAGGAAACGACGCGCGCATTTGCGCGGTGTCGTTGTCTTTGCCGCTTTCTTTGATTCCTTTGACGTAGTATTTGCTGTCGGGATCAAGCTGGACGTCTTGCGCATGGAACGTGAACTGAGTGTTGTACGGCAGGTTTTTAACGAGAATTTCATCCCGGCCGTCGATGCTGCCATGGTTGCCGGCGTGAATACGGACGGTATACGTGTAGTCCTCGGCCTGGATTGACAGGCCGGTTGTTTGCATACCAAGCGCGAGGGCGAACGCCATGGAGAGCCATTTGCCTTTTTTATTCATGCCGTTTTTCCTCCTTGTTTTCTTTGATTCCAACAAGCGCGAGGCCAAACAGAATGGCGCCGCTCAGCGCGCTGACCAGCAGCCACGGCAGCCGGCTTGTCCATGTCGCCGTGTTTGGACTTTTGGTTGTTTGCCCGGTCAGGATGGTCGTCGTTGGTTTTCCTTGCGTGACTTGATTTTGCGCGGGGATGTTTTTTTCCACCGCGAATTCCATTTGCAGATCGGCCAGCGTCGACTGATAGCTGTTGCCTTGCGTTTCGCCATCGAGAACGACTTGGAGGGAAACGGTGCCTGCCTGCCCTTGTTTTAGCGTGTCGACAAGGAAAAACTCGTCGAGCGAATCGGTGGCGTCTTTGAGTCCCGTGCCTTGTCCGGCTTCTCCTCCAAGCGTTTCTGACTGGTAAATCGTGTCCGTTCTTCCTTGCGGGTCGGTGTAGACGAGCGCGTAGGCGTACGCCCCGCCACTGGCGGCGGAGCCATCTTCCAGCGAGCGGAGAACGGCGTTGCTTAAATACCAGTCGGTGGCGTCCTTGTTTTCGTTTTTTATCGTGATTTCAATGGTCGCGTCATCTCCGGGCTGCATTCCATAAAGCAAATCGTCGACTTGCCCGGTCGTGAAGTTGTTTTCCATCGTGTTTTGTTTCGAGAACACGACGGCCCATTCCGTTTCGTTTTGAAACGACTTCGCCTGGATGGGCGTTCCGTTTCCCATCCATACCGAAAGGGCGCAAAGACTAAGAGAAACGCGTTGGATCGTAGTGAGTTTGTTCATCTTTTTTCCCCTTTCTATTGAAGCGAGAGCGTGGTCCCGCGGACGTGGACGTCTTTTCCCCACGCGCTTTTGATGGCCTCATCGGCGTTGTGTTCCTGAATGGCGTCGACTTTGGCTTCGACACAAAATTCGATTCCATCATACGTGTAGGAGGTGGTCGTGATGACTTTGCCGTCTTCTTCCGTCACTTCCACTTTTTTATGTTCGTGCAGCTTCCGGTCAATTTTAAATCCGTCCGTCAAAGGCGCGCTTGTTTCTCCAGCCTCTAACAGATTTTTATAATAATAGACATTTCTTTCGTTAGTCGACGCGGTTTCATCTTTGATCCATTGCCCGTTTTCCACGATCGAAAAATCAATGAGATCAGGCGAAATGTCTTGAATTTTATTTCCATCTTCGTCAATCCAGTACTTCACAAGGGTTACGCGGACAAATTCGTTGATTTGGCCTGTGTTTTTTACCGCAAGCACTTCCGGGTACCGCTGACCTATTTTAAAATCTTTCATTTCCACAATCGACTTTAACAAGGAACCGGATTCATCGCCTGTCCACTCCCCGTTTTCCTTGTAGTCGCGGGAAGCGACGACGCGATCGTTTTCGACTAACGAGACGCCGATTTGCGTTAACGAAAGCCGCGACTGATACGTGTCGGAATAATAGTTGAGCGCGGCCCGTGTTCCCTGCACGCCGGATCCAAGCAGCAAACCAACGGCCATCACAAGAAGCAAGACGGTGACAATCGGCTTTGCTAAAAAGTGTTTTATTTTCTTCATCATCTTTTATGGCCTTTCTATTTCGATTTGCTCGTTCCAGTTTGCTTCCAGCGGATTGCCGGATTCATCGTATTGGACCGGCACGGATTCGGACACCACGATCACATTGAAATCGTGCTCTTCGGGCTGTTCGGCGTCAATCGTGATCAATAGCTCGTCGGTTGGCTGTTGTGGCGTTACAATGTCCTGATAATACCAATACTCGCCTTTTTCCACCCATTTTCCGCTGACACTGGTAAATTGGAGCGGATATTCCGTCCCGCTAAACGCTCGCACGCGCACCCATACCGGAATGGAGTTTTGTTCCGCCTTGACTGAAATTCTTTTTGTCCAGCTTCCTTCCGGAAATTCCTCCTCGATGGTCGTATCGGAATACAAGTCGATTCGTTTTTGACCGCTCGCTTCCGCGTACGTTGTAAAATAAGCGAAAGTTTCCTGGACCCCAACCATCGCGATCAGGCAAAGGGAGGCGATGGATAAATACATTGTCATTTTTTTCATCTTACTGCCCTCCAAAATCCTGCTCCGGCTTGTTCATGCCCATATCGTTATACGTGAAGCGATTGGTTACGGAACTGCCATGATGATCGGTGTTGTTCGATGTGTTTTCAAAAGAAACCGAAGCGATTTCCTCGGCTGACACGATCGTCGTGTCCTGCGTGCTTGCGCCTACGATTTCATAGGAGGCGCCCGAGTACACCTCTTCGATCACAACATACGATCCTACCGGAATACAGTTGAGCAGCTGAACCGAATTGGTTCCTGTTCCATCAAACACGATGGATTCCACGTTGGAGTACACTAGCTCCTGTCGCGTCTCGTCTTTGTACGCCGCAATGGAGAAGACAAACGTCGCGTTTCCATTGCCATCAAATTGATTCAGGGATTTCACGATTTCCAGCGATCCCAGGCGCGAACTTTCTTCCACTTTGAGTGTGATTGTCAAATCGTCGTTCCAGGTGCCCGGATTGGCGGAAGAGATTTCTCCGTTCATCGCGTCCTTGCCTGGAAGCGAAATGAGCATCGGTTGGAAATTGTACGTGTGCAACACCGAGTTGGCGTATGTAACCAATGTTTCTCCTTGCGGTGTTTTTATTGTTCGAAAATAGTCTTCCATATTTTGGCTGTGTGGAAGAGCGAGATACAATCCCGATTCGATTGGCGCGCGCGCATCCAAAGACGTGGTGATTGCGGGCGTTCCGGCTTTTTGTTCCTGCACAAGTTTCGCCGCTTCCTGCGCGATGGCTTGATAATCTTGATTTGTGATCGTACTTAAGTCGACCAACTTGTCTTTGAGCGTTTGGAACGCTCCAATGGTTTCATAGGAATACGTGTCGTATACCGGATCTTCAATGGCATCCGCCACTTTATATAGATCAATCACAATGTCCGCGTTGGCTGTATCCTTGTATCCGTCAATTTCGAATTGAACCGAGCATTTTCTTGGCAAAGAAACCGCTTTGACTTGTGTTTGTGAAATAAAGAAGGCGCCGACGAGTCCAAAGACACCAAGAACCATCCAAAATTTCCTATATTTATTGCTTCTTTTCTCCATACTTTTCCCTTCTTTCTCTTTTTACTTTCCTATCTTTCTTTTCACGCCCATCCAAATCGCGATTCCAATCAAGAGGATAACGCCGATGCTGATGGCTACGATATGTTTATCGACGAGCCGCACTTCCGCTCCGAAGTTTACGAAATCTTCCGGCCTGTTTTCCACCCGATGTCCCCGGAACAGAAGACGGTGCGAATTGATTCCATATGGCGTGCAAGTCACCAAGGTCGCGAGATCTTTCCCTTCCTCGATTTCCAGATCCTGGACTTCTTCGGGAAGAACGGTGCGAATCTGGTCAATTTCATACGTGTATGTTTTCCCTAAAATACGAAATAGAAACACGTCTCCTGTTTCCAGCTGGTCCAGATCGGTAAATAGTTTTGCGGATGGCAGCCCTCGATGTCCGGAAACCACCGCATGAGTGCTTTCGCCTCCTACCGGCAGCGAGGTGCCTTCAATATGCCCGATGTTTTGTTGGAGGATTTCCTCTTCCAGTCCGTGATACAACGGCAGCTTGATTTTTACGGAAGGAATCTCAATGGATCCCATCAAACCGTTTCCATCGAGCGACAATAAACTTTCATAGCGCGCATGCAGCTCTTCGGAAGGAAAATACCGATTTTGTTCCTTTAAAAGATCCGCGTTGTACTGTCTCGCCTCTTCAAGCATTTTTTCCGCTTCCGCCGAGTCCATTTGATCAACGACCGAGTTATAGCCTCCAATCACGCGTGAAGCACGCGAGGCGTTCCACCATTCGGAAATCGTAGGATACAACAGTAGGGACAACCCTACAATGAAGACACCTACCAATAGAATCGTCGACCAATTCTTTGTAATAAATTTTTTCATATAAGGTTCTCCCTACCATTGAATCCGGTTTCCCGGATTCATGGTATTGTTTGTTTCGTTTCTATATTTAATTCTTTTTAATTGTTTGTGTACTGTTTATTCGTGTGACATTCTTTTCTTGGTAATCAGAAGGATTCCTGAAATCACGATCAGGCCCGCACCAATGGTGTAGAGCAGAGTCGTACCCATACCACCTGTGGATGGGAGGAGAGCGCCGGTTGTATTTAAAACCTTGACTGCAATATTTGTATTTTCATGTTTAATATCGTCTGTAGCGTTCTCAAAATTATCCGTAGCATCAACATCTACTGTGGATTCCACAGTATATCCCAAATTTGAACCTGGAGTAGTAAGCGCTTCATGTGTGATTACAACCTTGATCGGTCCTGCCAATTTATTAAATCCATCTGGCGCGGCAAACTCGTGAAGATAATATGTTCCTGCATCCAATCCTTGAAGTATAAACTTACCAGTTGCATCTGTTTTAATAATTGAAACAGTGCCTTCTCCGCTTGCTTTTTGATACGTTGGAATCGTTCCTTCAGAAGCAGTCGTTGGTTTAAATTTAATAACATCTGCACCGTTCTGAACCTCTTCTTCTGTTGTTCCCGCCGAGGTTTTGTTTGTACTCAAATAAAATTCTGCATCAGCCAGGGCCGTTTCAGTTGCTTCTGGTTCCTCGCCATTTTGGGTATATTTATAAATTCCGATTGGCCAAGTGTATGTATGAGTCTCTTTTTCGCCTGTTTCAAAGAAAGACTCCGTTTTATCTCCATATTGTAAGTTAGCACTATTTTTATTTCCGTTCCCAGCGATAACAGCATTTTCATTTAACGTCGCCTGGTACTCCACCACGATCGTTGTCCCAACTGGAAGACTCTGAATCCAGGTATCGGCGAATTTAATCTCAAATCCTCGATCCGTTGTACTTGTTATCGTAAAACGATTAGCTCCAGCTTGGTGTATTGTTTCATCAATCTTCACAGCAATGCTGTCGGATTTTAAGGTTAAACCTGCCTCCATCTTATCAATCAATTTATAATTCATAGCTCCGGCAGCGGTCGTGATTGTCGCTTTAAAATTTACCGTATCGCCAATATTCGCATCGTTTTTATTTCCCCATGAATTATCTGGTTTTTCCTGAACTTGTTTCTCTAACGTTGGAATCCCATTCTTTTCTTTAATGGTGACATTATTGTTGTCAGTTGTTCCTAACGCGCATAAGGCACCTGCATCCGAATCCACTAAGTAATATCCTAAATCTAAGTCACTAAATGTTAATGTATTCCCCTGCGCTGTAGCATGTTGAGTAGCATGGATATTGTGTTCTTTTGCATATTGCAAAGCCGCATCCGTTAAAATCTTTCCATTTACAAATTGTCCCTCCGCTGTTACTTGCGCATTTGGATGTACTACTACATAGTCTTGCTCTTTCAATTCAAAAAATTGTGCACCAACCCCGGATTCAAGAAATCCTTTCCAAGCTGGAAGAACTTTATACGAGTATGCTCCCTTATCTGTTTGATCTGCCGGCTTTTTATAACTTTCCAAATCCAACATTCTATAAATCGTATACGTTTTTCCTTCTAAAGTGTTTTGAATTGTGATACTTCCTCTTGTTTTAGCGGATGTACCCTGATTTTGATCTGCTTCTGCTTGTACATTTGTTGTTAAGCCAAGCACAAGAAAGAATGCCGCGAAAACAGTCAATAGTTTTCTGATTTTTCTCATTTTGATTTTCCCTTTCCCTTTGTTAAAGATCATGAAGAAACTCCTTATTTCTTCCTTCTCTTTTTCTTCTGGATTCCAATGACATACACGGATGTTGTCATCAATCCAGCTCCACTTGCAATCAGTGGAGGATTTATTCCAAAACCTCCTGTTTCCGGAAGTTTAAAGAACCGAACGTTTTTGAAATATACTGTAGCCGTGTTACCACCTTGAGTAATTGTTCCCGTTAAGGTTTTATCCGGCGATAAAACATAGTTTCCATTACTCGTTCCTGTGTACACTTCAGTAGAAGAATCCACATTTAACTCTGATACAGTATAAGTCGTTCCAATAGGCAAATAACTAATCGAAATATATTCTCCTTTTTTCAGAGTAATATTACTGTTGCTTGCGATAATTAAATTATCTTCAATTTTATGGTTATTTGCGTCATATTTTGTATACGCATAATCATCAAGAAGTTGCTGCCCGTTTTTAGAAAACTTCACATTAAACGTAAAATCTGTGGTTTGATCCAAATCTTCTGTTTCTTTATAAATATTCAACCCGCCTGTGGCTTGTCCGGTTTCTGCACCAGAAACTGATGGAAGGGTAAATTCTATATAACATGTAGAACCTGAAAGTCCACGCTCTGTATAGTAAATTTTCAACCGGTATTTTTTTGTCGTGTTCTGGCCTGACACAGGAAGAATAGATGTTCTTAAATCAACATGGGCTCCACGCGAAGGTTTCACTCCACCCAAATCACAAATCTTTCTATAATTTTCGTATTGACCGGTTGCTTCGTTATACTCTCCTAAAAATACCCATAAATCATCATCGCCATAGAAGAAATATTCCAATGGACCCACATAATCTTGATCAAGAGTGAAATCAATATCATACGTCATTCCAAATAAATTGTTATGCGGCAAGCCATCATCTCCAGGTGGATAGTGCTTCAAAGTGCCATTTGTTTTATAAGTTTCTGTGGCGCGAAGGCTACTGTTATAATTTTTATCGTAAGTTCCCGCATGCGGATCTGTGTTTTTCACTCCATCTAATGGCCAAAAATTATTCGTCCAAATAGTCGTATATGTCGTGCTTCCTGTTTTTGGATGATTAAATGTGTCCAAATTCTTAATTGTTTTAACATTTGCCCCTGAAACACTGCTTAATGTATAGGTATCTCCTTGACGGGTAAAAGTTAATTGATTCCCTTTTGGATACACTTTTTTTCCAATTTGAGATGTTGATCCAAATATTTTTGGAGCTATGATTCCACTATTCCATTTTAAATTTCCGTTCGTATCAACTCCGGTAACCATATCAAATACAAAGCCATTTCCACTTGGATCCCCTGCGCTCCCGTTATATGAGTTGATTTTATGATTCTTCTTCCAAGTTATATCGGCTAGTCCAGTACCTGTATTTGAATTTCCAAAAGCATATTTACTTCCCGACCCGGTATAGTTAGAAGGGTTATTGATACCTTTTGCTTTACTATTAACACGAGTATTTACCCCATCTTCTGTGATGTCGTAATCATAGAATGTTGCATTCGAGCTAAAGTTGGAACTTGATAAGTCATAGACAAGTCGAATTGTCGTGTTTGGCTGAATCAATATGTATTTATCAGGGTCACTATTATAAGTTTCTTGCCGATTCGTAAAGTGGGTTGTGGATGGATTTTTTATAGTCCAATCTGTTCTAGTATTACTTTCCGCGTTTTTTCCATCTTTTAGCACCCAAATCTCTTTCAATTTATAATTTCCGTTATGGATAAGAATATCAAAATACGAAATATTTGGTGCTGAATGATACTGATAGGATTTGGCCTCATATATTTTTGAAACAACTGTTTTTTTATCGAATTTCCCATTTGTTGTTAATTTATAATGCTGCAATGAGACATTTTGTCCTAAGGAGGGTGTACCATTTGTCATATCAACAACTGGAATTGTATTATCACCTTTATTTGTCGATATATTTTTTTTCACATTCCCATAGGTCTGCACTGTAAAAGTTGGGTTGGGAGTTTGTGAAGCTTTCGCGCTGAACATTTTTCCCCGCAAAGAAAATCCAAGAGTTTTGTTCTCCTCATTTAATAATTGAGAATTTTCCTCTTTTTTGGTATCTTCTTTTAATTCATTATTTTCCACTTCGATAGAAGACAACGTTTGAATTGTATACTCTGTTCCGATTTCCGCCTCTGGCGCCACATCCTCCAACTCTTTGGAAGTGTCATACTTCTCCACAAACTGTTCAGTTGGTGTCAACTCGGCATCAAACTTCTGGTCTTCCAGATTCACTTCCTGTTCGCCAACAAAGAAGCGAAGTTTGTAAAGCGACAGGTCAAGCAGTTGTTCCGGATCGACTTCTTCCAGACTTTGCGCTTTTAATTGAGTGACCTCTTCCTGGTCTTCTTGTGGAATGTTTGTTTCATCCATTTTCTCCACGACAAGCGTTGGAACCGGTTTATTTTCCTCTTCCTCTTTTTGCTGGAGGTTGTCTTCCTGGATTTGATCAAATTCTTCCACGGTCATGTTTTGTTCTTCATCCAGTTTATCCTGCATGTTTTCCTCGGTTGGCAAAACATAGTTTTTCATGGCAAGCCCATCGTTTTCATCGACTGGCTTTTCTTCCTTCTCTGTTGTCTCGTCGACTTCAGTTTCCACACCCGCGATTTTCCGTGGTTTTAGAACGAGAGTGAAGTCCTCGGTTTCCGCCGTAAACTCTTCCGGAAGCTGATACTCGATTTCTTGTGGTTCCTGTTCCTCTCCATCCGGTTTTGGTTCTTCTTCCGGTTTTGGTTCTTCTTCCGGATTTGGATTTTCTTCATCAGGTTGTACAGGCTGTTGCTCCGGTTTTTCCACATCCACCTGCTCTTCTTTTGGATGGACGTAGGCGAGAACTTTGTAGTCTTCTTCGTTTACGATCACTTCCCGAACTTCGTCTTCAAAATCCCCGATAATCACTTTGTTCTTATTGTGGTCTTTCACAATGCCAACATAGGATTGAATTTTTTTATCTAGATCGTTTTCGTCTTCCTGATCCCGGAAGAAAACGAGATCGCCGTTTTGCGCTTCATAGTCTTCCGGTTCGAACAGTTCTCTTTTCGTTAAATCTTCGATCCATTCATTCCAGTCGTGTCCGTATGGGATTTTCTCGTTCGAGACTCCCGCATATTTCAGAACAAACGACACGAACATGATGTTCCAGTCTTCATATGGGCGGCCATACCATTCGCCATAGCGGGTATATCCTTTTTCCACGCCATCCACGATTTCAAAGTTTTCGAGCACTTCCTTGTATTTCAGCTGCGAATCCGCCACCTGAACGATTCGTTTCGAAAGCTCTTCATCGAGTTTTTTCGGAATGGAGTTTTCCCACTCATCTTTTGTTTCCTTCAACGCTTTGTTGGACTCGCATTCTCGTGCATGGGTATGCTCCTCTTTGCCGCATACTGGATCGACGCTCAAATAGCAGTTTGCCGAATGGCTATGCCCTTTTTCTTCCGGTGCTTCCTCTTGCGTGCAAATCAAATTTTTTTCTTCAATGGTTTCAAAGCATTGTTCATTGTGCTGGTGATTTTCGTTTTCTTCCAGTCCGCAAATTTGATTTTCCACTACACGAATCTCATAACATTCTTCCCCGTGCGTATGTCCTGGCTGCGTTTTACCCTCTTCCTGTCCGCACAATGGATCTTTGGAGTGGTTGCATTCATCGGTATGTTGATGCTCCTCTTTTTCGCAATAAAAGGTCGTCTTGTCGTGTTCCAAGGCCACAGCCGGTAAAATCAGCGCGTAGGTCGTGCAAAAAACCACCAGACAGCTTAACGCCGTGACGCAACGGTGCCATATCCGTTTCCCAATCTTGTTTCCCTTCATATTCAATTCCTTCCTCTACTTATACCACGCCGATCTTATTGAACGGCCATACTCTCGCTTTCAGCTTCCCTACGATTTGCTCCTCGGCAACCGGTCCAATGGCCCGCGTTCTTGAGTCCATGGACACGCTGCGATGGTCGCCCATCACAAACCAGCGTTTCTCGGGCACTTGATACGGATACTCCAAATCCGTGTCCCCGAGCGCTTTGTCTTGCAAATACGGCTCGACGATTTCCTCGCCATTGACGAACACGGTGCCGTCGTCGTCGATATATACCCAGTCGCCTGGTCCGGCGATAACCCTTTTTACTAATATCTTGTTGTTATAGTAGAACGCAATAACATCCCCTGTTTTGAAGTCGCTTCCTTTCAGCGACAACACGATATCCCCAGCCTCCAACGTCGGCGTCATACTGGTTCCATAAATTCGAAGCACGGGCAGCCAGAGCGTAGCGGCCAAAATCGCGATCGCCGCGACCACGACGAGCACGCCCACCGTACTTTGTAAAGTGGACCGGTATTTTGTATTGTGTTTGACCCGGTCCCTTTCTTTTTCGAGCAGTTCCAGCGAAGGGATTTCACGAACCTCCCTGACTTGCTTTGGATTTTTCTTCACATTCCATCCCTCATTGATCGTTTCCCTTCGATTCCTTTCCCAACTTTCACAAATTGTTTTAATTTTTTTAAATCATTCGTTAAAAGTACTCAAAACATAGCTTATAAATAAGTCAAAGTCAACCAATCCATGCCGGAAAGATTCTAATTTTGTTAATACATATCAGTAATACATAGCTCCTCTTTTCCCATTTGTGACCAATCATATGATTTTTTATACGACTGTTCCTATTTTTGTAAAAAAGACGTCGAACGAAGAAAACAAAACAGATTTGTTGAAAAACCGACTGGATAAAATAAAGAAATGGGATTTTTATCCTTTTTTCTTTGCGTTTTCAAAGAAAATTGTTATAATCGGGCAGAAACATTTCAAACCAGTCGCTCGACCGGTTTACATTTTTTTATTCGCGATATGGAGATTCTCTCCTTTATCCTCAACCATTATCCAAGAAAGGAATTTCATTCATTTATGTCAAACAAGGATATTTCCCAAAAGGCCCTTCTGCGCGTTCCGACCGTTCTGGCCTCCTTGATCAACCTTCTGCTTTACGACAACAAACCCGTCATTCAGCCTTCGCAAATCCGCTATCTTTCGATTTCCCAGCCCTTTTTGCTCGATAAGCGATTTCATCCCCTGTACCACGACGTATGCGTTCTCGTAATGGGTTCCAAAAACAACCGGCCTTTTATTTTTTGTATCGAAAACCAGACAAAGGCGGACCGGATGATGCCCATTCGCTGTTTTTGCTACATGGGCGCCGTCTTCTTATGGCAAATGCGCCAAATCAAAGCGACCAAGCGAAAAAAAGATCCTGTCATTCCATTGACGCACCTCATTCCCTGCGTTTTGTTCACATTCCACTATGACCGCTTCGCCTGGCAACCAAAATCTTTCGCCCAGCTGTTTCATTTTGACGCCTATCCCGACTTGAAACCATTTCTGTTCGATTATAAAATGAATATAGAAAACATCTCGTGCTGGAGTCGTGAAAAGATCGAGTCCATTTCCAGTGATTTCCGCATTATCGCGGATTATTGCGCGCAAATGCGTCAGTCTCACGGGAAACAATATATTCCACCGACCCACTGGAAAATAGAATACATCGAAGAAACCTTGATGACGTTAGCCGCCTTGTCAAACGACAAAGAGATGAAAAAGGCGTTTTACGAGTATTTAGAACAATTTCAACCAGACGATTCGAAAGGAGAACAAACCATGGCAAGTGTAATCAACAATATCATTCAAAAAGGTAAAGCCGAAGGCAGACGAGAGGCCGAAAAACAATGGTACAAAGAAAAAAACGCTTTGAACAAGGAAAAAATCGCTTTGAACAAAGAAAGAAATGCTTTGAAAACCGAAAATGGCGAAATGATCTCCACGTTTGTGATCATCGCCCAAAAACTCATGCTCAACCACGGTCTTTCCGCCAGGCAAGCGTGCGATCAGCTTGGCTACTCCGCCAACATCCGCAAAAAGGTGTTGCCCTTTCTTATAAGCTAACAAAAAAAGGAGATCCGATTTTTCTGATTCATCGGTATTCTCCTTTTTCTATTTTTCCATTTTCTTTTTATGGCGGTTGCTTTTCATTCTCTCCATCATCCGCTCCATTCGATGCCACAATCCAAGCATCGGGTGGAACTTCACGGAAATCATCGCCGACTTCTCGATAAACAGCTCTACGAAAAACAGCAAAATCAAAATGGTCAAAAATCCCAAATTGCGATTGATCATGTACACATAGGCGCTCAAGCCAAACAACGCCGTCATCGAGCACATGATGATCACCGTGTTGCGGTGGCCGAACTGATTCATCAGCAAATGATGCAAGTGGCTCTTATCCGCCTGCGAAAACTTCATTCCCTTCAACGTTCGCCGCAAAATCGCCGACAACGTGTCCACGATCGGCAGCATCAGTAGCAGGATCGGCAGCGCCAGCGTCAAAATCGTGCTCGATTTAAACCCCATCAGCGAAATCGCGGAAATCATGAACCCCAAAAACAACGAGCCGCAATCCCCCATGAAAATACTCGCCGGATGCGAATTGTACACCAGAAACCCCAAAGTGCTTCCCGCCAAAATAAACGCCAGCGCGATGATATCGGGACGCCGTTCAATGAGCGCCAGACAACCGGTCACCACAAAAATGATCACGCTCATGCCGCCCGCCAGGCCATCCAGCCCGTCAATCAGGTTCACCGCGTTCGTAATGCCCGCGATCCAAAGGATCGTAAACAAAAACGAAATCAGGCCAAAATTGATTTGGATCCCAAACGGCAGACGAATCACATCCACCTGCACGCCATAATAAATCAGCACAAGCGCCGCGACCACCTCAAAAAACAGCTTGACGACCGGCTTAATATCAATCAAATCATCCACCAAGCCGGTAAAAAACATGATCGAACCGCCAGCCAAAATGCCGGTAATCGCCCGATCCGCCTTCATGTACACCGCCATCGTGATCATAAACGCCAAATAAATCGCCACGCCGCCAATGCGGGAGATCTTGCCATGATGGACCGTTCTCTTATTTTCCTTCGCATATGTTTTGGCCGCCACCGAATACCATTTCACCAAAGGGGTGATCCCCAGGGAAATCAAAAACGGCAGCACCATTACCTTCAATTCATTCACTACGCCAGCTCCTTTATTGTCTTGAGCATATCATATTCCGGGTCCTTCGAACAAATCACAGGACATTGCAGCTCCTTCGACAACAATTTGGAAAGGCCAAACAGCTCCGCCAGTCCGCCATGCAGGTCCACGCCCCGGCTGGCAATCTTTTCTTGAGCCGGCAAAGAAACCGTTTCAAACAACGACTTCGCCCACCAGGCGATTTGATTTTCCACCTCAAGAAAACACGGCCACAAATCCGAACCCCGCACCTGAATCTTCACATAGTTTTGATAGCGGTCAAACGCCGCCGCGCTCAACGTCGCGTTTTTGCGCTCCTGCAACAACGACGAAGCCGTCAGCATCATCGCGTTGGCGTCCTCGCTCGAAATGAGACAATTCGTCTTTTTTGCCACCAGCGTCTGAATCGCCTCGCCCACCTGCCGGCCCGCGAATGGAATCGACTTGCGAATGACGCAGCGCCCCTCCACAAAAATCGCCATCTCGCAAACCGAGTGTCCGACATGGATCACAAAGCGGGTGTCCCCAAACGACTCGTACACATCGACCAGCGTCACGAACCTCACTTTTTTCACCCCTTCGCTTTGCAGGATTTCCTGCCACTTCTCCCGCTCCGTTTCCGGCAAGGAAAACGGAACGTACACCAGCAAGCTTGGCTTGAGCAAATGCTCATGGGCGCCAATGCGCTGCAGCCCCTCATGCACCAGCACCCGCAAGTCATGAAGCAAATACCCGTCATCCACCGGATAATGCACCTGGCAGCGCCGCGGATCCCGATACACAAACGACAACGCCTCTTTTCCCACTTTCTCCACGCGCCCTTCGCAAACCCCATAGCACGCCGGAAAACGAACGAGCTCGTCGCCCCGCACATCGTACAGCCGAAACGTGTGCGCTCCCACATCGAGCACATACCATCTCTCAAACATGTCAGCCACCAAACCCGTTGTAAATCGTCAGCTCCAAAATCGCCTGCGACGCCACATACGCCAGCGACAACGACAACAAAAACAACAGGACCACCACTTTCCGCGGCTCGCGCACCTTCATGAACTTCTGAAACTCAATCGCCGAACACGCGTAAAAGCTCACGCCAAAACACACAAGAAAGATCACGAACTTCAAAACCGAATACGACATCTTCCATCCCCCTTATCCAACCTGGACGATTTCCACAAACGGATACTTCGTCCGCAAGCTTTTGGCCGCCCGCTCCAAAACGGACTTGTCCCTGGAAAAGCCCATCACCGCCGAGCCGGACCCCGTCATGCGCGCCAAAGCGACACCCTGCGCCAGCAAATCCTGCCGGACTTGCTCCACCGCCGGCACAAGCTCGATGGCAGGCGCCTCCAACGCGTTGCATACCGACGCCATCAGCGCGTCCAAATCGTTTCGCTCCACCGCCGCCTGCGTTCGATCCACATCCATACGCGTCTGGACGCCCTCGTCCCAGCGCGCGAACGCCTGCGGCGTCGAAACGCCTTGCGCCGGCTTCACCAGCACGATAAAAAACCGCCAGTCCGACTCGATCGGGACGACCCGCTCGCCTATGCCTTGCACGCGGGCCCACCGGCTCAGCAGGCAAAACGGCACATCCGCCCCCACCTTCGCGCCCAGCTCCATCAGCCGCTCCAGCGACACATCCAGCCCCTCCAGCTCGACAATCGCCTTCATGACGGCCGCCGCGTCCGCGCTGCCCCCCGCCAGTCCCGCCTGTTCGGGAATCCGCTTGACGACCCGCACAAAAAAACGCGTCGAAAATCCGAACTGTTCCCGCATCACGTCAATCGCCTTGCGCACCGTGTTCGCTTCCGGAACGTCCATTCCCACGAATTCCACCACGTCCCGGGCGGCCGGCTCGATTTCCACTTCGTCAAACAAGGAAACCGGCGCCATGATCATATCCAAATCGTGATAGCCCCGCGCGTCGACGCCCAAAACGTCAAGCGCAATGTTTACCTTTGCAGGCGCGTATCGTTTCATAATTCTCCTCATACAAACGGATAAAATCCTCCAGCTCGAGCTCCTGCGCGCGCACGCTTGGCTCCAGCCCCGATTTTTCCAGCATCGACTTCGCGGCTTCCTTGTCGGCCAGCCACGCTTGCAAATTATTGTAAAGCGTCTTTCTGCGCTGGGCGAAACACGCTTTTACCATCTCGAAAAACAAATCCTCGTCCGCGACCGGCTCGCGATCCACGAACGTGAACTGAATCACCATCGAATCCACGTTCGGCTTTGGCATGAACACGTGCCGCGAAACATCCATCACCTTTTTCACCCGGCACCGGTACGCCGTGATGACGCTTAGCGCGTTGTACGCCTTGTCCGAATGCCGCGCCAGAAAGCGCTCCCCCACTTCCTTCTGGAGCATGACCGTGATCGTGTCCGGATGCTCCCTGGCCTCGAACAGCTTAAACAAAATCGGCGTCGTGATATAGTAGGGCAAATTCGAAACAAAATCCACCCGCTGTCCGGGTTTGCGCCGCGCCCTGATTTCCGCGTCGATATCCGCCTCCAGAAAATCCTGAAGCAAAATCTCCAAATGGTCGCTTCCGATTTCCGCCCGCAAAATATCCGGCAGCCGCTCGTCGATCTCAAACGCCACGACATGCTCGCTTTTCTCGCACAAAAACTGCGTCAAAGCCCCGATTCCCGGTCCGACCTCGATCACCAGATCGTTTGGCGACGCGATAGCCGCGTCCGCAATTTTTTCCACGACTTTCGGCTCGATAATAAAGTTTTGCCCAAACGCCTTTTTGGCATGAACATCGTACTGCGCCTGGATCCGTCTTGTGTTTTTGATCGTCGCGATCGCCTCGTTCATAGTTTTTCCTCCAAAATTTCCAAAAGGTCTTCTTTCGTCACGTTCATCTCGTTCAGCCGCCGGAAACACGTCTTCGCGTTGCACGGCCCGATCCCGAGCCGTTCGCACACGCCATGGCGAAGCGCTTTGTTTCCCACAAAGCCAAAGTCGATAAAATCAGACCACGCCAGCGACTCGTTGTGCTCGATAAACGTCACCCGCTGTTCAAGCGCCCGCCACAGATCTTCCTTGCGCGCGTGCTCCACGCCCACCTTTTTCGTCGTCCGCGCCTTCTCCTTTGGAATGAACGCGTGCTTGGCTTGCGGAACAGCCGCCTTGATTTGCCGGCGGATGTGCTCGCCAGGCGAGTCCGGATCCGTAAACACGATCACGCCCCGCTCCTGCTGCGCTTTTTTGATTCGCTCCAGCGTTTGCGCCGACAGCTGGTCGCCGCCCGTCTCGATCGTGTCGCAGTCGAAATACGCCCGCAGCGTGCTGGAATCGTGCTTGCCTTCGACAACGATCATTTCCTTGATTTTTTGTTTTGTCATTGGACGAGCCCCCGGCTGAATCCCTCGCCATGCACCGAGTGCACGTTGTTGACGATCATAAACGCGTGCGGGTCGATCGCGTTCACGAGCCGCTCAAGCTCCGGATACTGCTGCTGCATGATCACGCACATCACCACCGGCCGAAACTCCTCTTTGTAGCCGCCCTTGGCTTCCAGCAGCGTCACCCCGCGATCCAGCGCCTCCATCAACTCGTGACGAATCGCGGACCACTGGTCGGAAATGATCATGACGTTCATCGCCGCCTGCGAGCCAAGCATAATCATCCGGTTGATCATCACGCCCGAAACGACGACCGAAAGCACCCCGACCAGCGCGTCCTGCAAGCCGTACGTGTACAAGCCAAGCAAAACCGTCAAAATGTCGATGATCATGACGCTCTTTCCTTCATTCAGCTTTAAATACTTGTGCACGAGCAACGCCAAAATATCCATACCGCCCGTGCTCGCGTCCACGCGGAACACCAAACCGAGCCCGACCCCCATGCCGACGCCCGCGAAACCCGACGCGATGATGGGATCCAGCGCGAACGTACCGGCCGGAAACAGTGTCACCGTCCAGGAGAACAACGTGATCAGCATCGGATAAATAATCGAAGACAAAATCGTTTTCAGCGCGAACCGCTTTCCTAAAAAAATCGCGCCGACGACAAACAAGCCGATCGTCAACCCGTCAATGACCCAAACCGGGTCGATCGGAAACACCGGCTGCAACGCGACGGCCACACCGGCCACGCCGCCCGACAAAATGTTGTTGGGCAGCACAAGATACGCCACCGAGGCGGCGAGAATAATATTCCCGATTACAATATAAATAAGCTGTTTCACGGGACTGACTTTTTTTTCCATGATGCAAGACTTCCTTTACCTCAAAATTATAACACCAAACCGGCATGGGTCACGAAAAATTGCATTCCGTCAGCGCTTCCATTATGCTAGAGGAAAAAGGAGGTTTTTATGGGAACACCACACAATGAAGCCGCCAAAGGGGAAATCGCCCGCGTCGTTTTGATGCCCGGCGATCCATTGCGCGCCCGCCACATCGCCCAAACGTATTTGCAGGACATCCAGCCGTTCAACACCATCCGCGGCATGCTCGGATTCACCGGCACCTACAAAGGCGTGCCAGTCTCGGTCATGGGCAGCGGCATGGGCATTCCAAGCATTGGCATTTATTCGTACGAGCTCTTCACCACCTACGACGTGGACGTCATCATCCGCATCGGCTCCTGCGGGGCCTACGCACCCGAGCGCCACGTTTTCGATGTCGTACTCGCCGACTCCGCGTACAGCGAATCGACCTACGCCCTGACGATGTCCGGGGACGAAAACATGATCCAGTTTCCCGCGATGGACGTCAACGCCTGCATTTTGGACCAGGCTCTGGCGCTGGGCATCCGCGTCGATCCAATCCGCTTTCATTCCAGCGACGTTTTTTACAACGGCATCGAGCAGCCCAAAGCCGACGCGATCGCTCTGGGCTGCCAAATCGTCGAAATGGAAAGCTTCGGCTTGTTTCACAACGCGAACGTCTGCGGCAAAAAAGCGGCCTGCCTGTGCACGGTTTCCGACTCGTTTGTGTACGAGGACGAAATCGCCACCCCGCAGCAGCGCGAGCAAAATTTCGACGCCATGATGCGGCTCGCCCTGGAAAGCGCCATCGCGCTTTGACGCCAAACAAGTCCATCCGGACTTGTTTTTTGGTTTTTCCATCCATAAAATTATGGTAAAATAAACAAAAAGTTCAGAAATAATAGAAAAAGAAAGGAGGGATTGGATGATCCAGATCCCTGACGAGTCGATCTTGCTCGCGCCCGGCGCCTTGCACCTGAGCTTGTACGACATGGTGCACCGTCAAAAAGGAAACTGTCTAAACATTCAGATCTTTTCCGTCGAAACGTATATCCGCACTTTGCTGCCGCAAGCCGGGCCAAGCGAAATCGAAACGCTTTACGCCTGCCAGGCGGCTTTACGCGCCTTGCCGGAAACGAACTCGTTTTCCGCCTCGCGCGCCGACCTCGACTTTCTCAAAGCGTGCCTGCGCTTTTTAAAGCTGGCGGCCTTGTACGGCATCGAGCGCTTTCCCGAAACGACCCGGAAAGAGCGCGACTTAAACGAAGTGCTTACACTTCTTGGCCCGGTGCCTCTTGGCGTGCCGACCCGCGCCGACCTGGAAGCCATCGACGTTCCGTACACGAAAATCTTCATTTTGCCAACCGAGTGGACTTTCGAACAGTCCTACTGGATCGACTTTCTGCTCGCGCATGGCGCCCGCCTGCTCGAAAACGAAACAAAATCCGAACCGCCCGTCTACTTGTCGTGCGCCAACGCCCGCAAGCAAATGGAAATCGTGGCCGACCGGATTCTCGAACGCCGCCTGCCGGCGACAGACGTGTTCGTGGCGCTCGCCGATCCCGGCGACCAGGAGGTGCTCGCGCAAATCTTCGACGCCCACCGCATTCCGTACACCTTGCTGCGCCAGCCGCAAACCACGACGGTTCCCGACCGGTTTCTGGCCGGATTGCGCTATTTGCGCCAGCCGGACAAGGAAACGTACCTCGCCTTGATCCAGGCGCTCTATCCCGAGGAAAGCGCCCCTGTCGTCCGGTATTTGAACCATTTCGACGGCATCGAGCTGGACGCCATCCCATACGAGGACAACGCGCTCATCAGCGAGCGGCGCTATTTGACGTGGCAGCAGGAAGAGCTGGACGCCAAGGCGTGGATGGAAAGCCACCGGGCGCTGCAAGCGTGGACCCGACACGACGTGGAAGCGCTCGCCGCCGAGATCCAGGCCACCATTCCCGAGCCAACCGAGGAGGATTTGAACGCGTTTGACACAATCGTGCAAAACTACGCTTCCATCGCCAGCCAAATCGAAACCGGCGACGATTTCTCCCTGTTCATCCAGTTTCTAGAGCGAGCCTCGTTCGCCCAAACCGCCCAGTCGCTTTCGGGCGTGCTAGTCGGCACCCGGCAGGAAATCAGTCCGCTGCGGCCGACGACGTTCTTTCTGGGCGCCCACGCCAAGGTGTTTCCGGCTTTGTCCATGTATAGCGGCATCTTTGATGAAAGCTTTTTGGCCCACACGACGTTTCCGCCGTTAAAAGAGCGCCTCAACAAGCAGCGGCAAGCCATCTTTTCCACTTTGGGGGCTTGCGCCGAGCTCACGATCATCGTCCCGCAGTCCGACTACGCCGGCAAATCGCTGGAAGCGAGCGCCGAGCTGGAGTCCTGGGTCGCCAAACGGCCAACCTTCGTCAACATTCCGGACGTGTTCGCGACGACGGTTCCCGGTTTTGACCTCGATCCCGGGCAGGCCCAGTCCTTGTTTTTTAAAAACGGCCGCCACACGACGACGTTTTCCAAGGTGAGCACGTTCGAGCAATGCCCGCTGCGCTACTATTTGCGCTACGGTCTGGCGTTGAACCGGCCCAAAACCCAGGACGACATCCGGGTGGACGGCAGCTTGCTTTCGCGCGTGCTTCAGCGCGCCCGCACACTGCGCAACGCGACGTTCGCCGAACTGACCCGCGACCAGATCCGTTCGCTAGTCGCCGAGGAGTTCGCGTTCGCCAAAAAAATCTTTCCGTCGCGGACGGCGGCTTTCGACAGTTTGATCGTCGAATACGGCGCGCGCATTCACGATTTGATTTCGACGCTGGAAATTTTCGAGGACCGGCTCCATCTTGCCTTGCTCAACAAGGAATACGAGCTGGATCAGGGCTTTGGCTGGAAAGACGTGAGCGTGGAAATGAAAGGGCCGATCGAAAAGTACGACCCGATGAAAGTGTCGTTTCTTGTCGTCGATCCCGCGCTTGAGGAAGCCGGCATCTTCGACGACAAAGGCGGACTGGGGGTGTTCGACTTGTCCCTCAAGCAGCACGCCGTGCCGCAAAGCGCGTTCAAAGTCAACTACCGCACGACCCAGCCCGACGCCATTGAAATGAGCGAAACGCAAAAAAACGACGAGGTATCCTTGCAGCGGTTCGTGGACGGATGGGCCGTGCAGGACCTGCCGCCCGCCGCGCAAGACCCGCTGCTGGAAAAAGTGCTCAAAAAGGTGCCCACATACACCGAAAAAGAAGAAAAGATGCAGTCTAAAGTCGAGCAGGCGCTCGAGCGTCTGGCGCAAGGCGACATCTTGCCGGTGCATGAAAAAAGCGCCTGCGTGTATTGTCCATACAAAATCATTTGCCGCAACGGCGCCTCGACCAAGGAGAAAGGAGAACGCGCATGATTCAATTTTCCGACCAGCAGCAAAAAACGATTGATTCCCGGGGAAAAAACGTTGTCGTTTCCGCCAGCGCGGGCTCGGGCAAAACGTCGGTTCTTGTCGAACGGCTTTCCCGGCTCGTCATCGAGGACCGAATTTCGATCGACACGATTTTGGCGATGACCTTTACCGAGGACGCGGCGGCAGAAATGAAAGCCCGGCTCAAATCCCGCCTGTCGGCCCAGGAGCCAAGCCCTTATGTGCTTGACCAGCTCGCCCTGCTCGAGCAGGCCGACATTTCCACCATCGACAGTTTCTGCTATAAAATCGTGCAAACCTACTACTACAAAATCCCAATCTCGTACACGATGTCGCAACGCGTCGACAACGGGACGTATCAAAAACAAGCGTTTGAAACCGCCATGCGGCGCGCGATGGCCGACACCGATCCTGTCGCGATGGCGAAGCTGCGGCTGTACTTTCACGCGTTCCACAGCGACGACGACGTTTGGATGGACGCTGTCCGCCGCTTTTTGGCGTTCGCTAACGCCAAACCCGATCCCGGCGCCTGGATGCGCGGCTGTCTGAAGCCCAACGAGGCGCTGGAGCCATGGTTCTTTCAGTTTTTCAAGGAACGCGCCGAAGCGATGGCGGACATGGCCGAGGAAATGCTGGAAACCGTGCGCGACATGGAGTTTTCCCGCGCCAAGACCCAGGCCGACAACGAGGAGCTGTTCGCCTCCAAAGCGCGTCTGCTTCGCCGCTGCCTCCAGGATCTGGACAACATGGACTACCCGGCGTTCCGCGTCCATATGATCGACGCCATCGAAAACACGAAGCGTTTTCCAAAGTCGGTCAACAAGCACAGTTTCAAAGACATCGCGGACGAGTACAAGCAAATGGAAACCGAAATCGTCGACCACTTGTTCAGCCTGGAGCGCTTTGCCAGCGACGAGGCGCGCCAAGCTGAAACGGCCGCTTTGTTCGTCGAGCTTTGCGTGCGGGTGCACGCCAATTTCCAGGAGGAAAAAAAAGCGCTGGAAATTTTGGACTTCAACGACATGGAGCATTTCGCCTACGCCCTGCTGCAGGATCCTCTTATTCAGGAGGAAGTTCGCAACAAATACGCCGTCATCCTCGTGGACGAGTTTCAAGACACCAACGAGTTGCAGGAAAGCATCATCGCCTGCATCGAGCGAGGCGACAACGTGTTCCGGGTTGGCGACATGAAACAGTCGATTTACGGGTTCCGGCAGGCGAAGCCTTCCATCATGCTCGGCCATATGAAAAAACAGGACGAGCGCCACGAGACGCTGATCCTGGGGGAAAACTACCGTTCGTCCGCTTCGATTGTCGCCTTTAACAACGACTTTTACGAACGCATCATGAACACGTCGTTTCTGACGCCGCAGTTTTTCGCCGAGGACGTCGCCAAAGTCGGGACCGACCGCCAAAAACAAATCGCGCAGCATCCGGTTCGCTTTTTATTCACCCAGTACGAAGACTGGGCGATCGACCAGGGCGTGTCCAAAATCGAAGCTAAAAAAACGCACCGGCTGCACCGGGCGGATTTGATCGCCAACGACATTCTCAAGCACCACGCCAAAGGCATTCCGTTTCGCTCCATGTGCGTCTTGACACGCACCCATGGCACCCACGAGTTTTTAAAAGAAAGCCTCGAGGCGTACGGCATTCCGGTTCTGGCGGAAATCAACCACGGTTTTTACACCAACCACGCCGTCCAAATCATCATGGCTTGCCTGGAGGCAATGCTCGATCCCGACCAGGACATCGCGCTGACTGGGGCGCTTTGCTCTCCGTTGTGCGGCGTGAGCCAGTCGCAAATCGCGGCGTATGGCGCCAGCCGGGATCCGGACGCGTCGCTGTATTCGGTCATCAAGGACAAATCGTTTATGGGCGCGTTCCACGAGCTTCAAACCTTGTTGGGATTGCCGGTGCCCGCGCTGCTCCGGCACGTATACAACCGCAACCAGTTTTACTACCAGTACACCAACGCGCAAGACAAGACCAATCTCGACTTGCTGCTGGAAAAGGCGGTTCAGTTCCGCGACCCGCGCAACCTCACGGCGTTTTTGGCGGAAATCCGCGAGGAAGCCGATCTGGACCGGACAAGCGAGGCGTATCCGTACGGCAAGGAGGAGGATGTCGTCAAAATCAAGACGATGCACCACTCCAAAGGGCTTCAGTTTCCGATCGTCTACATCCTCTCCCAGGAGGAAAGCCGCGACATGGACGCCTCTTCGCCTATGCTTTTTGACGAGCAGCTCGGCATCGCGATGCGTTCATTAAGCGAAAACGGCCGGCTCAGCCGCCCGTCGCGGGCGACGATCGCCTTCAAAACCAAAAAGTTCCACGACGAGCTCGCCGAGGAAATGCGGGTGCTTTATGTCGCCACAACCCGCGCCGAGCAGGAGCTTGTGATCGTGGACGCGATCAAGTCGCTGGACATGTACCGCTATCCGCTCAACGCCAGAGCTCTGCTGCAAAAACGCAGCTATACAAGCTGGCTGCTTCACACGTACTTAAACGAGCCAAGCGCCTTGTTCGTGCTGGACGAGGTCAAAGAGCTGTACACCCGCCAGGCCGTCAAAAAAAAGAAGCGGTACAAACCCGCTTTCCACTACTATGAAGGACCGCGTGAAAAAATCGAGTCGCAAACCGCCTCGCGGGCCAAGCAGGAACGGCGATGGAAGCCTGTGTCGCTCAAGGAAAACACCCGGACCGTGCGCGGTACGCTGCTGCACGCCGTCGTCGCCACCTTGCCGTATCCGTACGAGCGAGAAGCGATGGAGCGTCTGGCCAAAGAGCGCGGGGAAACCCTTTCGCCGCTGGATGTCGAACAAATCCTGGCGCTTAACGAAAACGCCGACTACGCCCGCTGGATGGCGTGCCGCCACGAGTTTGAGTGCGCCTACTCGGTGATGGAGCAGGGCCGGATCACGCACGGGTTCATGGATCTTGTCGTGTTCGCCGAAACCGAAACGATTATTGTCGATTTCAAGAGCGACTACGTCGCTTCGGCCAACGAGTTAAAAAAACAATACACCCCGCAGCTTGGCGTGTACAAGCACGCGATGCGGCTCATTGACGCCGACCGCCCGGTCCGCACGTTTATTTATTCGTTCTACTTAAAAAATATGTGTGAATTATGTGAGTAAACATTTGAATAATCTGTCTTTCTATATTACAATAAACCACATAGTGAAAAGGAGATTTTATGAATAGCTTAAACAAATTTTTCAAGCTTGAAGAAAAACACACGAATGTGAAGACCGAGCTTCTCGCCGGTCTGACGACGTTCCTGGCGATGGCGTACATTCTGGGCGTCAACCCGAGTGTTCTGGGCGACGCAGGCATGAACGTGCCTTCCGTGTTCATGGCCACGGCGCTTTCGGCGGCGTTTGGTTCGATCCTCATGGGGCTGTTAGCCAACTATCCGGTTGCTTTGGCGGCCGGTATGGGCGTCAACGCGTTGTTTGCATATACGATTTGCGGCCAGATGGGAATGAGCTGGCAGGCGGCTTTGGCGGCTGTCTTCCTGAGCGGTTTGATCTTTGTCGTGATCTCGGTGACGGGCATCCGCAAGCTGATCATCGACTCGATCCCTGTCCAGCTGAAGCTGGCGATCGGCGCGGGAATCGGTTTCTTTATCGCTTTTGTCGGTTTTAAAAACTCGGGCATCATCGTAGCCAACGAATCGACTTTCGTCGGCATGGGAAATTTCACGGATCCAACAGTTTTGCTGGCGATCCTTGGCATTCTCGTCACGATCGCGCTCGTCGTGAAAAAAGTGCCGGCCGCGGTGTTCGTGGGCATGGTCATCACGGCGATCGTGGGCATCATCTGCGGCGCGTTTGGCATCGACGGCATGCCGGCTTTGCCTACGGACTGGAGCTTAAACTTTGAGATGGACGCCGCGGGTGCCTTCGTGGGTGGCTTTGGCGAATTGTTCGCCAATCCGATGAACGCGGTCATGATCATCTTCTCGTTCCTGTTTGTCGATTTCTTCGATACGGCGGGTACGTTGGTGGCGATTGGAAACGAAATCGGCCTGGTGAACTCGAAAGGCGAGCTGGAAGGCGCGGAACAGGCGCTGCTCGCGGACTCGATCGCGACGGTTTTTGGCGCGGCGATCGGTACTTCGACTGTAACAAGCTTCGTGGAATCGACTTCCGGTGTCGGTGTCGGCGGCCGGACAGGCTTGACGGCGATCACGACGGGCGTGTTGTTCGCGTTGTCGATTTTCATTTCTCCAATTTTGCTTTCCGCGATCACGAACGCCGTTACGGCGCCAGCGCTGATCGTCGTGGGCGTCATGATGGCGCAGCAGCTTCGGGGCATCGAATGGGAAAACATGATTTACGCGATTTCGACGTTCATCACGGTGATCTCGATGATCCTGACGTACTCGATTTCCAACGGTATCGCGTTTGGCTTCATCGCGTACGCGATCTCGATGCTGGCGGCTGGTAAAGCGAAAAAAGTGCATCCGACGGTGTGGGTTTTGCTCGTCATCTTCGTTTTGTATTTCGCGACGCCGTATTTTATGTAATAAATCACAACTTTGGCGGTCTAGGGTTTTCTAAACCGCCTTTTTTTCGTTATAATAAAAGACAGTAAAAGGAGGATCTATCCTTGATTCAAATAGAAGGAATTTTGGAAACATTCCACCAGGGTTTCGGTTTTATCCGAACCGAGCGGGACGGGGATGTTTTCGTAGACAGCGCGTTTATCAGCGCTTACGATTTAAAAAATAATGATTTCATTATCGGAGAAGCCGAAAAAGACCGCGAGGGACGCTCCGAATTTATTTTAAAAAAGATCACATCCGTCAACCGGATCCATGTCGAGGAAATCGACATCGCCAAAGTGCAGCGCGAGCTTCAGGAAAAGAAAAACCGCGAACGGGCGGGCGCGAGCGGCATTTTGGAAGTCATGGAAAAAGGCTTCGGCTTTTTAAGACAGGAAAACTACTTGTCCGGCGATGACGACGTGTATGTATCGGAATCAAAAATCAAAGCGCTCAAGCTGCGCACCGGGGACTCCATCGAAGGGGTCGCCTCGCCCAAGCACGGGCAAAGCGCGCGGGCGCTCGAAAGCGTGGACAAAGTCAACGGCCACACCATCAAAGAATGCCTGAGCCGCAAACGGTTCGACCAGCTCACGCCGATTTTTCCAAACCGCAAGCTGAAAATGGAAACCGTCAAAGCCAACTACGCCGGACGTATCGTGGATTTGTTCGCGCCCATTGGCTGCGGCCAGCGCGGCATGATCGTCGCGCCGCCCAAAGCCGGAAAGACGACGCTGCTGGAAATGTTCGCGCAGTCGATTCTGAAAAACCACAAAGACGTGTACTTGATCGTGCTGCTCATCGACGAGCGCCCCGAGGAAGTCACCGCCTTCAAGGAAATGGTTATCGAGGCGGCCGGTGAAAACAAAGACCACGTCGAAGTCGTCTACTCGACTTTCGACGAGCAGCCCATGCACCACAAACGCGTCGCGGAAATGGCGCTCGCCCGCGCCAAGTCGCTCGTGGAGTTTGGCGAAGACGTCGTCATCCTGCTTGATTCCATCACGCGTCTATCGCGCGCCTACAACTTGATTGTCCCATCCACCGGCAAAGTGCTTTCCGGCGGTTTGGATCCCAACGCCTTGTACGGTCCCAAACGTCTGTTTGGCGCCGCCCGCAACTTGCGGGAAGGCGGCTCGCTGACCGTGATTGCCAGCGCGCTGGTCGAAACGGGCAGCCGTATGGATGAGATGATTTTCGAGGAATTCAAAGGAACTGGCAACATGGAGCTGTATTTGGACCGGACGCTGGCCGAGCGCCGCGTGTATCCGGCCATCAACATCCAGCGCTCCTCCACCCGTCACGACGATTTGCTGCTGAGCAAGGAGGCGTACGACATCGAAGAGCTGATCCGCCGGGAATGGTTTGGTTCCAACAACACCATCGAAGACACGCTCACGGTCTTAAAAGCGATGAGCACGACCCGTTCGAACAGCGTTTTGTGCAAAGCGCTGCTCGAATCCAAAAAGAAAGCCTAGAAAAAAAGCGCAGAGTCCTCATCCCTGCGCTTTCGCTTTTTCCTCAAACACGCCCACAAGCAAGTCGACGGCTTCCTCGGGCGTTTTTTTCGATGTGTTGATCAAGACGTCGAAATCCGCCAGGTCGCCCCATTTGCGATGGGTAAAATACTCATAAAACCGCGCCCGTTTGCGATCCGTGTCCAGCACCTCTTTGCGGGCCCGCCCCGCCGGAACGTGGTATTCTTCAATGACGCGCCGCACCCGGTCCTCCAAATCTCCATAGCAGTACACCGAAATGATTCCCGGCTCGTGGCGCAAAATATAATTCGCGCAGCGGCCGACCAAAACCATGCTTTCGTTTTTCGCCAGCTCTTCCATAATGGCGCGCGCCGTGTCGTACGCCTTCGTCGAAAGGCTCAGCTCCGTCAAATACTTGACGCCGTAGTTCATCCGGCCGCTCAAGGAAAACTGTCCCGCGTCGTTCAAATTCTCATCGGTAAAAAACATCTTCGAAACCCCAAGCTGCTCCGCGGTTTGTTCCAGAATTTCCTTGTCGTAATACGCGATGTGCAGACGCTGGGCCAGACGGCGCCCGATTTCTCTTCCATAGGAGCCGTATTCACGAGAAATTGTCACTACTATTTTTTTATCCATAATCTTTCCTCTAAAATCATTGTATTATTAATCCAATTTTATCATATCTTCTATAGCAATTTTCGAGAAAATCAAGGTTTTTTCCAAATTTTCCAAATTATTCCACGAAAAAAGGACGCGACCGCGATCCCGTCCCCGTTTTTCTTTGTCAAATTACGCTTGAGCCATCGCCTGCGCGTACGTGCGGCGTTCCGGACTCAAATTGTCCACATAATAGCGAATCGTGAGCGCTCCCGCCACCTTCGTGCGGATCTTCGGTTCCACGATGTATCCATCGCCTTCCAGCATGGCAGCCACCATCGCCTTGCAGCAGCTGCTCAGGTTTTTAACCCCCGGCTCGCATTCGTTCATAAAGTCTTTGGCGTTCAGCTCAATGTACAGCCACATCTTGTCATGCGCCTCCTGCTTCTGCTCTAAAATGCGGGTCGCGTATTGCTCCTGTGTCCATTTTTCCATGGTGCTTCCTCCCTTTCCGGTTTATCATACAAAGTTTTTTTCCATTTGGCAAATCTGCCCGAAACCTACGCGTTTGGAACCGGTTTCGTCACGGACGCACTTGTCCGCTGCCCAATATGATGAATTTCGTCGTCGTCAAAGCGAGCAGTCCCATCGGGCCGCGGGCATGCAGCTTTTGCGTGCTGATCCCGATCTCTGCCCCATATCCGAACTCGAATCCATCCGTAAACCGCGTCGACGCGTTGACATAGACGCACGCCGCGTCGACTTCCTTTAAAAACTGCTGCGCATGGGCGTAGTCGTTGGTCAAAATGGCTTCCGAATGCCCGGTATTGTACGTGTTGATATGCTCGATGGCCTCGTCCACGCTGCCCACGGTCTTGATGGACAACTTCAGCGCCAGGTATTCCGTCCCCCAGTCCGCCTCGCTGGCCAAGGCGATCGAAGGATCCGCCGCGACGATCGTGTCGTCCCCGACCATCTCGACTTGCTTGTTTCGCAGCGCCAACGCCAAATCCGGCAGCAAGGCGTCCACGATGTTTCGATGCACGACGAGCGATTCCACCGCGTTGCACACCCCGACCCGCTGCGTTTTCGCATTCAAAATAATGGCGACCGCCTGCTCGAGATCGGCGCTTTCATCCACAAAAATATGGCAGTTGCCCGTGCCCGTTTCAATGACCGGCACCGTGCTGTTTTCCACGACCGAGCGAATCAGCCCCGCCCCGCCTCGCGGAATAAGCACATCCAAATACCGGTTTTGCTTCATGAGCTCGATCGTCGCCTCGCGCGACAAATCTTCCACAAGCAGCAAGCAGTCCGGCTCGATCCCGCACGCCTCCAGCGAAGCGCGAATCGACGCCACGATCGCCTGAATCGAATGGATCGCGTCCCGGCCGCCTTTCAAAATCACCGCGTTGCCCGTTTTAAAGCACAAGCCAAACGCGTCGGCCGTCACGTTGGGCCGCGCCTCGTAAATGATGCCCACGACCCCGAGCGGCACCCGCGTTTGGCCAATGAGCAAGCCATTAGGCCGCTTCTTCATGCCGGTCACCTCGCCAATCGGATCGTCGAGCTTCGCGATTTGCGTCAACCCCTCCGCCATGGCCTCGATTCGTCCCGCATCCAAATACAGCCGGTCCAGCAAGCCATCTGGCATCCCGTTGGCCCGGCCGTTGGCCATATCCTGCGCGTTGGCCGCCAAAATCTCCGCCTTGTTGGCGACCAGATCGTTGGCGACGCGGCACAACGTCTCGTTTTTCAAATTCGTTGGCAGCTTCGCCACCACTTTTTTCGCCTGGCAGGCCCTCTGGCCCAAAGCCTCGATCGTTGTTGTCATCGTGTTTGTCCCCCTCTAAATAACGTTCCTTTGTCCTGCCCGTCCATCAATTCGTGGATAATATGAAAATCGCGGCCATTGGCGATAATCATATCGCATCCGTTTTCAAAGCAAATCCGGGCGGCTTCCAGTTTTGTCGCCATGCCTCCCGTGCCTACGTTCGAGCCGCTTGAGCCTTTCGCCATTTCGAAATACTCGCGATCGAGCTCCTCGACGACCCGGATCAACGTCGCGTCGGGATCCTGGTTTGGATCGTTCGTGAACAGGCCGTCGATATCCGAAAGCAAAATCAGCAAATCCGCGTCCACCAGCGCCGCCACCGTGGCGCTTAGCGTGTCGTTGTCGCCAAACTCGATTTCCTCCGTCGCGACCGTGTCGTTCTCGTTAACGATTGGAATGACGTTGAGCTTTAGCAGCTCGTTGAGCGTGTTGCGCGCATTGCGCCGCGAACGGGCGTGCGACGTCGTGTAGTTGGTGAGCAGCACCTGGGCCGCCGTCTGGTTGTATTCGTTGAACAGCTTTTGGTAAATCATCATCAGCTTCGCCTGCCCGATCGAAGCGCACGCCTGCTTGAGGGCGAGATCCTGCGGCTTGCTTTGGAAGCCCAGCAGCCGCGACCCCACCATGATCGCCCCCGACGACACCAGAATAACTTCCTTGCCCTGGTTGAGCAAGTCGCTCAGCTCCCGCACAAGCACCTCGATTTTAATCAAATCCAAATGCCCGGTTTGCGGATGCATCAGCGAGGACGAGCCGATTTTGATCACGATTCGCTGCTTCCTTTTTAGTTCCTGTCTTGCGGTTTCATTTCCCATCCATGTTCTCTCCTTTACGTGTTTTCTTTTAAAAACGCCAGCAGCGCGCGCCAGTCGACGTGCCGGGCGCCACGAACGACGTGGCCGTTGAGCAAATCCAGCAACCCCTGGCGCGTCGCGGCGTCGATGGCGTTCATCTTCAAGATCCGCAGCGGCGCCGTTTGCAGCAGCTCGCCCTGGCGTGCCGGCACTTGTTTCAGCAGCCAGCGCGCCACCGTACGCTCCATCCAGCCGCCCTCCATCAAATCATTCAGGCACACGTTTTGATCGTAAGGCTTGCGCGCGCTTTCCGCCATGAAAATCTCCCGTCCGCAAAGACTGGCGAAATCGGATCGGGTGAGGCGCCCCACGTTTTTCGCGCTCGCGTACGCCGGCACGACCGAAACCGAAACGCCATCCGTTTCCAGCAGGAACCGATGGTGAATCGCTCGGGAACTGGACCCCACCTCGATTTGATGAACGCCTTTTCGCAGCACCCAGCCGTCGAAATACTCCATCAAGTCCTCGTCTTGCACAAGATAGGAAACGAATGCCTCCTCGTTTGGCGCCAAATCCAGCTTCTCGAAATAAAGAAGCTTCTGCGTGGAAAACGGCAGCGCGTCGTTGCGATAAATTTGCACGACTTCCGACCCGCGCCGCTTGCCGGTGTTGCGCACCCGAAAGCCGATACGGCGGCCTGTCCGCTCAAATTCCGAATACGCAAACGTCGTATACGACAAGCCGTAGCCAAACGGAAACAACACGTCGACCTGGGCGCCGTTGTAGTATTTGTACCCCGTGTACACGCTTTCCACGTACGCGCTCGCCTTCCAGCCTGTCCGCACCGGGATTTCCAGTCCGGGACGCGGCCACGTTTCCGCCAGCCGACCCCCGGCCTCGGCTTGTCCCTGCAAAACCCGCGCCAGCGCGCTTTGCCCATAGCTGCCGCCCAAATACGACAGCGCGACGCCCTGCACCTGTTCCAGCCACGGCATCGCGACCGGACCGCCGCAAGCCAGCGCCACCACGACGCGTTCATGCACTTGCGCGATGCGGCGAATGACCTCGTTGATTCCCTCGGGGAGCGCCAGCGTCTTGCGGTCGAACCCTTCGGATTCCGCCTGGGCGGGCAACGCCGCGCAAACGAGGACGACTTCGCTTTTGCGCGCCAGCGAGACGGCCTGGGCGCACCACGCCTCGTTGGTTTTTCCTTCCTCGTCGAATCCTTTAGCGTAATACGCGTGATCGAACACGTCGACTAGTCGTTCGACTTCGAGCGGGTTGACTTTCGAGCTTCCCGTCCCTTGAATGCGGGGATGCTTCGCGAATGCGCCCACCAGCGTCACTGAACGGGTACGGATTGGCAGCGCGCCGTTTTCGTTTTTGAGCAGCACGATGCCGCTTTCCGCCGCGGCGCGGGCGATTTGTTTCCGCTCGCTCCGGGAAAGCGCGGCGCGAGGGCTTTGTCCGGCCTGGTGCACGAGCAGTTCCAGCAGCGGCAGGACGCAAGCGTCCAGCCCGCCCTCTGTCCAGCGCCCTTCGTCAAGCGCCCGCTCCAGCAATGTCGTCGTTTCGTCGCTAACACCGGGCATTTCCAAATTCAATCCCGCCTGAAAGCTTTTCAACACGTCGTTGACCGCGCCCCAGTCGCTTATGTACGCCCCGCCAAAGCCCGCCGAACGGCCAAGGTCGAGCAGCGCCTTGTTTTCGGTACAGTACACGCCGTTGAGCCGGTTGTACGCCGTCATCATCGCCGCGACATCCGTTTCCTTTCCGATGGCGCGAAACGGCCGCAAATAAATTTCCGCCAGCGCTTTGTCGTCCACGATGGCGTCGCACACCATGCGGCCGGTTTCCTGGTTGTTGCACACAAAATGCTTCACACACGCCGCGACGCCCAGGCTTTGAATGCCGGCGATCATCGCCGCGCCCATTTTCGTCGACACGAGCGGGTCTTCGCTGTAATACTCGAAATTGCGCCCGCCCAACGCGAACCGCTTGTGGTTGACACCTGGCGCCAGCACCATGGCTACATCCTCCTCGATACAATCGGAAGCCAGCGCCTGGCCGACTCGCTCGATCAATGCCGGATCAAAGGTGGACGCGCACGTGACGGGTGCCGGATAGCAAATGGCGGGCACGCTTTCATGCACCCCGAAATAGTCCGCCTCCTTGACTTGCTTGCGCAAGCCGCTGGGCCCGTCGCTGATCCAGTAGTCCGGCAAACCGAGCCGCTCGATTCCGCGCATCCGCCAGTAATCGAGGCCCGAAAGCATTTCGCATTTTTCCTGGCGCGACAGCCGCGAAAGTAGCGCCCGCGCTTTCTTTTTTTCCTCATCCGTGATAAAACTCATAAATTTAGTATACCATGAATCGCGAAGTGGTTGCCGGAAAGGCCAAACAATCGCATAATAAAGAAAAGAAAACGAAGGAGGCAACAACAATGAACAAAGTATGCATCGTGACCGGCGGCACCCGCGGCATCGGTCTGGAAACCGTCAAGACGTTTTTAAACGCCGGCTACCACGTGGTTTTGTATGGGTCGCGCGAGGAAACCGTCCAAAAGGCGCTGGCCGCCCTTTCCGGTGAAAACGTGGAAGGCCGCTGGACCCCGTTGACCGATTACGAGAAAATCAAAGCGGATTTCGATGACATCGCCACCCGGCTTGGCTCGATCGACGTGCTCGTCAATAACGCGGGTGTCTCGGACGCCACCCCGCTGGAAAAGTACACCATCGAAAATTTCGACCGCGTCATGGACTTGAACGTGAAAGCGCCGTTCGTCTGCACGAAAGCTGCCGTCGAATGGATGAAAAAACAAGGAGCCGGCGTGATTTTAAACACCAGCTCGATGGTCAGCACGTTCGGGCAGCCTAGCGGCGTCGCCTATCCAACCAGCAAGTTCGCCATCAACGGCATGACGAAATCGCTGGCGCGCGAACTGGGAAAATACGGCATCCGCGTCAACGCCGTGGCGCCGGGCATCACGGAAACGGACATGGTCAAAGCCCTTCCAAAACAAGTGATCGACCCGCTCATCCAAATGATTCCGCTGCACCGGGTCGGCACCCCGCAAGACATTGCCGAGGCGTTTTTGTTTTTGGCAAGCGACAAGGCGTCGTACATTACCGGCGCGATCCTGCCAGTCGATGGCGGCCAAGTTCAATAAGCGCGCGTTTTTAGCGATCCTCTGGATCGCTTTTGATTTGGATTTCGATTTTCCCGGCTTCCCGCTCGTAGTGGGCCGCAAGCCCGGCAGCGTCCAGCGCCTGGTGGCACGCGGCGAGCAGCCGATAGCACTTGGCTAAAAACAACGTTTTCTCGCCGCCGTATTCCAGAGTGCGGATCGGCCGCTTGAGCGCGGTGATCGCCGGCTTGAACCGGCCGGCCTCGTAAAGGGCGAGCGCGCGCTCGTACCCGGTACGGACGCGTGAAAACTCGCTTGTCGTCATGTTTTTCATCCTTTCCTCCTTTTTTATTTGAAATCTCTTTTGTATAGTATGATAATATACCGATGGAGGTAAAGGACATGCAGTTTACGACCAATCTTTCAAGGGAGGAATACGACGCGTTCGTCGCCAGCCATCCCAATTCAAACTTATTGCAAAGCTATGACTGGGCCCGTGTCAAAAGCAACTGGGACCATCTTTATACAGGCATGAAAAACGAGGAAGGAAAATTGATCGCGACCGCGCTTGTTTTGATCAAGCCGCTTCCCGGCGGTTTTTCCATGATGTACATTCCTCGCGGGCCGATTCTCGACTACACCAACCAACCGCTGCTGACGGCGTTTTTGCGCCATCTCAAGCAGGAAGGGAAAAAACGCCGCGCGCTGTTTATCAAAATGGATCCCGCCATCATCATCGGCAAGTATCCGTCTTCCGATACCAGCCGGCCGAAAAACGGTCAGGAGGCGCTCGTCAAAAACTTTGAAAACGCCGGATGCATCCACCAGGGATTCACGACGATGATTTCCGAAAGCATCCAGCCGCGCTTCCACTCGATCGTGGATCGTCCCGAGGACTTGCTCGCCTCGCTGCCGAAGAAAACGAAAAAGCTCATCAAGGAAGCCGAAAAGCGCCATTTGAAAATCGTGCAGGGCCGCCATGCGCTGCTGGAGGATTTCGCCAGTCTGGTGGCAAAGACTGAAGATCGCAAGCACGTCGCCCTGCGCAGCAAGGAATACTTCAAACACTTGCTCGACTGCTATGGCGACAACAGCATCATCATGCTGGCGATCGCGGACCTTGGCTTGATTTTGTCCGAAAACCAAAAGAAGCTCGCCAAAATCGAAGCCGACTTAACCAGCCTGCCGGAAAACCAAAAGAAAAAGCGCTTCACGCTGGAGGAACAAAAAGCCGGACTGGAAAAAGACATCGCCAATTTGGAACAATTCGGAAAAGAGCTTGGCACGCTGGATCCGACCCCGATTGCCGGCGTCTTGACGATCAAGTACGGCAAATGCGCCGAAATGCTGTACGCAGGCATGGACGACCGGTTCCGCCGCTTTATGCCCCAATACAAGACGTACATCGAAAATTTCCAGTGGGCGTTCGACCACGGCTGCGAGGAATTCAGCATGGGTGGCGTCGAGGGCACCCTCGACGACGGGCTCACGCACTTTAAAGACAATTTCGCCCCTTTGATCCACGAGTACATTGGCGAATTCGACTTGCCAGTCAACGCGCTTTTGTACAAGCCAAGCAAATGGGCCTACAACCGCCGCAAAGGCGGCCAAGACTAGAACAGCGACTGCTGTTCTTTTTTCATGCAAAAAAGATCCCTTGCCTAAACGGTAAGGGATCGAAAATGTCTAGCGAAGGTCTTTCATCAACACTTCGTCCATGTCGTCAAAATCCTGGTTCTCGCCAACCATGCCCCAAATAAACGTATAGTTGCGCGATCCGCTGCCCGCGTGAATCGACCAGGACGGGCTGATGACCGCCTGCTCGTTGCGCACGACCAAATGGCGGGTTTCCTGCGGCTCGCCCATATAATGCATGACGAACGCGTCTTCCGGCAAGTCGAAATACAAGTACACTTCCATGCGCCGGTCGTGCGTGTGGCAAGGCATCGTGTTCCATACGCTGCCCGGCTCCAAATGCGTCATTCCCATTTCGAGCTGGCACGATTCGACTTGGCCGGGCAAAATATATTTATTGATGGTGCGGTGGTTCGAATCCTCGAGCGTGCCCAGCTCCTTTTTGTTTTCCGGCAAAATTTCTACGTCGTAAGGCTGCTCCGCTTTTTTATCCTTCAAGATCCGCTTCGCCGGATACGAGCGATGCGCCGGACCAGAACACAAGTAAAACTTGGCCGGATTTTCCTCGCTCTCGCTTTCAAAGACGATGTCTTTGGTTCCCTGGCCAAGGTACAACCCGTCACGTGAGCCGATTTCGTACGCGACGCCATCCGCCGTCACGACGCCCGGGCCGCCAATGTTGATGAGGCCCAGCTCCCGCCGTTCCAAAAAATAGTTCGCGCGTAGCTCGTCGCCCGCTTCCAACTTCAGGGCGCGGCCAACCGGCATCGCCCCGCCAAAAATAATGCGGTCGATGTGGCTGTACACAAGCTTGATTTCATTTTCGAAAAAAAGCTTTTCCACTAAAAATTCCTCGCGAAGCCGTTTCGTGTCGTAATGTTTTTCATCTTGCGGTGAGCAAGCCGTTCTTACTTCCATTGCGAATTGTCCTTTCCATTTTTCTGAATTAGATCCCGAATCAAAGCCGCGTACTCTTCGCTGGCGCAATCCTGGAAAAACCGCGCCTGAAACGACGGCCGCCCGATGACGCCTTGCACAAGCTGCGCGTCGAGCTGCGGCAAAATCGCCTTCAAGTCCTGACACGTCACCGCTTTGACTTGATCGAGAATTTGCTTGTTGCGCTGTTCGGGAATGGCGCGCTCTCTTGGATAGCCTTGTCCGGCCGGTTCGCAAAAAAGCTTTTCAAAAATATATTCGAGGTTTAAATCGCCGCCCCAGCCAAAGCCTTTCGCAAACGGCAAGGCGATAGCGTTGCCGTCGTTGATTTGGGCGAACGTGTACGCGTCAAGCGGATCTTCGATGTGTCCGCATAAAACCCCCGGAAACGCGTTGCACGCCAGCATCGCGCCCTGGCCGGTTCCACAGCCCGTCACGACATAGTCGGCCGCGCCTGAATTCAGCAGGATGGCCGCCAAAATGCCGTTTTGCACATACGTCAGCGCCTCGTCCTGCTCGTCGAACATGCCATAGTTGACGACTTCGTAGCCATACGGCGCGACCGCCTTTTTGAGCGCGCGCTCGACGGCCGCGTTTTTGGAAGCTTGCGAGTTTTCATTGATCAACGCGATTCGCATACGGCCTCCTTTACTGCGGCGTCCGGCCAAGACTGGCCAGAATGCCGCCATCCACGTAAAGAATGTGTCCGTTCACAAAATCCGAAGCCTTCGACGCCAAAAAGATGGCAGGGCCTTCCAAGTCTTCCGGCGTCCCCCAGCGGTGCGCGGGCGTTTTCGCCAAAATAAAGGCGTCAAACGGATTGGCGGACCCGTCGGCTTGCGGCTGGCGCAGCGGCGCGGTTTGACTGGTTGCGATATAGCCCGGACCGATTCCGTTGCATTGAATGTTGTGTTCGCCAAATTCAGCGCAAATGTTTCTTGTCAGCATTTTCAGTCCGCCTTTGGCCGCGGCGTATCCGGCCACCGTTTCCCGGCCCAGTTCGGACATCAGCGAGCAAATGTTGATGATCTTGCCTGCGTTTTTTTGAATCATGCCCGGCAAAACGGCTTTCGCCATAATAAACGGACCGGTCAAATCGACGTCGACGACTTTGCGAAAATCCGCCACGCTCATCTCCAGCATGCTCGTGCGCTGAATAATGCCCGCGTTGTTGACGAGGATATCCACCGTTCCGACTTCGGATTCGATTTGCCTGATCATCGCCGCCACGTCGTCTTCCTTCGTGACATCGCAAACATAGCCATGGGCATGCAGGCCTTGTTCGGCATACGCCGCGAGTGCCTGGGCGTTTTTTTCCTCGCTCCGGCCGTTGAAACAAATGGTGGCGCCCGCTTTGCCAAGCGCGACCGCGATGCCAAATCCGATGCCATGCGTGGCGCCGGTTACAAGCGCAACTTTTCCTTCCAGCCCGAATAGCTGGTCAATGTATGTGTTCATATTGGTTTTCCTCCAGGATTGTGTTCATGATTTTATTCCTCTTTCTTGTTTTTGACGTTTCGCGTCGAGCCCAGCGCGTGGAGCCGGCACGGGAAAATCCGGCAAGGCAGCTCCTTGTTTTGTTCCAGGATCCCGTCCAAAAGCAGCCGCGCGGCGTGGAACCCGGCCTCGTAGGCGGGCTGCACGATCGTCGTCACGGGCGGATCGACCATTTCCGCCCATTCGAGCGCGTTGATTCCAATCAAGCCGATGGACTCGGGCATCAGCTCGCGGTACCGGCGCAACACGAGGTACACCGCCCGCAAAAGCGCCGGCGTCGTGACGAAAAAACACGTCGGCTCGTCGATTCGAATTTGCTGCACGAGCCGGTACTCCAGCGAGGTCGTGTCGTCCGGATCGGCGACATACAGCGCCGTGGCCGCGCGATGGCGCAGCCGGGTGACGCTGTCGAAGGCCCGGCAGCGCTGCGCGATGGTGCCGTGCTTTCCCGGCTCTTCGCTGACGAGAATGAACCGCTTGTAGCCAGCGTCGACGGCCTGGTCGAGGGCGTCGTACACGGCCTCGTAGTCGTTGGTGCGCACCCAGTAGCGGTAAGGCGACACATGCGAAGGGTTGTAGACGACCAGAGGGCTTGGACTTTTGAGCGTGTTCCACAACAAGTCGAAGCTGTCGCTTGGGCTGACGATAAACCCGTCGACGCCAAGCGCCTTCATCTTTTCGATTTGGCGGCGTTCCTCGTCCAGATCCCAGCCGGACAGCGCCACGATCATTTGGTAGTTGTTTTCTTTCAGGCAGTCCTCGACGCCTTCCAAAAATCCCGCTTTTTCCTTGGAATCCAGAGAATGAAGCAGGACGCCAATCAAATACGACTGCTTGTTGTTGAGAGAACGAGCCAAAACATTGGGAACAAATTCGGTTTCTTCAATGACCGATTCGATTTTGTCCCGGGTCTTGCTGGACATTTTCTCGAATTTCCGGTTCAAATAAAACGAAACCGTCGTCCTGGACACGCCCGCTTTTTTCGCGATATCCGCGATTGTGATCGAATTTTTTTTTCGCATAACTACCTTTATCCTCTTTCGTTTGTGATCGGAATCCATGGGGATGTAAAGCAGTTTCCCGTTGGCCTGGCTGTCCGGCCCGTTCCGTTTTCCGTTTGTATTCAAACAAAACAGAAATTTTTATTTGTTCTAATTTTACACCTTTTCCGGCAAATTGACCGCTTTTTTTGATTCGCGCACAATGCAGGAAAAGGATGGTGTTCCGGGATACATCATCCTTTGGCCCGCAATCCGCTCGCGGAATCAATAAAACTGGATTAAATGCCCATTCCGTTCATAAAGTAGTTCATGAGCAGCAGCAAAGCGCCAATCGCCCATCCAACCGGGATGGTGTATTTCATGAATCCCTTCGAGCTGACTTTCGTATAGCCAAGTCCCCAGGCGACCCACGACTGCGTGATGTCCAAATGCTGTGGAACGATCGTCGTGATCGCGAACAGCGGGTACAGGAACGTGACCGGCAAATTCGATGTCGCGCCAAGAATCACGACAGCGACCGCCGTACCGCATCCAACCAGGTTGGTCGGCCCGCGGAAGAAGCCGGCCGGGATGAGCACGGCCATCAAAAGCGTCAGGCCCAGCACGCTGTGCGGGAAGATGTCGCCGATAATGGCTTCAAAATATGGTCCGGCGTAGACGGCGACGTTGTTGAACATCGCCAGGGTCAGCAGGAAGCCAATCATTGGGGCCACGTCAACCGATCCATCGGTAAAGAGCTTGGAAATCAGCTGCGCGATTTTGTCGTAGCCGTTTTTCAGCTTTCCGCACGTCAGCAACGCGAACAAAGCGGAAACGAAGAAAGCCGGAATGACTTGCAGCTTGCAGATCACGACGAGCAGGATCGGCAAAATCACGGAAATCCAGGAAATCGCCGGCGCGTCACCTTGCGGCTGACTGTTTGGCGTCACCGCCGCCCAGGCGTGGGATTTGGCGTGTTTGGACAGCGCCACGCACGATACGATCATGACGATGGCGAACGCGACGACGGCCGCGATGGCGCCAAAGTGGAAGTAGTCCTGGAACGTGTACGCCGCGTCCGCGAACTTGCCTGGCTCCATGCCATCCAAAATGCCTTGATATTGTTTAAAGTTTGTCACGTTGGCCAAAATACCGCACATGATCGAGCCCATGAAGCTAAAGAGGGCGATGCTGGACGGAATGCCTAGCGCCTGCATGATTGGCAGCGCGATGACGGCGATGGCGATGACCGGCCCGATTCCCGTCATGGACGTGAAGCACAGAAGAACCACGAAGCACAGAAGGCCCATCGTAATTTTTGGCTTGTCGCCACCTAGTTCGACGACTTTGCGAATAAGCGTGGAAGCGATGCCCGTCTCGATCAGCACCCGGCCAAAGAAAGCGCCGAAGAAGATATTGACGAGAATGGATTTCGCATAGCCTTCCGGCCCGGCTTGATAGACATTGCCGATGATATCAATAACGGACATGTCCGCCATTTGCGGATTGGGCGAAAGGGCGTTACCGACCAGCACTAAAACAAGCCAAAGTGTCGTGATAATAAGGAATCCTACCATCAAGTTCTTTCCCTTTACGGCATAGTAAATTAATCCGATCAAGGAAAGCAGAAGCAAGATACCAATAATGATGCTACTCATAGTTTTTGTATCCTCCTGTAATCATTACTACGAACGGCGCGAATCGCAATTTCTTCGTGCGCCTCTTTATAACATCGAACCAGCGACTGTCTCCCGGATTTTGGACAGTTTCTGGCGCTGCTATTGAATCAATCCTTCCAGCAGATGACAGAGCACGTGGTTCATGCTCGCCTCCGACACGTGTTCGGGATCGTCGAGCGAACCGCCGTGGATCGTCTGGACGACTTCCAGCGCTTCCATCGTCTGGCCCAAGGAAGGGAAGCCGCGTTGCGTGGCTTGCAGCGATTGGGCGTCGCTTGCAGGCATCATGCTCACCAGCATGACCGGCACACCCATCGAAACGAGTGCGCCATCGTCGCTTTCCGGCAAGTTCGCCAAAGAAAGCGGATGGTATTTTTTTCGCGGCTGCCCCGCGGTCAGTTTTCGAAAATACGAGTGGAACCGTCCTTTGCGAATCCGGTACGTTTCCTGTTCTCCATACCCGCACACGTCGAGCACGACAAGACAGGACACGCATCGTTTGTCCATGGTTTGGCAAAACAGGTTTGCGCCGGTATGCCCTCGCTCCTCGCCATCCAGAAAGGCCACCCGGCAAGTACCCGCGGCGCGCTCAAGCAGCCGGATCAACACCGCGACGGACGCGAGGTTGTCGTTGGCTCCCGAACTGCCGGGCACGACATCGTAATGCGCGCAAAACATCGGCAGCGCGCGCGAATCGTCGAAGTCGCCAGCGAGCAAATTTATGGCGTCTGCGTCTTGCTGGGGCCGGCAGGGAATGCCTTTTTCTTTCAAAAGCCGGCATAGGCGCTCGCGGCGCGTCGAGGGATCGAGCCCGGCCAAATACCGGACGGTTTCTTTCATGGGTTCGCTCATGCTTGCGGCTTGAACCCGGAAGCGGGCGGCTGAGCCGCCTGGCTCATTTCCTCATAGAGGGCGCTGCTCGCGCTTTCCGAATAGCCGTAGACGAGAAAGGCGTCCAGCACGTAAGGGGAAAACGGCAGCCCCGTCATCCGTTTGGCGAAGGCCATCGCCGCGATCTCGCTAAGGACCGCGACCGGACTGCGGTTGGTAAACCAGCCCGCTTTCCAAAGCACGACGGAATGCGTCCGGGTCCAAATGGCGGGATCGCGCAGTTCCAGCACGTGGAACAACTCGTGCGCGATCAGTACCGAGGCGATGTCCACGTCGCAGCCAAACGCGTTTTTCACATCCGGCTGCGCGAGCAGCGCTTCTCCTTTTTCCAGCCCGTCCTCATACACGTGGATTGTTCCCGGTTCCTGAAAATCGGCGAATACAATGCGGGAGCTGCTTTGCGGCCGGTCCTGGAACACAAGGTCCAAGCCGAGCTTTTCCGCGAGCTCCTCCATCGGAATCGTCCCGTATTGTTCCTGACACGCCTGGGCGTATCGTTCTCCGCACGCCACGGCTTGCTGGTACATATCCTGACGTTCCTCGTCGCAAAAGCGGCCATTCATCGGCTCGCGGGAAAAAGCGTACCGCCCGCCACCAGTTCGCCTGGGGAATGTTCGTTAAATCGCGCACGATGCGCGAAACGGGGCGAATCGCGACGTCCGGTATCGAAAAATTCGGTTTTCCGGCAAGCGATTTTCCAATGCGTTCCACGTATTTTTGCAACGAAGAGCCTCTTGGTTTAGAAGATGTCATTGCAGTCACCGATCACGAGCACTTCTTCCATTGGATCCCGATCCTGGATGTCCAAATTCATCAGCAACTCGTTTTGATTCAAATCCACCGCGCTGTAGTCGCAAACCCGTGGCCCGATGCACAAGTAGTAGTCCGGCCGCAAAATCGTTTCGGATTTGTAAATAGCCAGGTCGTCCCACATCGCTTCCACCGCGCTTTGATAGTCCTTGGCTGGCGTGCAGACCGCTTTCGCGTTCGAGCACTGCACGCGGATGAATCCTTTTTTATCAATGATTCGAATTGGCGTCTTTTCGCCTTTTTTCGCGGTGAAGACATAGAAGTTGTCGGTCTTGCAGGCGCATTCGATGTCCGTGACGTCGGCACCAAAGTCGGCTTGCGCCAGTTCAAGCGCTTCCTCCTGGGAGCACTCTTTGAGCAAGTCGGTCGTTTTCACTTCGGTGGATCCCGTCGCGATGGCGGTCACCTTGCCGGATTGATTGTCGATTTCAATATGGACTTCGACCGTGTCGGCCGCCGCGCCCGAGTCGATGCAGGCGTCGATGGCTTCTTTTTTCATCGCGGCGATGTCTTCCTCGGTTGGGTTTGGAATGACGCGCTCGATGACGTCGCGAACCATGGCCAGAGACACGCCGATCGAGGAAATGACTTCCGCGTTTTCCGGGATCGAGTATTGCAGGCCCATCTTTTTGGCGCAATACGGAACGAGCGAGGCGGCTCCGCCTCCGCAGCCGACCAGCTTCATGGCGTCGTGATCCAAATGGTATTTTTCGGCCAGCGCGTTGATGCAGGCGCTGACTTTCTCGTAGTCTTTTTCCAAGATTTTCTCGGCGAGCTGCTCGACGGTGATTTGCAGCCGGTCCGCGATTGGCTGCATCGCTTTGCGCGCGCTTTCGGCGTTTCCGTGAGCGAAGTACTTTTCGTCAATGAGTCCAAGCACATTGGCGGCATCGGTGTTCGTAATCGTGATGCGTTTGCCGTTTTTCAGCCGGATCACGACATAGTCGTTCGGGTCACCGTCTTTTGGCGCGACAAGTTCGATTTGCGGATCCTCGATTTCATCGGGATCGGTAAAGCAGGCGTAGTCGCAGCCGGCGATGTGGGCCGAACGAGGGCCGACGTCCACGACGTCCTTGTCGTTGATTCGAATCATGGAACCGCCCGCGCAGCCAAGAATGCGGACGTCCAGCGAGTTGATGTACGTGTCGTGCCCGCCGATGTTGGCGTAATCGACACCCGGACGGCCGTTTTTAATGACGCCGATGTTCGTCGTCGTGCCGCCGACTTCGAAATAAATCGCGTTGGACGCGCGCAAGTACATGAGGGAGCCCATGACGGACGCCGCCGGACCGGACAAGGCGGTCAGGATCGGGCGTTTGCGCATCTCGCTGATTTCCATGACGCCGCCGTCGCCGCGCATGATCATGAGCGGCACTTTGACGCCCGCGTTTTTTACGGAATTTTCCGTCGCGTTGGCGGTGGCGACCATTTTTGGCAAAATCGACGCGTTGATGGCGGCGGTTCTCGTCCGGCGGGTCAGCCCATACAGCTTCGTGATGTCGGAGCCCATCGTAACCGGCAAGCCCAGGCTTGTCGCCTCGTTGTAAATCATCTTTTCCTCGTCCTGGCTGTCGACACCAAAGGCCATCGAAGCGACGATGACTTCCGAGTTTTGTCCAGACAAGCTTTGAATGGCGCTGTGAATGGTTTCTTTGCATAGTTTTTTCTTGGGGATGTACTCGTTGCAAATCGGGATCTTCTTACCGGTTTTCTCATCGAGAACCACGTCTTTGAGGCGTAGCTGCCGTTTGGCCAGCAGCCCTTCCACCCCGCCTCCGGCCACGCCAATGATGCCGACTGGCGCGACGTCGCCTTCGATGAAGGCGTTGGTGGCTTGCGTTGTCGAGTGGGCGACAAAAACGACGTCGTCGGGTGAAATGCCGTTTTCGCGCAAACAGTTTTCAAACGACTGCACAACGCCCAGGGCGACTCCTTCTTTGGCGTCGTGGGTCGTTTTCACTTCGTTTTTTCCAATGATTTCATGGGTTTCGTTGTCCATGGCCACGCACTTGGTGTACGTGCCGCCGACGTCGATTCCCATTCTTACTTTCCGGGATGTTTGATTCATGGTTGTTTCCTCCTAATTGATCGTACTTTTTTATGAATGAAGTTAAGTAGTTTACTTATTGTTTAAAATGTCGAGGATTCCTCCTCCTTGTCGTCATCGAGCCAATATTCGATGATTTGCACCGCGTGCTCTCCCGCTTTCAAAACCGGTTTTTCGTGCGTTTCATAATTAATCGCGTTGGGATAGTACTCGGGTTCAAAGCATACCCGTTCGTGGTATCCATACGCGACTCCTCGGTGACCGACGTAGCTTCCATCCAGGAAGTTTCCGGTGTAAAAATGGATACCCGGCAAGTTGGAGCGGGTTTCGAGCCGCAGCCCGTTGGCCCGGCACACGGCCATCGTCCGCAAGCCGCTTCCTTGAATCGAATAGTGGTGGTCATAACCGCGGGTCATTCGGATTTGCTCGTCGGCGCTGTTAAAGTCCGCGCCGATTTCCTTTTCGTTCCGGAAATCGAAGGGAGTGTTTTCGCACAAAACCAAATCGCCTGTCGCCGTACCGGTTTCATCGTTGGGCGCGTAGGCGTCAGCGAACAGCTGTACCCGGTGCCCGGCGATCGACCCGTTCCCGTTTAAGTTGAAGTAGGAATGGTTCGTCGTGCCAAAGAGCGTCGTTTGATCGGATACGCCTTCGCATTCGATGTGGATGCCGCGTTCATCCAGACGATAGGTGACCTGGACTTGGAGATTGCCCGGATATCCTTCCTCGCCATCGGGGCTGGTTGCCGTCAAAACGATACGGTTGTCCTCCACGCGGCCTTGAAACATTCGTTTGTCGAATCCAACCGCGCCTCCATGGAGCGAATTGTTGCCTTTGTTCGCGCTCACATGGTAAGTTCTTCCATTCAAATCAAATTTTGCGTCTTTGATTCGATTGGCGACGCGGCCGATCGTGGACCCGAAATGGGCGGTATGCTGTACATAGTGTTCCACGTCGTCAAAGCCCGCGACGAGTTCAAGGTCCCGGTTCTTGTCGATAAAAGAAACGAGAGTGGCGCCGTAATCGGTGACCGCGATTCGAAAACGATCGTTTTCGAGAAGATAAAGCGTTACCGGTTCGCCATGCTGATTGTGTCCAAATTGTTTTTTCATGCCTACCTCTATCGAGTGAAAACGAAGTAAACTAGTTTATCTCCTGGTGAAAAAAATCCGCTCTTCTCCCAATGGATGAGAACTGTTTCGTTTTCCTTTGCCAAAATCCTGATTCTTTTTTTCCTGTAAGTACTTACACATGCAGGAGGACTGTTTTCATCCACTTGCTCTTTTTCCTCTCTTCTGAAAAGTAAACTAGTTTATATCAAGAGGAGAATAAAATCATTGCGTGAATAAAAACGCAGGGAATGCGCATCCGCCTTTTAGACGATGCGGCTACTTCTGCTTTGGCTTGTTTACGGCTCTTAGTGTAAGCCCTTACAGCTTAGAGTGCACGTAAAATGCTCACATAAATTTCAGAAATTTTTCCGCTTTTCTTCAAAGAAAAAAAAACAAGCGAGAAAAGGCTGAAAAAAGCCATTCCCGCTTGTTTGAATAAATAAAAAAACCTCGCCAGCGGCAAGGTGGTCGTTCGATCTCTCAAAACCAGAAACACGCCTTCTTTCTCTTTCCACAAC
>NZ_CAXHOA010000009.1:0-111036 GCF_964018005.1 uncultured Dubosiella sp.
TAGAAAATGTTTAGGCTACAAAACACCATATGAAGTGTATTATTCGGAAACGTTGCACTTAATTTGACAATTCAAGGTAAAAAATTTAAGTACACCAAAAATCAAGATGCTTTTTTTTGATATGGATTTTGTCAGTTTGAAGGAAACAAAGAAAAAAGAGCTGTAACTTTTTAGTGATTTCTAAAAAGGATCCATTCGTTACAGCTCCTTCATTGAGTCCGTGGAGCCCGAAAATATTCGTCTCCAAAATAATTTTTTTCCACAGCGCCTAAGAAAAACTTATCGCTGAAGTTATCATCATTAATATATCTAGTTATGGGTTTTCTGTCAAATAAATTGTTTTTTTTTCTTATTTGGCATCGCAAATGACCAAATTATCCGATACGAGCCTTTTTACAAGTTCGTGATCAATTACTGATAATGCATTCTCTGTAACGGATATTTTCCCAATAGGATCAAGAGGATTAAGCGGGAGTCGAATTCTGAATTTGCTTATAGTGGTTATTGAATTAGGCATTAAGAAAGACTCTTTGTCATTCCCTTTATATGTATTCCTTATTTCTTTCAACCATTCAATTACGACAAGCAAGAGGTCAGTGGTGGAGTTTATTGGATTGCCTTCATCAACAGCAATAGATTTATATACATTTGCGCACTCTGTTAACTCATTTATTTGTTCGTTGCTAAGATCGGAATCTTCTGGGCTTATATAGAAATTTAATAGGCGATTCATATCCGATAGATTCTTTGAAAATTCGGTTATTATATCCAATATAATTTCTCTACCGATTGAAACATTATACGGCTTATTTTTTGAAGTTAAAGGCATCACGGTAAGTGCTTCATTGTAAGGATTATCGTTTTTCGTAAGAACAACCGCAAAATGGTATCCACACAACTCTGCGCCGATGGAAGTTCCAAAATCTACATAGATAATGGTCCCTCTTCGATATTTACGGAATCTTTTCTTCTGGCCGAAATGTTTGTTTTCGTTGTGATAGAATTTTGCTTGTTTATTCATCCATAAATGCAAATTCGAAAACTTTGGATTTCGCGGGTTTTTTATAATGTCTTTTACTTTTTCGTTTGCTAAATCACAGGTCTGTAGTTTATTTTTCATTTTTTCTTTTCCCCTCTATAAACCTCAATTTTTAATTTTTTTATATTTGAATTAACAGTTTTTAACCTTCACTTTTCAATAGTGTCATTTCTTATTCTTTTTGCCAATTTTATTTTCATCATGCAGGCTTACTCTCTAATTCAAAAGTGAAATTTATCATATGATTTAAGTATATTAAAAATATAGCTCTCAATAAAGCGCTATATTAAATATTTTCTTTTATTTTGCCGAAAGGCAATTCGGTAGAGTGAGAGCCAAAAAAATGAAAGATATTTTAATTGTTTGATTCATTTGATTGCAGAATGAAGGGAAGAACATATGATGGAGATTTCAGGAAGAGATAAAACGAAGTTTATAGAAATTTTTCAAAATACGTACACAAAATACGTACAAAGAGCTGAAAAGATACTAACCGATGGAGATGCTTTTGGAGCAGTAGAGAAGGGGAATAAAAAAAAGAAGTTCTCATTTAAGATAGTTTTTATTCGGCAAAAGGCCCCATCTTTATACAATCTTTATACGAACGCCTTTTCCTTAACGCCAATTTTACAAAAAAAAGCCTATCATAAGGTCCATTAGGAGGGTTTTGTGATGCCAATACTCATCGCACTGTCGGCGCTATGCGCCATCGGATTATTGATATGGTATATCGTGATTTTGTTAAAGGGGGACGCGCAATGATGGCACTTGTCATACGCTATGGCGTCTATGTGCTTCTGGTCGGCGCGCTCGCCTATCCGCTCGGCCTTTACATGTACAACGTCATGTTTGAAAAAAAGAACGCCTTGACCGGACTGGTCGGTCCGCTGGAAAAGGCGACCTACAAAGTGCTGGGAATCGACCCCGACAAACCAATGAACGGCAAGCGGTATTTAAGCTCGCTGCTGCTGTTTTCTTTGATCGGCTTCCTCGTTTTGTTTTTGATGCTCGTCACGCAAGCAAGCCTTGTCCACGACAAAGGCTTTGTCGGCATGGACATCGCGCAGGCGTTCAACACAGCCGCCTCGTTTGTCACCAACACGAACTGGCAGTCGTACACGCCCGAAACGCAAATGACACCCGTCGTGCAGGCGCTCGGTCTGAGCGTGCAAAACTTTCTGGCGCCAGCCGCCGGCATGGCCGTGCTCTTCGCGCTCGTGCGCGGACTCATCCAAACGAAAACCGGCACGATTGGCAACTTCTGGAAAGACATGACCCGGATCCTGCTTTACATTTTGATCCCGATCAACCTCGTGCTCTCGCTGCTGCTCGTTTCGCAAGGCGTCGTCCAGACGATGAACGGCACGCAAACCGCCAAACTGCTGGAGCCAGTCGCCGTCAACGCCAAAGGGGAGTGGATCGAAAACGCCATCATCGACGAGGAACACGACGTCGTAATCGTCGACGGAACGATCGTTCCCGACGCGAAAATCATCACCGAGCAGGCACTGCCATCGGGGCTTGCCGCCAGCCAAATCGCCATTAAACAAAGCGGGACGAATGGCGGGGGCTACTTTTTGACCAACGCCGCCCATCCATACGAGAACCCGACGCCGTTCACGAACGTGCTCGAGGTCGTTTCGATCCTGCTCATTCCCGCCGCGCTGTGCTTCACCTTTGGCAAGGCGCTCAAAGACATGAAGCAGGGCCGGGCCATCTTCTGGGCCATGCTCATTTGCCTGCTGCTCTCCACGCTTGTCATCACGCTGGGCGAGCACGCCGGCCTTGGCCTCGATCCCGCCATGGCGCTGGAAGGAAAGGAAACCCGCTTCGGCATTGTCGGTTCGAGCATCTGGTCGAGCTTTACGACCGCCGCGTCCAGCGGATCGGTCAACGCGATGCTCGATAGCACGTCGCCTGTGGCGCAGCTGGCCATGCTGCTTGTCATGCAGCTAGGCGAAGTCATCTTCGGCGGCGCGGGCTGCGGCTTGTATGGCATGCTCGCCTTCGTCATTTTGACCGTCTTTATTGCCGGCCTCATGGTCGGCCGCACGCCCGAGTTCGCCGGCAAGAAAATCGAGCCGTATGAAATGAAGTGGGCCGTCGTCATGGTGCTCGCCGCGCCATTCGCGATCTTGCTCGGAAGCACGATCGCCTGTCTGGACCCGGCCACGATGGATAGCGTGTCCGCTTCCGGGCCGCACGCGTTCACGCAAATCCTGTACGCCTTCACATCGGCGGGCGCCAACAACGGCAGCGCCTTGAGCGGATTTGCCAGCCACACCGTCTTGCTCGACACGCTGCTGGGCGCGATGATGCTGTTCGCGCGCTTCGTGCCCATGGCAGCCGCCATCTTCATGGCCCAGCACTTGAGCCGCAAGCAAATGGTCGCCAGCACGTCGGGAACGCTTTGCACAAGCAACGCCTTGTTTGTCTTTTTGCTGATCCTGATCGTCGTCGTGATCGGGGCGCTCAGCTTCTTCCCGGCGCTCGCGCTCGGGCCAATCGCCGAGTGGACGCAAATGATCCATTGATGAGGTATTCGATATGAACAATCAACAAAAACAATCGTTCGCCGACGGCGCCATGATCAAGGCGGCGCTCATCGACAGCGTAAAAAAAATGGGACCAAAAACCCAGGTCGAAAATCCAGTCATGTTTCTCGTATACTTGAGCGCGTGGCTGACGACCGTCTTCTTCTTTTTCGCGCTCGCCGGCATCCAGGACGCCCCGACCGCGTACATCTTCACCATCGCCATCATCTTGTGGCTGACGGTGCTGTTCGCCAACTTCGCGCAAGCCATCGCCGAAGGCCGCGGCAAAGCCCAGGCCGACGCCCTGCGCTCCTCCAAAAAGGAAGTGGAGGCCCGCCGCGTGGCTTCGCTCGACGATTTGGAAACTGTCGAAACCGTCTGTTCGCCTGACTTGCACAAAGGCGATCTCGTCCTTGTCAAAGCGGGGGAGACGATTCCAGCCGACGGCGACGTCGTGCTTGGGGCGGCCAGCGTGGACGAAAGCGCCATCACCGGCGAATCCGCGCCCGTCATTCGTGAAGCCGGAGGCGACCGCAGCGCCGTGACCGGGGGCACGAGCGTGCTCTCGGACTGGATCGTACTGCAAGTCGTCAACGAAGCCGGCAACAGCTTTCTCGACCAAATGATTTCGATGGTGGAAGGCGCCAACCGCAAAAAGACGCCCAACGAAATCGCTCTGCAAATCTTTTTGATCGCGCTGTCCATGATCTTTATTTTAGTGACGATCGCCTTGTACGCGTTCTCGGCGTTTTCCGCGACGATGGAAGGTGCCGCCAACCCGGTATCCATCACGACATGCGTCGCCTTGCTCGTGTGCCTGGCGCCCACGACGATTGGGGCACTGCTTTCCGCCATCGGCATCGCCGGCATGTCGCGCCTGAACCAGGCCAATGTGCTTGCCATGAGCGGACGCGCCATCGAAGCGGCCGGCGACGTCGACATTCTCATGCTTGACAAAACCGGAACGATCACGCTGGGCAACCGGCAGGCTAGCGAATTCATTCCCGTCGACCACACCGACGAGATGGAACTCGCCCAAGCCGCCCAGCTTTCCTCGCTAGCGGACGAAACGCCGGAAGGGCGCAGCATCGTCATTCTCGCCAAGGAAAAGTACGGGCTGCGCGAGCAGGAAATCAAGGATATGACGTTCGTGCCGTTCACGGCCGCGACCCGGATGAGCGGCGTCGACTTCCAGGATGTGCAAATCCGCAAAGGCGCCGCCGACACGATGATGAAATTCGTCGAAAAGGCGGGCGGTCACGTGTCGTTCGAAACACGCGAAGTCGTCAACGCCATCGCCACCAAAGGCGGCACACCGCTTGTGGTTGTCAAAAACAACAAGATCCTCGGCGTCGTCTATTTAAAAGACATCATCAAGGAAGGCGTCAAAGAGAAATTCAGCGATTTGCGCAAGATGGGCATCAAGACGATCATGATTACCGGCGACAACCCGATGACTGCCGCCGCCATCGCCGCGGAAGCGGGCGTCGACGACTTTCTCGCCGAGGCGACCCCGGAAGGCAAGCTGGACATGATTCGCAAGTTCCAGCAGGAAGGCCACCTCGTCGCGATGACGGGCGATGGCACCAACGACGCGCCCGCCCTGGCGCAAGCCGACGTGGCCGTGGCGATGAACACCGGCACGCAGGCAGCCAAGGAAGCCGGCAACATGGTCGACCTCGACTCCTCGCCGACCAAGCTAATCGAAATCGTGCAAATCGGCAAGCAGCTGCTTATGACACGTGGCAGTTTGACGACGTTTTCCATCGCCAACGACATCGCGAAATATTTCGCCATTATTCCGGCGCTGTTTGTCGGCTTGTATCCGCAGCTTGACGTGCTCAACATCATGCGACTGGCCAGTCCGCAAAGCGCGATCCTGTCCGCGGTCATCTACAACGCCTTGATTATCGTGGCGCTCATCCCGCTGGCGCTGCGTGGCGTCCAATACAAAGAGCTGCCGGCCGGCAAACTGCTGTCGCGCAACTTGCTCGTCTACGGACTGGGCGGACTCGTCGCGCCGTTTGTTTGCGTCAAGCTCATTGATCTGCTGATCAACTGCATATAAGGAGGTTCAATCATGCTTTCAACCCTTTGGAAACCTTGCGTCCGCTTCTTCCTGTTGTTCACGCTCGTCTGCGGCGTGCTGTACACGGGAAGCGTCACGATTTTGGCGCAGCTTTTCTTTCCGGCCCAGGCCAACGGCAGCCTCGTTGAAAAAGATGGCGTCGTGGTTGGATCGACCGCGATCGGCCAGCCGTTCAAGGACGACGACCACTTGTGGGGACGCCCGGCATCCATTGACGTCACAAGCTTCCAGGACGAGTTCGGCCAGCCGCTCGTCTATGGGGCGCCAGCCAACCACGTGCGCTCCGATTCAGCCTACCAGCAGGACCTTTCCAACAAACGGGAAGATCTGGCCGTCAAACTCGGTGTCGATCCAAAAGACGTGCCCGCGGACTTGCTGGCGAGCTCCGCCAGCGGGCTCGATCCCGACATTTCGCCAAAGGCCGCCAAGGCGCAGGTCAAACGCATCGCCCAAGCCAAAGGCATCAGCGAGAAGGAAGTCCAAAACGTCATCGACGCCTGCACGAGCAAGGCGTGGCTTGGCTTGTTTGGCGAGAATCGCGTCAATGTGCTCGAGGTGAATTTGAAGCTCGACGAAATCGGACATTAAGTTTTAAATAAACGGAAAAAACAAGGAAACAAGACGATAAAATCGTACGGCCAGCCATGGATTTGGCTGGTTTTTTTGAGGGATGATTTGAATTGAGTTTCCCGCAGTCAATCGTGTAAGATGAACGCTAAAGGAGGGAATCCACTTGAGAAAAGGGCATTTAAAAATCTTTTTCGGCTACGCGGCCGGCGTGGGCAAGACATACAGCATGCTCGTCGCCGCCAGGGAAGCCAAGGTGCTTGGCCGCGACGTCGTCATTGGCTACGTCGAACCGCACGATCGGGCGCAGACGCTCGCGCTCATGGAAGGACTGGAAGCGCTGCCCAAACGACAATACCAGGAAAACGGCGTGGCCGTCGAGGAGTTCGATTTGGATGGGGCGCTGGCGCGCGATCCCGACTTGATTCTTGTCGACGAAATGGCGCACACCAACGCCTCTTCAAGCCGCCACCACAAACGGTACAAAGACATCGAGGAGCTGCTCAACGCCGGCATCGACGTGTACACGACCGTCAACGTGCAGCATCTGGAAAGCCTGAACGACACGATCGCCGCCATCACGACCGTGCGCGTACGCGAGCGCATCCTCGATTCGAGCTTTGACGAAGCCGACCAGGTGGAACTGGTCGATATCGAACCGGAAGAGCTGCTCGAGCGGATGAAGGCGGGAAAAATCTACGCCCCCGCCCAGGCGATGCAGGCGATGGACAACTTTTTCACGCTCGACCACTTGCGGGCGCTGCGGGAAATCGCCTTGCGGCGCTGCGCCGAACGGGTGAGCCGGCTCCAGGGGGCGTCGGCCCCCAAAGGCGACGAGCACATTTTGGTTTGCCTGTCCTCGTCGCCAAGCAACGAGCGCATCATCCGCACTGCCGCCCGGATGGCTGCCGCCTTCAAAGCGCGGTTTTCGGCCGTGTATGTACAGCGCGACGACGAGGAGTGGCGCGGGCAGGAAAACGAGAAGCGGCTCGAAAACCATAAACGGCTCGCCCAGCAGCTGGGCGCGCGCATCGAAACGCTGTATGGCGAGGATATCGCGGAGCAAATCGCCACGTTTTCCCGCTTGTCGCATGTGACCAAAATCGTCCTGGGGCGCAGCGCCGTTTCAAAGCCGCGCTTTTTTCCGTCGCCGACACTGACGGAGCGGCTGATCGGCCAGGCGCCCGACCTGGACGTGTACATCATTCCCGACAAGGCGGGCTACAAGGCGCAAAAGAAAAAGCTCTTTCGCGTCATGAAGCCGACGCGCGCGCTGCTGAAAAGCGTGCTCATTCTCGCCTTTGTGACGATAGCCGGCCTGGCGCTCGAGATGAGCGGCTTTCCGAAAACCGCGATCCTCACGACGTACGTGCTCGGGGTGTTATTCGCCTCCACGTTGTCGGCCAGCGCCTTCAACGGTCTGGTGACTTCGCTGGTAGCCGTGCTTTTGTTCAATTTCGCGTTCACGCCGCCTCGCTATTCGTTCCACGCCTTGCACGCCGGGGACTTTTTGACGCTCGCGCTTATGTTTGCCGCGGCGCTGCTGACAAGCCGCATGGCGCAAAAGATTCGCTCAAGCGCTGAAAGCGCGGCCCGCTCGGCGTTTAAGACGAAAGTTTTGCTCGAAACGAACCAGTTGCTTCAAAGCGTCGAGGAAGAGGACGTGGTGTTCGAAATTGGCGCGGCCCAGCTGCGCCAGCTGCTGGACTGTCCAATCGTCACATACGCTTACGCCAAGCGCCGCATCGGCCATGGCCGGGTGTATGGGGAGGGCAAGGAGCTGCTGCTGACGCCCAACGAGCGGGCGGTTGCCTACTGGTGCGCCACCAACAACAAGCACGCCGGCGCGAGCACCGACACGCTGTCCAGCGCCAAGTGTTTGTATTTGGCGGTCCGTCTGAACGAGAAGGTATACGGAGTGGTTGGGATCGCGATGGACGAAGGCGCCCGGCTCGACCCGCTGGAGCAAAGCATCGTCTTGTCGGTGCTTGGCGAATGCGCCCTCGCGCTGGAAGGCATTCAAAGCCGGGCCGAAAAGGAACAGGCGCGGATGCTGGCGAAAAACGAGCAGACGCGCGCCAACCTGCTGCGGGCCATTTCGCACGACTTGCGCACGCCGCTGACGTCGATTTCGGGCAACGCGTCGAATTTGCTGGATAACGAGGCCGGGATGGACGAAATTACCCGAAGGCAGACGATCGAGGACATTTACGAGGAGTCGAACTGGCTCATCGGTTTGGTGGAAAACCTGCTCGCCATCACCCGGATCGAGGAAGGCAAGGTGGCGCTGCATCCGACGCTGGAGCTGTTCGAGGAGCTGGTGGAGGAGGCGCTGGGCCACATCCGCCACAACGAGGATCACGAAATCGCGACGGACGGCGACCCGTTTTTGTTTGTCGAAGCCGATTCCAGACTCGTGATGCAAGTGCTCGTGAATCTGGTGGACAACGCCATCAAATACACGCCGTCCGGATCGAGAATCGAGATCGCGTGGCGCAAGGAGGGCGAACGGGTGCGCGTCGAGGTGAAAGACGAGGGCGAGGGCATTCCGGACGCCGTCAAGGCGCGGGTGTTCGAACGGTTTTACTGCGGCGACCACGAAATCGTCGACAGCCGGCGCTCGCTTGGCCTCGGGCTTTCGCTTTGCGAGTCAATCGTGCACGCCCATGGCGGGACGATCGAGGTAAAGGACAATGTGCCCAAAGGCAGCGTGTTCACGTTTACGCTGCCGTATCGAAAGGTGGATTTACATGAATAAAAACACAGTGCTGATCGTGGAGGACGACGCCAGGATCCGCCACTTGATGGCGACGACGCTCAAACTGCACGAATACAAATACGACATGGCGAAAAACGGCAAGGATGCGCTCATGCAGACGTTGTCCAACCGGCCGGATATCGTCTTGCTCGACTTGGGACTGCCGGATATGGACGGGCTGGAAGTCATCGAGACGATTCGCTCGTGGTCGCAAGTGCCGATTATCGTCATTAGCGCGCGCAACGAGGACCAGGACAAAATCGAGGCGCTCGACCAGGGGGCCGACGACTACTTGACCAAACCGTTCTCGGTGGACGAGCTGCTGGCCCGTTTGCGGGTGACGCAGCGGCGGCTGGCGCAAATGGAAACCGGGCCGCGGATGGAGGATGCCTGTTTGAAAAACGGCGGGCTGGAAGTCGACTTGGCGCGCGGCGTGGCGAGCGTCAATGGCGAGCCGCTGCATTTGACGCCAATCGAGTATAAGATCTTGACGCTTTTGCTGCAAAATCTGGACAAGGTGCTGACGCATACGCAAATCACGAACCGCATCTGGGGCCACAGCCAGGAAAACGATGTCGCCAGCTTGCGGGTGTATGTCGCGGGACTGCGCAAAAAGATCGAGAAAATCGACAAGAAGGCTTCGTGCATCCAAACGCACATCGGTGTGGGATACCGGATGCTGAAGGCCGCCTCCATGTCGTAACGAAGGACTTTTTCAGGGGTCCTTTTTTTATTAAGCGAAGATGAATTAATTGTGAAAAATTTAACTTGCAAAAAAATAAGAGAAATAATAAACTGGAACCAGAAGGAAGTGAAAACGTGTATCAATGGATCAATGGAAATTCCTATACGTGCCAAGTCACGTTTTATCCGACCAATATCACGCTCAACGCCGCGGCTTGTACGTTTTTTCAGGATATCCGCTGGGTGCGCATCGGCCTGGATCTGGAACGAAAGCGGGTGGCGATCGAGCCGGTTCCGAAGGCGACGATCGAGCTTGGCGTCATTCCAAGGGAACAGCTGCAAAAGCTTTCGCTAGGGAAAGGGTATGGACGCATCAGCAACAAGGCGATCATGCACGAGATCTACACGTCGATGCATGTGCCGGTGGACGGCTGCAAATACGCGGCCGCCTTCAACCAAAACGAGAATTTGCTGGAAATCGAGTGTGGAGACGGAATGGGAAAAGAGGGATGAAAAGATGGTTTTGATTTGGATCGCGGCCGCGCTGGCGGCTGTGCTGATTGAACTTTTGACGCCAACCGCGCTGGTGAGCGTGTGGTTTGCGCTGGGCGCGGTGGTGGCGGCGCTGCTGGCCATCCTGCGTTTGTCGGTGGCTGTGCAAGTCGTGGCGTTCGTGCTGGTTTCGCTTTTGGCGATGCTCATCGTCCGTCCAATCGCGTCGCGTTACTTGCGCGGCAACGTCGTGCCGACCAACGCCGATCGCATGATTCACCAGATCGGCACGGTGACAAGGGAAATCAGGGAGGACCAGTGGGGCGAAGTGTACGTGCTCTCTTCGTACTGGTCGGCGGTGTCGTTTCAGCACGAGACGATTGAAAAGGGCACGAAGGTGAAAGTATTGAACATCGAAGGCGCCAAGCTCATCGTGGAGGCGCTCGGGAAAGGAAATGAATAATGATGACTATTGTAAAAATCGTTTTGATCGTTTTGGCGATCGTGCTCATCGTGGCCATTCTCATGAGCATGATCAGCATCGTTTCGCAAGCCAACGCCTACGTCATTGAGCGGCTGGGCGCCTACTATGCCACGTGGCACACGGGCATCCACTTCAAGATCCCGTTCATCGACCGGGTCGCCAACAAGGTGACGCTCAAGGAAGTCGTGAAGGATTTCGCGCCGCAGCCAGTCATTACGAAAGACAACGTCACGATGATGATCGACACGGTCGTCTACTTCCAGATCACGGATCCGAAGCTGTACACGTATGGCGTCGTGGGGCCGATCACGGCCATTGAGAATTTGACGGCCACGACGTTGCGAAACATCATCGGCGACCTCGAGCTGGACGAAACGCTGACGTCGCGCGACATCATCAACACGAAGATGCGCAGCATTTTGGATGAGGCGACCGATCCGTGGGGCATCAAAGTCGGACGCGTCGAAGTGAAAAACATCATTCCGCCAAAGGATATTCAGGAAGCGATGGAAAAGCAGATGCGCGCCGAGCGGGAACGCCGCGAGTCGATTTTAAAGGCGGAAGGCGAAAAACGCAGCGCGATTTTGACCGCGGAAGGAAAGAAAGAGGCAACGATCCTGAACGCGACCGCCAAAAAGGAAGCGATGATCGCCGAGGCGGAAGGAAAGGCGAAGGCGATGGAGGCCATTTACGAGGCGCAGGCGCGTGGAATCCAGATGATCAAGGACGCCAATCCGACCAAGGAGTATTTGACGCTGCAAGGCTTGAAAACGTACAGCGATCTGGCCAACGGAACCGCGACCAAGATCGTGGTGCCAAGCGAGCTGCAAAACCTGGCGACGATTTTGACGGCGTCCAAGGAATTTGTCGAGTCGAAAGAAAACTAAGGGCAAAAGGAAAGGATTTGGATGTACGATATGGCGATCGTTCTTGGCTTCATCGTGGCGGCCGCTTTCGCGGCGAACGCATTGCTGCATCGAAAAAAGCCATGAAACGCGAGGCGCTCTGTGAAAAACGGGGCGCCTTTTTTGTATTTATGATTCCTTTTTCTTTTCTGTATGTAGTGATGATGATAAAATGTGAAAGGAAACAGGAGGCTTTTTTTATGTGGAGCAATACATATATCAAATATATCGGCGCGAATGACCACGATTTGGATCTGTTTGAAAGCCAGTATCCGATTTCGCATGGCGTGTCGTACAACTCGTATGTGATCGTCGATGAGAAAATTGTCGTGATGGACACGATCGACATTCGCAAAAGCGAGGAGTGGCTGAACAACCTGGCCGAAAAAATCGGCGACCGTCCGGTGGACTATTTGGTGATCTCGCATTTGGAGCCGGATCACGCGGCCAATATTTTAGAGCTGTGCAAGCGGTATCCGAACATGCGGCTCATTGGAAACGCGCAGACGTTCAACATGCTGCCAAACTATTTTGACATTGAAGGGCTGAATGAGAAAAAAGTCGTCGTGAAGGAAGGCGACCAGATTTCGATCGGAAAAAACACGCTGCAGTTTTTCATGGCGCCCATGGTGCACTGGCCGGAAGTCATGGTGACGTACGTGCCGGAGGAAAAAGTGCTGTTCTCGGCGGACGCGTTTGGTAAATTCGGAACGCTGGACTACGAGGATGGCTGGGTGGACGAAGCCCGCCGCTACTATTTGAATATCGTCGGCAAATACGGCATGCAGGTGCAGGCGCTGCTGAAAAAGCTGAGCGGCTTGGATGTGCAGATCATCTGCCCGCTGCACGGCCCGATCCTGACGGAAAACCTGGGGTACTACATCAACTTGTACAACACGTGGAGCTCGTACGCGCCGGAGGAAGAAGGCGTGTTTATCGCGTACTCCTCGATTTACGGCCACACGGCGCACGCGGCCGGGCTGCTCAAGGACATGATCGAGGGCCTTGGCAAGAAGGCGAAAGTGGCGGATCTGTCCCGCGTTCCCGTATCGCAGGCGATCGCGGACGCGTTCAAATACAGCTCGCTCGTGCTCGCTTCCGCAAGCTACGACGGCGGCGTGTTCCCGAGCATGGAGCTGTTTTTGATCGAACTGGTGCATAAAAACTTCCAAAACCGCAAGGTCGCGATCATGCAAAACGGATCGTGGGGACCGTCGGCGGCGCGCGTCATCCAAGGGTATGTGGACAAAATGAAAAATATGACCCTCGTGGAGCCGATTGTCACTTTGAAAGCGCGTGAAACCGAGCGAAATCTGGAAGAAATGGCGCAAATCGCGGAAGAATTGTAAAAAAAACGATGAATTTCTGCCACAATCCAAACGGGGGAATGTGGTAAAAAACCGGAATTATTTAAGTTTCGCTTAAGCGATAAATAAAATAAATCTTTTCATTTCCTACGAAAAAGGTATAATTTGAGTAGGAGGACAGTATATGGTAATTCTTTATACTTCTCCTGGGTGCGCTAGTTGTCGGAAGGCAAAACAGTGGCTCAAAGATAATCATATAGATTTTGTCGAAAAAAATATTTTTTCAAGTGTGTTAAAAGAAAGTGAGATTAAGTACTTGTTGTCAAGGTGCGAAAATGGTACAGAAGATATCATTTCCGTCCGTTCAAAAGTGTTTCATTCTTTAGAGAAAGGGATTGATGACTTCTCGACAAAGGAATTGATTGTTTTGATACAGAAGAATCCGTCGATTTTGAAGCGGCCGATTCTCTTATCAGAGAATAGTATGGTAATTGGTTATGACGATGATGAAATTACAACATTCACACCGAATGCTATACGCAGTCAGACAACTCACGTCCGCACACCAGGAATGAAAGAAGACGAAACTAGTATCGGTTTGACCCTGAACGACGAACCGGGTACGATTCATCTTAGTTCAATTTAAAATCTCTCGACTTCCCCAGTTGGGAGATTTTTCTATTTTTGTCCCGGCCGGCGCTTTGGAGGATGTGGTATAATAAAACTCCGCTTTCATCCGGATGGATGCGCGGACTAGCAAAGGAACCCGCATTATGAAACAAACCTCGAAACAACATCTCCGGTTCGCTTTGGAAATGCTCGTCTTTACGATTTTTCCAATTATGGAAACCGCCAAAACGCCCATTGTGCTCGGGCAGATTTACGTCTTGTTCTTTTTGTGCGTGGAAGTCATTGGCTGGATGTATGTCAAATCGCTGCGCGAAAACGCGCAGAACGCCAAGCTGCTCATTTTACTCGGCTTTGGAGCGCTGACCATCGGCTATGGCGCGATCGTTCGCTCGCTGCTGATTTTGATTGGCTCGCTCATTTACATGCTCGTGCTGACGCTGTGCAAAAAATGGATTTAAAAAAGGTGTCGATCGAAACGATTTTCGATTGGACACCTTTTTCTTATGGGCGAAAGCTCTGGTTGTTCGCCGCGTTGCGCTGGTCGAGCCGCGCCTGCTCGCCGCTTTCGTCCAGCTGATCACGTCCGGAGCGAGGAGCGCGTCGCTCCAGCCAGACGGACAAAGCGAACAAGGCAATCGCCCCGATGATCAAGATCCACATACGATCCTCCTCCTTTTTCTATATTATATACAAAAAAAGCCTGCCGTAACAGACTTTTTCGAATCGGATTGTTTATTCGTCGTAGCTTTTGGAATGCTTGATCAAGCCAAACGCCTTCGAGCATTCCATCACGACAAATGGAACGAACGCCAAACCAAGGGCGATGAAGAAATCGCCCCAAGGCAAAATCTCCAAATTGAACGGGATGTTGAGCGGCGTGAAGATGACAAGCGCCACCAGCGCGAACGATACGAGCGCCGCCATGTTCAGCTTCTTGTTTGTAAAGAAGCCGGTTTTGAACAACGAGTGCTCGCTGCGCATGTTGAACGCCTGAATGACCTGGGAAAGCGCCAGCGTGATGAACGCCATCGTTTCCGCGCCCCGCTCGGTGTGGGTCAGCTGCTGGCCGAGATAAAACGACAGCAACGCCAGACCGCCAAACATGACGCCTTGCAGGATGATACGGGCGCCAAAGCCATTGGCGAAGATGCCTTCGTTTTTCGCTTTCGGCTTGTGGTTCATGACGTCCTTTTCCACCGGCTCCATGCCCAGCGCGATAGCCGGCAGGGAATCGGTCACGAGGTTGATCCACAGCAGCTGCATCGACACAAACGGCGATTTGTGCCACAACAGCATCGAAACAAACACGACAAGCACCTCGCCGATGTTCGTTCCCAGCAAATAGCCGATGACTTTTTTCAAGTTCGAGAAAATACCGCGTCCTTCCCAGACCGCGAAGACGATCGTCGCGAAATTGTCGTCGGTCAAAATCATGTCCGCCGCCCCTTTGGCGACTTCCGTGCCGGTGATGCCCATCGCGCAGCCAATGTCGGCCGCTTTCAAAGCCGGCGCGTCGTTGACGCCGTCTCCCGTCATGGCGACAACCTGGTTTTTGCGCTGCCAGCCTTTGACGATCCGGATCTTGTTTTCCGGAGAAACGCGGGCGTACACGGAAATGTTTTCAATGTCGTGATCAAGCTCGTCGTCGCTCATCGCGTCAAGTTCGACACCCGTGATGGCTTTGTCGCCATCGCGCAAAATTCCAAGCTCCTTCGCGATCGCGCTGGCGGTGATGACGTGGTCGCCCGTAATCATGACCGGACGGATGCCCGCCTTGCGGCACACTTTGACCGCTTCTTTCGCTTCCGGCCGGGCGGGGTCGATCATCGCGACAAGACCTTCCAGGTTCAAGTCGTTTTCAAGCTGCTCGCTCGTCGGGTTTTTTGGCACCTCGTCAATCGGTTTGGAGGCAATCGCTAAGACGCGCAAGGCGTTTTTGGACATCGCCTCGTTGAGCTCTTTCGCTTTTTTCACGTCGCCGCTTTTCAGGCGTGGAATCATGGAGTCGAGCGCCCCCTTCGTGATCACGACGAGCTGGCCGTCCATTTTGTTGATGGTGGACATGAGCTTGCGGTCCGAGTCGAACGGCAGCTCCGCCAGCCGCGGATACATTTGATTGAGCGCTTCTTTCGTCATGCCGTTTTTCATGGCGGCCGACACGATCGACGTCTCGGTTGGATCGCCGACCGATTTCTCCTGGCCGTCCTCGATCAAGATCGAGCCATCCGAGCACAAGGTGCCCAGTTGAAGCAGGCGCTTGATTTCCTTTGGATCGTCGGTCGTGATGTCGACGACATCCTCGTCGCCGTCGGCCCACGCCTTGACGAGCGTCATTTTGTTTTGGGTGAGCGTGCCTGTCTTATCCGAGCAAATGATCGAGGCCGAACCGAGCGTTTCGACCGCCGGCAGGTTGCGGATGATCGCGTTTTGTTTGGCAAGCTTCGTCACGCCGATCGACAGCACGATCGTGACAATGGCCGGCAAGCCTTCCGGAATCGCGGCGACCGCCAGGGAAACGGACGTCAGGAACAATTCCATTGGCGGCAAGCCGTTGAGCAGGCCGACCACAAAGATGATCGCGCAGCAGCCGATCGCCAAAAAGCCAAGGTACTTTCCAAGCTGGGCGAGCTTGAGCTGAAGCGGCGTCTGGGATTTTTCCTCGCTGTTGAGCAGACCGGCGATTTTTCCCATCTCGGTGTCCATGCCGATGGCGCATACGATGGCCTGGCCGGTTCCATACGTGATGGAGCAGCCCGAGTACACCATGTCCACGCGATCCCCGAGCGGGGCCCCGTCTTTGACGATGGCGCCGGCGTCTTTTTCCGCCGGGACGGATTCGCCCGTGAGCGCGGCTTCCTCGCTTTTCAGGCTCACGCTTTGAAACAGGCGGGCGTCGGCGGGAACGAAGTCGCCGGCCTCCAGTTTGATGATGTCGCCGGGCACAAGATCCTGGGAAGGAACGATTTCCTCTTTCCCGTTTCGGATGACGCGCGCTTGCGGCGTCGTCATTTGCTTGAGGGCGTTGAGCGCGGCCTCGGCTTTGGATTCCTGAACGACTCCCATCAAGGCGTTCAGAATCACGATGACCAAAATCAGAACGGGTTCGAAAAATCCTTCGGGATCCTTTTCAAAAATGGCGATTCCAAACGAAATGGCGGCCGCGATGAGCAGGATGATGATCATTGGATCTTTGAACTGGTCGACAAACCGGGCGAAGCTGGATTTCTGTTTCGCCTCTTTGAGTTTGTTTGGCCCATATTTTTCCTGTCGTTGTTTGACTTGCGTCGTATCCAGTCCGGTATGGATGTTCGTGTCGAGACAGCGTTCCACATCCGGAACCGATTGGTCGTAAAATTTCACGTGTTTCTCCTCCTTGTGTCCATCATATCAAACCACTTTCCCGATTTCCTTTCTAACACTTACAGGATGTTCAGCCCTTCGAGCAGGATTTTCAGCCCGATGAGAACGAGGACGATTCCGCCGAAAAGAGTCGCCTTGGAACGGTACTTGGCGCCAAACAAGCTGCCAATCTTGATGCCAATGGCCGAAAAGGCGAACGTCACGATGCCAATCAGGACGATTGCCGGCACAATCGACACGTCCATAAACGAAAACGTGATGCCGACCGCCAGCGCGTCGATGCTGGTGGCGATCGCCAAAACGAGCATCGACTTCCACGTCATCGAGCCGTCCACGCCTTCCTCCTCGCCAAACGAGTCCTTGATCATGTTGCCGCCGATCCACGCCAGCAGGATAAACGCGATCCAGTGCGTGTAGTTTTGGATGAAGCCGGCCATCAAACTGCCCAGGCCATAGCCGATCAGCGGCATCAGCGCCTGAAAGCCGCCAAACCACGCGCCGGCGATGACCATGTGCTTTCCATTGACGTTTTGAAGCGACAGCCCCTTGCAGATGGACACCGCGAAAGCGTCCATCGACAGCGACACCGCAATCAAAACGAGTTCGATCATTCCCATATTCTCCACTCCTCCTATCATAAAAAAGACTCATGAACGATTAAAAAGTTCATGAGTCTCATCTTTTCAAGCAATACCGGGCGTCAGCCAGGATGTCGACATTGCTGCATTTGAGAATGCTGATTACTCCCTCAGTCGGATAGTTTATAACACGGACCGCCGGTTTGGGCAATCGTTTTACTTTGAAAAAAGGTTAAGCCAGGCTAATCGGCGGGTGAAAAAAAGCCGCGTCCTACGGCTTTTCCTCGTTGATGATCGAAATCGAGGACTTGCGTCCTTTTTCGATTTTTTTGGACCGTTCGACTTTCGCGGCGAAGTTTTGATCGTAGTGGCGCGCGAACACGAGCGAGTAGAGCACGTTCAGCAAATACGAAATCGACGCCTCCGAAGCGTACCACGAAATTTTGGAGTAGAGCTTTTCCCGGGTGCAAATGCGCAGCGTCAAGTCCGCCAGCTTGCTGATGGTGTTGTCCCCCAGCGAGGTAATGGCAATCACCGGCACATGGCTTTCCTTGGCGAAGCGGATCCAGCGGATGAAGTTGCTTGTCTCGCCGGTGTAGGAAATGACGATCATGCACGAGGCCGGATCCAGAATCGTTCCGTTGTACAAGCCTTCGCCGCTGGGCGGCTGGACGATGACGCGCTTTTGGATGCGGCCCATTTTGTACATGAACTCCTCGGCTTGCGCGATGGTGTTGTTCATGGCCACGATGTTGACAACCGGGCAGTCGTCCACGATGGCGGCCGCCTGCTCGATCGCACCCCAGTCGATCAGGGCAAGAGTGTCGTCGATGGCTTCCTTTTCGAGCACGGCGATCCGGTTGGCGATCGTCATCGAAGAGTCGTCCTTTTCAAACGGCACGTTGGCGTTGACGTTTTGAAAATGCGATGACAAATAATCCTGCTCCTCGATGAAGGCGCGCTTCAATTCCTCCCAGCCGGTGAAATCGAGCTTGTGGGCGATGCGAATCAGCGTCGCGGACGACGTGTACGTTTCCTTGGCGATTTGGCGCACCGTTTTGTTTCGGATCTTGGGGCCGGCTTTGAGCATGTAGTCGACAACGATTCGCTGCGAATCCGAAAATTTGGAATGCTTGAGTTTTTCCTTGATTAACATAAATAAATTGTATCATGAGTCATGTTGTTTCGCCAGAACACTTGAAAATCCGTCCGGAAACGAAACACGGAACCCGTTTTTTATCCGCGCTTCTTTTTTGCGCGAAAAGGGAATAAGATGCCTTTGAAAAGGGAGATGGTGGGAATGGACAACACAATGCAAAGAAAATACAACGCGCTGCACGCGACATACTGGATGGGGACGCTGTGCGCGCTTGGCTTCGTGGCCGTGCTTTTGCAGCACAAGGGACTCACGAACACGGAAATCGGCGTCGTCACAGGCGGATCCTCCTTGACGACTATCGTTTTGTCGCCAGTCGTATCCGGCGTATGCGCCAAAGTGAAACGGTTTTCCTTACAGCAGCAGCTCATCGGCTTTTTCGCCGTCGAATCGCTGTTGTTTAGCGCCATCGTGTTTTTGCCTCTGCCCAAAGCGCTTTTGATGGGATTGTACATCGCGATGTACGCGCTGAATATCAGCACCGTACCACTCGTCTCCACGATCGCGATGAACTACATCGCGGACGGGAAACCCGTCAATTTCGGTTTGTCGCGCGGAATCGGCTCGATTTCCTACGCGTTGTGCGCCATCGTCGCCGGCCAGCTTGTCGGCTGGTTTTCCCCGGCAGCGCTGGGCTTCCTGTTTTTGGGCGCCAATATACTATGTGTCGTCGTTTTGTGGCGGATGCCGGCCACGTATTCGAAAACGGAGGCGAAAGCAGATTGCGCGGCCAGCGTCAGCCTGTTTGGCCTAGCCGGGCGGTACCGCTTGTTTTTTGGCTTGCTTCTAGGCTTCGGGCTGGCGTTCGCGGCTAGCGCCTGCGTTGGAACGTATTTGATCAACATCGTGACGTCCCTGGGCGGCGATGCCTCGATGCTGGGCGTGGCGACGTTTTTTATGGCGGCCAGCGAGCTGCCGGTCATGGCGGTGGCGCCACGGCTCATGCACCGGTTCGGGGCCAAAAGCCTGCTCGCGGCGGCGGCTTTGTTTTATATCGCCCGCAACGGTCTGGTGTGCGTGGCGCCAAGCCTGCCGGTTTTGTTTGTCGGGCTGGCGTTCCAGGGACTTTCGTACGGGTTGTTCACGCCCATCATGACATACTATGTGGCGGAAAATCTGGCGAAAGAACATCAAATCATGGGACAGACGATGATTGGCGTCATGACGTCGGGATTTGGCTCGGCGATCGGAAACACGGCGGGCGGCATGCTGCAGGACGCCTATGGCATGGAGACGATGCTGCGGTTCGTGCTCGCGTTGACGCTGGCGGGAGCGCTGATGGTCGTTTCGCTGCGGCAGGCTGGAAAAAAACAAAACGTGCCGCAGCTGGCAAAGGAGTCGAACTAGCGGCTCTTTTTTTTCGCGTTTGAGTTGTCACGACGGGCGAAAAAAGTATATAATGTGCTATACTTTCCGAGAAAAGGAGGGACTTTATGATCAGAATTGGCTTAGATGTAGGCTCAACGACATTGAAAAGCGTAGTGCTGGACGAATCGGGCGCGATTTTGTACCAGCAGTATGAACGCCATTATTCTCAAATCACGTTAAAAGTCATCGAAATGCTGTCGGGAATCCAGCGCATGTTTCCCGATCAAGCGACCATTCGATTGTGTATATCCGGCTCGGCCGGCATGGGGCTCGCGCAAGATCTGGGCATTCCGTTCGCCCAGGAGGTGTACGCGACCCGGGAAGCCGTCAACGCGCTGCTGCCGGGAACCGATGTCGTCATCGAGCTGGGCGGGGAGGACGCGAAAATCCTTTTTTTGTCCGGCGCGATGGATGTTTGCATGAATGGCAGCTGCGCGGGGGGAACCGGAGCGTTCATCGACCAGATGGCGACGCTTTTGGATATTTCGCAAGACGAAATGAACGCCCTGGTGACAAACCACAAAAAGATTTACAGCATCGCCTCGCGCTGCGGCGTGTTCGCCAAGTCCGACGTCCAGCCGCTGCTCAACCAGGGGGCGACGAAAGAGGACGTGTCGGCGTCGATTTTTACGGCGGTCGCCAACCAGACGATCGCGGGCCTGGCGCATGGCCGCCAAATCGAAGGCCGCGTCGTGTATTTAGGCGGTCCGCTCACCTTTTTTTCCGCCTTGCGCGCCACTTTCGACGACGCGTTGCGCTTAAAAGGAACGTGCCCGAAGCATTCCCTGTACTTTGTGGCATACGGAGCGGCTTTGCTTTCGCAGGACAAGACGTTTTCGTTTGACGCCTTGCTGGGCGCGCTGGCAAGCTACACGGCCAGCGACCAGTACGCCGCGTGCGCGCCGCTTTTTGAAAGCGAGGCGGAATACGAGGCGTTTGCCGCCAGACATTCGAAGCAGGACCAGCAAATCACGACATCGAGCGCAAAGCCGGTCGAGCTGGCGGTCGGCATCGACGCGGGATCGACCACGTTGAAGGCGGTCGCGATCGACACGCGCCGCCACGTCGTGTTTTCGCGCTATATGCCTAACGCCGGCAATCCGGTTCCGCTTGTGAAATCGTTTTTGGAGCAGCTGTACGCGGCGTTCCCCCAAGCGAAAATCGTTGGCAGCGCCACGACGGGATACGGGGAGGAAATCATTAAAAACGCGTTCCACGCCGATTACGGACTCGTCGAGACGATCGCCCATTACACCGCGGCCAGACAATACGATCCGGATGTCGATTTCATCATCGACATTGGCGGGCAGGACATCAAGTGTTTTCAAATTCGCAACGGGGCGATCGACAATATCTTTTTAAACGAGGCTTGCTCCTCGGGATGCGGCTCGTTTTTGCAGACGTTCGCCGGCGCGCTTGGCTATTCGATCGAGGATTTTTCCCGCCGGGGACTGTTCGCGAACCGGCCTGTCGACTTGGGCTCGCGCTGCACGGTGTTTATGAATTCCAGCGTGAAGCAAGCGCAAAAGGACGGCGCCACGATAGAGAACATCGCCGCCGGCTTGTCGATCAGCGTCGTGAAAAACGCGCTGTACAAAGTCATTCGAATGAAGGACAAAGAGGAAATCGGCCGCCACGTCATTGTGCAGGGGGGAACCTTTTTGAACGATTCCGTCTTGCGCGCCTTTGAAAAAGAAATCGGCCGCGACGTCATTCGACCGGCGCTCTCCGGTTTGATGGGCGCGTATGGCGCCGCGTTGTACGCGCTCGATCATCGTCTGGAGCGCAGCGGGCTGCTGGATGGGCCGGCGCTCCAAAATTTCCGCCACCAGGTCATGGCGACGACGTGCAAAGGGTGCACGAACCACTGCCGCTTGACGATCAACACGTTTTCGGACGGCCGGCGTTTTATTGGCGGCAACCAGTGCGACAAGCCGACGCGCGGGCAGTCCGGCGCGGCGCTGCCGTCGATGTTCGAGGTGAAAAAGAAACTGCTGGACGCGTATTCGTCGCAGCCGGGCCGCCTGGAGACGATCGGGCTGCTTATGGGACTGAACGAATATGAGCTGCTTCCGTTTTGGCACACGCTGCTGACGGAGCTGGGATTCGGGGTGGAGCTGTCGGGCAAGTCGAACAAAAAGCTGTACCATGCCGGACAAAACACGATTTCCAGCGATACCGTGTGCTATCCGGCCAAATTGATGCACGGACATTTGAAGGCGCTTTTGGATAAAGGGGTGGAACACATTTTCTATCCTTGCCTGTCGTACAACATGGACGAGCAAAAGGCGGACAACCACTACAACTGTCCGGTCGTCGCCTACTATCCTGAAGTGCTGCGCAACGCGCTGCCGGCCGGCAGCCGGGCGCGGCTGCTCCATCCGTATTTAGGCATTCACCGCCGCAAGGATTTCCCGAAGCACTTCCGGGCGTTTTTGAACGAGGCGTTCGACCATGACTTTTCGAAAAAGGAAGTGGCCGAGGCGGCGGAAAAAGCGTACGCGCGCTACGAGGCGCATTTGGAAACGATTCACAACGAGGGGGACCGGTTGTACCAGTACGCGGTCGAGCGGAATTTGCCGATCATCGTCTTGTGCGGGCGGCCGTATCATTTGGACGAGGAAGTCAATCACGGTATCGACAAATTTGTCACGCAGGAAGGCGCGGTGCTGCTTTCCGAGGATTCGCTTGGGCATATGGTGAAGAAGGTCGACACCGACGTGCTCAACCAGTGGACTTACCACGCCCGGCTGTATAGCGCGGCGGATTTTGTGAACACGTGCGGATACGATAAAATCGACCTGGTTCAGCTCGTTTCGTTTGGCTGCGGGCTGGACGCGATCACGACCGACGAGGTCCGGGCGATTTTGGAGTCGAATGGAAAGATTTACACGCAAATCAAGATCGACGAGATCACCAATCTGGGCGCGGTGAAAATCCGTCTGCGCTCGCTGTTCGCGGCGGCGAAAGAGAAACGAGGTGGAACGCATGTCTGAACGGGTGGCGGCGATTCCGTTTACGAAGGAAATGAAGGAAACGCACACGTTGCTGTTTCCAAACATGCTGACGACGCATTTTCAAATTTTGCGTAACATTTTGCGCAGCTACGGCTTTCGGATCGAGGTGCTCATGAACGAAGGGCCAGGCGTCGTGGAGCAAGGCTTGCGCTATGTCCACAACGACACGTGCTATCCGGCGCTGCTGACGATCGGCCAGATGATCGACGCGCTCAAGAGCGGCCGCTACGATGTGGACCACGTCGCGCTGCTTATGACGCAAACCGGCGGCGGGTGCCGGGCGAGCAACTACGCGTATTTGCTGCGCAAGGCGTTGCGGGACGCCGGGCTTGGCCAGGTGCCGGTCGTCACGATCAATTTGAGCAGCCTCGAAAGCAATCCGGGGTTTCGGATCACGATCCCGATGCTGCGGCGGATGCTGGCGGTGCTGGCGTACGGGGACATGCTCATGCTGCTGTCCAACCAGACGCGGCCTTACGAAGTCACCTGCGGTGAAACCGACGCACTTGTCGAGTCGTGGATCGAGCGCACGTCGCGCTGGTTTGATGGAAACGAGGGCTTTTCGCTCAAGCAGGTGACGCGCCACTATCAGGAAATGGTGGCGGAGTTTTCGGCGATCGAGCGTCACGCCGTGCCGAAGGTCAAAGTTGGAATCGTCGGCGAGATTTACGCCAAGTACTCGCCGCTGGCCAACAACGGCCTGGAGCGGTTTTTGCGCGACGAGGGGTGCGAAGTCATGGTGCCGGGCGTGATGCAGTTTTTGTTGTATGCCATCGACATGCCGATGGAGGACACGCGCCTGTATGGCGGCAGCCGGTTCAGCCAGCAGGCGACGCATGTCATTTTCAATTACTTGACGCGGTTTGAAACGGAGCTGATTCAGGCGGTCAAGCGCGATGGATCGTTTGTGGCGCCGGCCAGCTATGCGCATTTGAAGCAGATCGTGACGCCGTTTATCGGCAACGGCTGCAAGATGGGCGAGGGCTGGCTGCTGACGGCGGAGATGATCGAGCTGACCGAGGCGGGGTATGGTAACATCGTGTGCGCCCAGCCGTTTGGCTGCTTGCCAAACCATATCGTGGGCAAAGGCATGATGGGGGCGCTGCGCAAGGCGTATCCGCAAGCCAACATCGTGGCGATCGACTACGATCCGGGAGCGACGAAGGTGAATCAGGAAAACCGGATCAAGCTGATGCTTTCGATCGCGCGTGAAAATTTGCATAAAAATGGATAATTCGAAAAAAATTCGTTTTATCCCTTTTTTATTTGTGTAAAGACGTGTAAAATAATGTATTAGATAGTAAATCTATATGAGTGAGGAAACATATGGCACAGATGAATGATGAATTGTACGAAGTTGAAGACATGGATGCGGACATTTCGCTCAAGGAGGAATTAGTCGAAGAGGCGAAGAATTTCGCCGAATCGTCCAACTGGAACGAGACGCAGCGCGAACTCTCCAACCTGAAGAGAAGATGGAAGCGAATCCACTATTGGGAATCGGATTATGAAGACCAGCTCAGAGACGAGTTTGAATCGGCTCTCGACGCGGTGTATGCAAAACGCAATGAAGTGTATAAAGAGGCGCAGACGATCAAGGAAAACCTGGTGAAGCGCGCGCAGGAACTGGCGCAGACCGACAACTTGAATAAAGCGAGCAAGGAAGCCAACGAGCTGATGGACGAATGGAAGAAGGCGGGTCACGCCGGACGGGAAACGGACGATAAACTGTGGGCCGAGTTCCAGGCCGCCCGCGATATTTTCTACCAGCGCAAGCACGAGGCGTGGGAGGAAATGCACGCGCAGTTCGACGAGGCGAAAAAAGCGAAGGAAGTGCTCATCGAGCGCGCCCGGGAATTGAAGGATTCCACGGAGTGGCAAAAAACGAGCAACGCGATGAAGAACTTGATGGACGAGTGGAAGAGCATCGGCCACGCCGGCAACAAAGTCGACGACGCCCTGTGGCACGAGTTCAACGACGCCCGTCAGGAATTTTACACGCGCCGCAACGAGCATTACGACGAATTGTCCCGGACGCGTTCGGAAAACTACGCCAAGAAACGCGCGCTGGTGGAGCAGGCCAAGGCGGTCGCGGACGGCGGCGTGTACTCGCGTGAAAACACGGAGTTTATGAAGCAGCTTTCCAACGACTGGAAAAAGATCGGCTTCGCGGGACGCGAGCACGACGACCGGATCTGGGCGGAGTTCAGAGCGGCCAACGACTTGTATTTCGACGGTTTGAAAAAGATGAGCGAGCAGCGTCAGCAGGACTGGAAGTCCAGAATGATGGAGGCCCGCAATAAAAAAGTGGAGCTCATCAACAACCAGAAGCGGCAGATCGAGCGTCTGCAAAACGACATGTTCGGCCTTGTCAGCGAAGCGACGATGGCGGACATTCAGGCGGAAATCGACGATAAGGAAGACTTTATCGACGAGCTGGAGCAGCAGATTTCCGATATCGACGCCCGTTTGGAGGACTAATACGAAGAGAAGCCGGATTTTCGGCTTTTTTTGAAAAAACGATTGCCCAGTAAAACTGGATGTGATATAATCTGTTTACCGAAAATAATGTGTTTGTTTACGGGAGAAAAATTTTTTTTGATGGAACGGGACTTTTTTTGATTTTTTATCGTATATAAAGGGTAGGAGGTTAAAAAGAGAAAAGTGTGAAGGATGATATGTCCTTTTTTTCACGTGTTTTATTTGGTATAATAAAATACTGAAAGGGGAAGTTTTAATGACATATTATCAAATCCTGAAACAGCGAAGAATTGATTTAAAACTCTCCATCCAAGATGTGGCGGTGCAGACGCGGCTCGCGCCTGAGTACATCGCGGCCATCGAGGAAAATGATCTTGATGTATTTTCAGATGACTATTCATTTGTCCGATATTTCGTGCATGCCTACGCCAACGCCATCGGCGTGAACTGGGAGGCGATCTCGGTCGAAGTGGACCAGACGATCAAATACCACGCGCACAAGAAAAACATGGCGCTCACCCAGGCGCAGCGGCGGATCGTGGAAAACATGCCCAAGGCGCAGGCGTCCAAGCGCTCGCGTAAAAAACGGTCGCATTTCCAGTCGAGCATTTCCAGAGCCTCGCGCTCCCTGCACTGGTCGAAACGGAAACTGTCCCCGCTTGCCTTGTGGGGAATCGTCATCGTGGCTGGCGGTTTTTTGCTGACGAACATGGTCAGCTCGATGCTGAGCGCCAACGAGGCGAAGGCGAGGGAAACCGCCCGTCAGGCTGAATTGCAAAAAAAAGAACAGGAAACGCAGCGTTTGTCGCAGCAGAGAAAAGAAGCCAGGCTCGAAGAGGCGAAGACCGCATTGACTTTGAGCGAGACAGCCGATGTTCCCGATACCGTATATATCCATTCCGATCAGGCGATGCCCTGGACCGTGCAGTTAAACGTGTCGGTTCCTTCGGAAACAAAAATAGAAGTGTACAAAGGAGAAGAACTGGTGGCCGGCGACGCCGACCAGGCGCAGACGGCCGATTTCAGCACCGTGCTGGAAATCGGATCGGCCGAGACGTACCGGCTTGTCATTTCCTCCTACAAAAACAACTCCATCACGCTCAACGGCCAGGTCGTGGCGTATACGCCAAAGGAAGGCGGGCAGGACGAGCCGGCGCAGATCGAACTCGCGTTTGGCCAAAGCGCGCCGGTGGCGGACGAATCAAACGGATATGGCCAGTGGGACGCAAGCTGGTATGATGGAAGTACGGAAGACTACGCCTATGGCGAGGAGGCCGCAGACTATGGCTACGGCGATCCTTACGGCTATGGGGAATAGGAGGACATATGAATCTGCCGAATAAACTTACGATTTTGCGGATCGCGCTCGTGCCGGTGGTCGTGGCGGTGTATTTGTGCGTGCCGGCGGATGCCGGCATCGTCAACGCGGCGACGGGACTGGGCTTGCGCAATCTTCTTGTTTTGATCATTTTCGCTCTGGCGTCGATTACCGACTATTTGGATGGAATGCTGGCGAGAAAAAACAACTGGATCACGTCGTTTGGAAAATTCGCCGATCCGATCGCGGACAAGATGCTCGTGAACACGGTTTTGATCTTGCTTGTCTGGGCGCACGCGGCCAACGTGGTGGCGGTGCTGATCATGATCGCGCGCGACTTGATCGTGGACGGACTGCGGATGAGCGCCGCGCAAAGCGGCGAAGTCGTCAGCGCGGGCTTTTTTGGAAAGCTCAAGACGGTTTTGCAGATGATCGCGATTCTTTTGCTGTTGCTGAACAACTGGCCGTTCGCCCTGATTGGCGTGCCTCTGGCTTCAATCGTGTTGTGGGCGGCGACGATCGTGTCCGTGTATAGCGGATGGATTTATTTTCAAAAACTGAAAAAATACGTTTTGGAGACGATGTGATGGAAGCCGTCAAGGAATTGATCGAAGTCGCCGGACAAAATGGCTGGACGATCGGCAGCGCCGAAAGTTTGACGGCGGGGCTCTTTAGCGCGACGATCGCGTCGTGCCCTGGCGCCAGCGCGGTGCTCAAGGGCGGGTACGTGACGTATTTCACGGAAATGAAAGAGCGGATGCTCGACGTGCCCGCTTTGCTTATCGAACGCTTTGGCGTCGTATCCAAACCTTGCGCGCGGGCGATGGCTCTCAACGCCCAGCGGCTCATGGATGTCGATTTCGCGGTTTCCTTTACGGGCAACGCGGGGCCGTCCGCAATGGAAGGCAAACCGGCGGGGCTGGTGTATTGCGCCGTGGCGAAACGGGAAGGAACGGTTTTTGATTTTCGTTTTCAATGGGATGGGTTGGCGCGTAACGAGATCCGCGCGCGGGTCGTGGCGGACATGGTCGCCAACACGCTGACCATCATGAAGGAGGAAAGTGAATGGCAAAAAAGACAACAGCTGCGGCCGCAGAAGTAAAAGATAAAGACAAACTGTTAAAAGATGTGTTGAACGAGATCGAGCGCGAATACGGAAAAGGCGCGATCATGAAGCTGGGGGACCGGGCGGCGACGGACGTCGAGCCGATTCCTTCGGGAAGCCTGCTTTTGGATCAGGCGCTGGGAATCGGCGGCTATCCGAAGGGACGGATCATCGAGATCTTCGGACCGGAATCGAGCGGTAAGACGACGCTGGCGCTCCACGCGATCGCGGAAGTGCAGAAAAAAGGCGGACGCGCGGCGTTTATCGACGCGGAAAACGCGATCGACCCGGTTTACGCGAAAAAGCTTGGCGTCGATATCGACGATTTGATTTTGTCCCAGCCGGATTCGGGCGAGCAGGGATTGAACATCATGCTCATGCTCATCGAAAGCGGCGCCGTCGACCTGGTCGTGGTCGACAGCGTGGCGGCGCTCGTGCCCCAGGTCGAGCTGGATGGCGAGATGGGAGACATGCAGGTGGGCGCCCAGGCGCGAATGATGTCCAAGGCGATGCGAAAGCTGGCCGGTTTGATGAACCACAATGAATGTACGGCGATTTTCATCAACCAGCTACGTGAAAAAGTGGGCGTGATGTATGGCAATCCGGAAACGACGCCGGGCGGACGCGCCTTGAAGTTTTATTCGTCGGTGCGGATCGACATCCGCAAGGCGGACGCGATCAAAAACGGATCGGATATCGTCGGAAACAAAGTCAAGGTCAAGGTCGTCAAAAACAAGGTGGCGCCTCCGTTTAAAAACGTGGTTCTCGAAATCATGTATGGCGAGGGCGTGTCGTACATTTCGGAGCTGGTCGACTTGTGCGTCGAAGCCGGTATTTTGAAAAAGGCCGGCGCCTGGTACTCGTACGAAGGCGAGAAAGTCGGACAGGGAAAGGAAGCGGCCAAGGAGTATATCAAAACGCATCCGGAACTGAAAGAGGAGCTGGAAACGCGTTTGAAAGCGTCCATGAACCCGCAAGTCGACGACACGCTGGAAATGGCGATCGAGGAAGACGAAGCGAAAAAAGACGGGGAAGCGGCCTCGGAAGAATAATTTGACACGGAAGGAAGTTCTTGGAACTTCCTTTTCTATGTTATAATTGAGGCACGGAAAAGAGGTCAGAAATGACAAAAGAAAATAGAAAAAAAGAAACCGCGCTTTCGCTGGACAAACCGGTCGTGTTCGTCGTGGACATGGTCAACGGGTTCTTACACGAAGGAGCGTTGAGCGATAAACGAATCGAAACGATCGTCCCGGCGATCGAAAAACTGATCCGGGACAAAGGCTATCCAGCCGTTTTTGTGTGCGACAGCCATACGGGCGACGCGCGCGAGTTCGCGGCGTATCCGCCCCATTGCGTGCAGGACAGTCATGAGGCGGCGGTGATCGACGCCTTGTCGCCATACGCCCGGGACGTGCTGCCTAAAAACAGCACGAACACGTTCATGGCGCCGGCGTTTCAACAGCGGCTTCCGGAGCTTTTGGAAACGTACCGCGATTTTGTGATCACGGGGTGCTGCACGGATTTGTGCGTGCTTCAGTTCGCGCTTTCGCTACAAAGCTATTTGAATGAAAACGACGATCGAAACCACCGGGTCATCGTGCCGGCCAACGCCGTGGAAACGTTTCATCTCGATGGAACCCACGAGGCCGAAGCGTGGAACGCGATGGCGCTGGCGAACATGGCGGCCAACGGAATCGTGGTTCCGGAAAGAATCGAGGACTAAACAATGGATGAACCAAGAAACCTGACGTTGGTCATGGACTTTTACGAGTTGACGATGAGTCAATGCTATTTTAATCAAAACAAAGATCTCGAAGTCGTTTTCGACTTATTTTACCGGAAAAATCCGGATGACGGAGGCCTTTGCGTGCTGGCCGGACTCGAACAAGTCGTGGAATACGTGAAAAATCTCCACTTTTCGAAAAGCGACATCGAGTATTTGGCGAGTCTGGGCCAGTTCAGCCCGGAATTTTTAGAGTATTTGTCCACGGTGCGCTTTACCGGGGACATCGACGCGATTCCGGAAGGGACGCCGGTGTTTCCGCATGAGCCGCTCATTCGCGTGCGGGCCAAGATCATCGAGGCGCAGCTTGTGGAAACGGCGATTTTGCTCGCGCTCAACCACCAGACGCTGATTGCGACCAAGGCGCGCCGCATCGTGCAGGCCGCCGAGGGACGGGCCGTCATGGAGTTTGGCGCCCGGCGCGCCCACAATTTCGACGCGGCCATTTACGGTGCGCGGGCGGCGTATATTGCCGGATGCGCGGGATCGGCGACGACGTACGCCGGCGAGAAGTTCCAAATTCCGGTGCTGGGAACGATGGCGCATTCGTTCATTCAAAGCTTTCCAAGCGAGTACGACGCGTTTTTGTATTACGCCAAGACGTATCCAGACGCGTGCACGCTGCTCATCGACACGTACTCGACGCTGAAATCGGGCATCGAGAACGCGATCAAAGTGGCGAAGGACTATTTGGAACCGAACGGGTACCGGCTCAAAGGGGTGCGGATCGACAGCGGCGACATGGCGTATTTGTCAAAGAAAGTGCGGGCCAGACTGGACGCGGCGGGCATGGAGGATTGCGCCATTGTCGTGTCCAACTCGCTGGACGAGTACGTGATCGAGTCGCTCATTCGCCAGCAGGGCGCGAAAATCGATGCGTTTGGCGTGGGCGAGAATTTGATTTGCTCTAAAAATTCGCCGGTGTTTGGCGGCGTGTACAAGATGGTCGCCATCAAGGAAGACGGGCGGTGGATTCCGAAAATCAAGATTAGCGACAACGTGGGCAAGGTGACGAATCCGGGTGTGAAAGACTTGTATCGTATTTACGATCGGGAAACGAAGATGGCGATCGCGGATTTGATGACGCTGCAAGAGGAAACGATTGATACAAATGCGGATTTGCGGATTTTCCATCCGATGAACCGGTGGAAGTACAAAGTCATTCCGGGCGGGACATACGATGTGCGTCCGCTGCTCGTTCCGGTTTTCAAGGCGGGCGAGCTGGTGTACGACTTGCCGTCGCTGGAGGCGGTTCGCGCCTACAGCAAGAGCGAGCTGGACACGATTTGGGACGAGATCAAACGATTCGCCTTTCCGCAGGAATACTATGTGGACTTGTCGGAAAAACTGCTGGATCTCAAACTGCGGCTGCTGGAGCAGTATCGCTAAAAAAAGGGAAAGCTAGAGTAGCTTTCCCTGAAGCATGGCGAGAATGATTTGAAACGCGGTGTTTTCGAACGCTTTCGTGTAAAGCATGCGGTGCGGCGCGCCTTCGACAAGGAGCAGACGCTTGCGCTCGTGCGGAATGCGCTTGTATTCGGAAACCGAGCTGGAATAGTCGATGACCTCGTCCTTTGTGCCATGCAGGATAAGGACGGGGCATTCGATGTGCGCGATGGACTCCTTGTACATGTTGACGATTTCGGTGAAGGCCTTTGTCTGGGCGCGGCTTGGCGACACCTTGCTGGAAGAGGACGAAGATGAAAACGTCTTTTTGGTCGCGGTCTTGGCCATCTGCAAATTGATGTAGTGGAAAGCCGGCGCCACGAGGATCAGGCATTTGACGGGAAAGAGCGTGGCCAGATAGCTGGCGATCACGCCGCCCATGCTGAACCCGAGCAAATACACTTCGTCGGTTTTGCGAAACGCGTTTTGGAGCGCCTGCTCGGCGCGTTCGATCCACGCCTTGATGTTCGCGTCGGTCGGATCGTTGATATCGTATAAATTGAATTGAACGACGTCGTAGTGGTTTTGTTTTAGGAAGGCGGCCAAATCATCCATTTCGTGCGATGTGCGGGCGCCAAATCCGTGAACGGTCACGACGACGGGCCGTTTTTTGAATTTCCAAAGCATTAAATCCCCCATTTCTTTTGCCAATTATAAAAAAGGAGAACGTATGAAAGCAACTCTTTTAATAAAAAATATAGAAAATCTATATACATGCAATCAAAAGAATCGAATCGAACATCATGCTTTTATCGCGCTTCACCATGATAAGATCATTGATTTCGGCCATCACGATCCTAAGAAATGGATCGACGACGCGACGCGGGTCTTGGACGCGCGCGGGGAATGCGTCGTGCCGGCGTTTATCGACTGCCATTTCAACAGTCCGCTCGACGAGCTGGACGGGGACCGGATGCGCAAGGTGTCGGACGCCTTGTACGCGATGCGGATGAACGGGATCCTGACGCTCATCAGTAAAGACCCTTCGATGCGGCGAAAGGAGCTGTTTCAGGAAGTGCTGACGTCCAGGCACAACCCGCGGATGCCGGTCATTCAAGGCATTCCGGACGAGAAGATCCGCATTCCGTTTTTGTTGTCGTGCGGGATGAACTCCCTGCCGCACAAGATGTACTCGATGCAGCCGCTCGCGTTCGTGCTTTACGTGTACCGGGGTGTCGGGGCGAGCGATTTGCTGCGGGCGATGACGTGCAACCCGGCCTGGGAGTTTGGCTTGCGCGATTTGGGCGTGATCGAAAAAGGCCGGCAGGGCGATTTGCTTGTGCTAGGAGCGCCGACGATCGAGGAGTATTTTTCCCAGGTTGGCAAGCAGGGCATCCACCGGATGATCAAGAGCGGCATTCAGTTTTATCCGGAGATATTGCGGTGCTGAAAATTTTTTCAGAAAGTCTTTGACATGATTTTGTAAAACTGTTAATATCTAACTACAAATTGATGTTGAAAAGAAGAGTAGTCCAACCCGGATGGATAGAGAGCTTTCGGCTGGTGGAAGAAAGCGTGAAGCGTTGGATGAACATGGTCTTGGAGTTGCGTGATCGAAATGTAGGTCGCGACGGTTTCGCCCGTTATCGTGATAGAGTATGGTTGTACTTGAGGAGGTCTTTTCCGCGAGGAGAGGACGAAAATAGGTGGTAACGCGAAATTCACTTTCGCCCTATGCGGGCGGAAGTTTTTTTTTGGAAAGGATGGATACAATGATCCGACTCGAACATGTCACAAAGACATTTCAAACGAAGGATGGCGATGTCCACGCGGTCAAGGATGTCAGTCTGGATATCAAGGAAGGGCAGATTTACGGCATCATCGGGTTTTCCGGGGCCGGGAAATCGACGCTGGTGCGCTGCATCAACCTTCTGGAGCGGCCGGAAGACGGCAAGGTCATTTTCGACGGCAAAAACCTGCTTGAGCTTTCCCCTTCGGAGCTGCGGGCCGAGCGTCAGAAAATGGGCATGATCTTTCAGCATTTCAATTTGCTGCGGGCGAAGACGATTTACGAAAACATCGCCCTGCCGCTGCGGATGATGAAAAAGGATAAAAAGGAAATCGACCGCAAGGTCATCGAGCTGCTGGAGCTCATCGACCTTGTGGAGCGCAAGGACTCGTACCCGTCGCAGCTGTCGGGCGGGCAAAAGCAGCGCGTGGCGATTGCCAGGGCGCTGGCGAGCGACCCGAAGGTGCTGCTGTGCGACGAGGCGACCAGCGCGCTGGATCCGCAGACGACGCAAAGCATTTTAAAGCTCATTAAAAAGGTGAACAAGGAAATGAACATCACGGTCGTGATGATCACGCACGAGATGCTGGTCGTCAAGGAAATTTGCGACCGGGTGGCGGTCATGGAAAACGGGCGCGTCGTCGAGAAAAACGACATCGTGCCGATTTTCGTCAACCCGATCGAAGAGATCACGCAAAACTTTATCAATACGACGAACAATTCGAACAAGATCAACGAGCTGATCGCCCAGAAGCATCCGCTGACGCAGCTCGAGCCGAACCAGCAGCTTGTCCGGCTTAAATACACGTCGGCAAATACGAAGGAGGCGCTCATTTCGCAAATTTCGCGAAACTACGGCGTCGACTGCTCGATCGTCTTTGGCAACGTGGAAGTCATCAAGGACGCGCCGCTGGGCACGCTGGTGACCGTGTTTACCGGCGAGGATGGCAAGATCAAGGAGGCGCTGGAGCGCTGCCGCGAGGAAGGCGTTTATGTGGAGGTGTTGAAACGTGGACATATTGATTGATTTCATTCCAAACGTCGTGAAGTACGCCCACCAGTTTCCGAAGGCGATCGTGGACACGCTTGTCATGCTGGCGTACTCGGGCATCATTTCGCTCGTGCTTGGACTCATTCTTGGCGTCGTCATCGTCGTGACGCGCAAGGGCGGGATTTTGGAAAACAAGGTGGTGTTCTTCGTGCTGGACAAGATCATCAACTTGTTCCGGGCGATTCCGTTTATCATTTTGGTGCCGATGCTTTACTTCCTGTCGCGTTTGATTTTCAACACGACGATTGGCATCAACGGCGCGCTCGTGCCGCTTGTGGTCGGGACGATTCCGTTCATGGCCCGGCAGATGGAGTCGGCGATGATGGAAATCGACGACGGCATCATCGAGGCGAGCATTTCGATGGGGATGTCCCCGATGCAAATCATCTTCCAGGTGTACTTGCATGAGAACATTCCGGGTATGATTCGCGGCATCACGATCACGCTGATCGCCTTGATTGGGCAGATCGCGATCGTGGGCGCGGTTGGAGCCGGCGGACTGGGCGACATGGCCATCCGCTACGGACAGCGCAACATGTACGACATCACGTACACGGTTGTGATCGTGATTTTGATTATCATTTCGATTATTCAGTCGATTGGTAATAAACTGGTCGAAAAAACGACCCATTGAGTTTTAAGAAAACAACAGAGGAGGACAATGAGATGAACAAATTTTTCAAACTGGCGGCTGCCGCCGGACTGGCTTTGGCTTTGACGGCTTGCGGATCAAGCGAAGGCGGAAGCGACGCGGAATCGAAGACGATCAACGTGGGCGCGACGACGTCGCCGCACGTGGTGATTTTGGAAGAGGCGAAAAAGATCATGGAAAAAGACGGCTACACGCTGAACATTACGGAATTTTCCGATTATCCAAACATCAACCCGTCGACGAGCGACGGCTCGCTGGATGCCAACTATTTCCAGCACCAGCCGTATTTGGACAGCTATAACGCCGACAGCAACCTGGCTGAAGGCGACGACGGCTACCTGGTGAGCGCGGGCTCGATCCACTACGAGCCAATGGGCGTGTACTCGCAAGAAGTGGAAGAGGTCAATTTGGACAACTTGAACGAGGGCGCGCAAATCGTCGTGCCAAACGACGCGACCAACGAGGCCAGAGCGCTGCTATTGCTGCAGGATCTGGGCATTATCACGCTTAACGACGATGCGACGATCGACAAGGCGACGGTGGCCGACATTAAGGACAATCCGAAAAACGTGGAAATCGTCGAGATCGCGGCGGATCAAATTCCGGCAAGACTGCAGGACGCGGATGTTATTGTCGTGAATGGAAACTACGCGCTGGACGCGGATATCACGGATTCCTTACGCGCGCAGGAGGCGGCCGACAGCGACGCGGCGAAACTGTACGCCAACGTGATCGCGGTCAAAGAAAGCAACAAGGACAACGAAGCGGTGCAGGAGCTTGTCAAAGTGCTGAAGTCGGATGACATCAAGGCGTTTATCGCGGAAAACTTTGGCGACACTGTGCAGGCGGCGCAATAAGAGCACAAAGATCGGGAAACCGGTCTTTTCTTTTGGGTGGAATTTGGTAGAGTAAAACTATGGAACAAGCATGGAGAAGGAAGCGGCCGGTTGGATCCAAACTGGAAGAGGCTGGCTTTGAAAACAAAAACGGAGTGTGGGAAAAGCGCGTGCCAATTATGGCGGGCGACTTTGAGCTTGTCGTGCGCGTCGAAAACGAAGTCCCGTCGTTTCACGTGTTGGACGTGGCGTTTGGCGAGGAGTACATCGGCTACAAAGTGACGGACGGGGAGTTCGCGCTGCGCATGAAGGAGGAAATCGAGCGGGTGTTGAAGACAATCGCGCAGGAAGCCTTCGAGGACGTGTGGTTCGACAACGCGCAGGCGAACCGGATCGCACATCGTATTTTGGAGGCGTATGGCGACGAGCCGCAATTTTTGTTCAAGAACGACGAGCAGACGGGCGTCTTTCGCAACCCGGACAACGACAAGTGGTATGGCATCGTGCTGGCGCGCAAGGACAAAACGACGTTATTGAACGTGAAGCTGGACAAGGAGCGTGTGAAAACGCTGCTGGAACGAGAAGGATACGAGCCGGCGTACCATATGAACAAGACGTACTGGATCTCGATCCGGCTCGATGACACCTTGCCGGATATCGAGATCATGGAGCGGGTCGGGGAGAGTCACAGGCTGACGCAGACGAGCGCGAAAAGCTGGGTCATTCCATCCAAGCCGAGCGTGTACGATGTGGAAAAAGCGTTCAGGGAAAGCGACACGATCACGTGGCATCGCAAGGCGAGCATGCAAAAGGGCGATCTGGTGTTTATTTATTTGAGCGCGCCGATTCAGAAAATCCGGTTCGCGTGTCAGGTCGTGGAAGCCGACGAGAAAGCCAAACGAATGAAGCTAAGGAAAATCAAACGGTACGACGACGAGTTTCCGATCGAGAGGCTGAAGGAAAACGGCTTGCTGGCGGTGCGTAGCGCCAGGCATGTGCCCAAGGCGCTGGAAACGTTGTTGTTGGAGAAGATGGGAAAAACGTGACAAAACGTATGTTTTTTATTGATCGGACTTCTCAATAGGAGAAACTGTATTTTTTGTAGGAATTTAGAAAGCATGATATCTTAAAAAAGAAAAAAAGATTCTTAAACAAGAAGGGATTGAAGTTCCTTTTGAAATATTCAATGCGAAATATTCACAGCGGGATCAAGAGGCTCGAAGAAAGATGAAAGAGCTGATTGAATCCGATCGAAATACCGTTACGCATGTATTTAGCGATGTATTGAAGGAGAAAATATGAAACCTTATGCAGAAGTTTACTTAGACGATGTGGTGGAAACCCAAGGAAAATTATTCGAGTATGTGGCGGAGACATTTCCCGAAGCCGATTTTCAAAAATTTTGTGGAAACGTATATGAAAAGCAAGACCCGTCGATTTATTGACGATGGGCAGCCGTACGTAAACACAATGGATCCAGTGACTTTGTGGGAATATTTTCAAAAGGCGGATGGCTATAAAGTGAAAAAAGGGAAAACTCTTTTTGGATTTGTCCCTGAATGGATGGGAGAATTTTACGCGCTGTTTCAATGGGAAAACAAATTGTCCAGTGAAGAAACCATTCGTCAAGTTCCCTTTGATTTTTTGAAAAAAGCGTACCCGGGAGTGCATGATCTCGATTTGCGTCTAGCCGTGGATAAGGTTGGAGGAAACCAGCATGATTTGTTTTCACAATGTGGATGAGCCCAACGGCTATTTAGCCAACTGGTATGAGTCAAATTTTGCCGAGAATGGACAAACCTTTACATCGGTCGAACAATACATGATGTGGAACAAGGCCATTCGCTTTCACGACCAAAAGCGGGCCGATTTGATTTTGGCATCCAGCGATCCCGCGCAAATCAAACGGCTTGGACGGGAAGTGGAAGGCTATGACGACACCATTTGGAAACGGGCGATCAGATCATTGTGGAGTGCGCCGTAAAAGACCGGGTATGGGGAATTGGCTTGTCCATGCACGATCCCAACCGTTTCGACATGCGACGCTGGAAAGGGGAAAACCGGCTTGGTTTTGCCTTAATGGAAATACGGGAGGAAATGAAAACGTGATTTTGCGCAACCAAAATCACGTTTTTGTATGCGATTCGATTCTTAAAATAAGCGCTCGCCTAAATATTTGTCGTGAGGAGCGATTAAACATTTTTCAATGGATTTCCAATAGCTGTCATAAAGCTTTTTTTGCGCAATGCCGTAGTTTTCTTTCGTGTCAAATTCCCAGTACAGCATATATTTCACGCTTTTTACAATTCGTTTGATTTGAAGTGGCGGAAGACCTTCCTTAATTTGCTCCATGTCGATACGATATCCTCTTTTGGCGAATCGAAGCAAAAGCAATCCTTCTTGTTTTTCCAAAAGGCTTTTGACTTCAAGCATCAGAGCCTCAAATTCTTCCACCTTTTGCGGTTTGACTTGATAAATACATATTTCAGTAAATGGCATCTTCATTCCTCCTTATTTGGGCTATCGCGTTTCTCGATTTGTTTATATTTTACTATGCAAGATCTTCTTCTGGCAAAGTCCTATGCGAAAATAATTTGATAGATAAAGGCGGCGAATTGTTTTTTCTTTTAAAGATTCGCAAACTGCAAATAGTCATTCCAGCGTTTTTGTATGCGATACGCTTCCTGAAACGAACCCAGGGAACAATAGTAGTCCGATAGCAGGGGATACAAAACCATCTCGAGTTCCACATCCCGAAAATCGGGCAGTTTTTTAAAAAGTCGCTCAATCAAATAATCCGGCACGTTTTTATCATCCATTATACGTTCCAAAATGGTGAAAAACGAGTTGATGAAATTCACACGAGGGTCGGATGAAAAAGAATGTCGAAAACGAGTAATCGACTGTCTGGCCGATTGGATATCCCCTAGTTTGTAGTAGCCATACGCGAAGGTGATATAAATATCGGGAAACCGGCTGCCTAATCGTTCCGCTTTTCGGGCTTTCTCTATCGCTTCTTCGTATTTCCCTTGCAGGAGGGAACACCAGGAAGAGCTCGCGCAAATTCTAGAAATTATTTCTTTTTCATCAATTTGAGATTGAGAATGTTCAAGATTCCTATATATTTCCTGAGCTAGAGGATAGAGACCTAGCTTTATATAAAAATTTCCTTTGTTTAGCTTCGCATAAAGTAATCGACGATAAGCGCCCGCTTTTTCCAGACTGTGTTCGCATTCTTCTAAATATTGAAAAGCGCCTAAACATTTATATTGTTTATAAATAAGAATGAGATGGTAAAGAATCAGTCCGCGTAGGCCATCACAATTTGCTCCATGACAAAAACCAAGTGCTTTTTGGAAAGACTGAATTTGTCTCATAAACATTTGATCGTTTTTAAGGGAACCGGAAGCACCGTTTATGTCATATAAAAGGGCATAGTATCGAGGGTCGACAAAAAAATTTGAATCAATCAAATATTGAGTGGATTCCATACAGTCTTTTTCCTGAATGCATTCGTATATATTTTGAACTACCAAATAATGAAAGAAGGCGAAGGAATCCCTGTATTGTGAATGATCAATAAAATTCTCTATTTCATACATAGAAGAAGGGTAAGTGACAAAAATCAAAGACTGAATGCATTTGAAGACAAACGCGTCTGCATGATCCACTAAAGAGAGATCAAATGAAAAATGAAAATCAGGATCAAGATTTTCAAAAAAAGAAATGGCTTTTTTAAACGTCGCGTCATCCATTTCTTGTTTGCCGGCCTCGATTTTGCTCAAAGAAGAGTTGCTGATTCCGGTGTTTTTCGCTAAATCTTTCTGGGAAATTTCATAGTATTGCCGTAAATACTGCGTGTATAACGGATAAAAGGCTGTGTTTATTTTCATCTTTGAATCGTTTCTTCCTTTTGTTTATATATTATATATTGAAATTCTTTCTTTTTTATCTTTGTTTTGCTCAAAAAGAACATAGACATAAATACATATATATTGTATCATTACGCCATAAAAACAAGGAATTTTTTTAGAAGGAAAGGAGAGCGTAAAATGACAAAAGCACTAAAGATGATTGGAATATTGAACACAGGACTCGCCCTGCTGATTTTCATATTGAATTTTGGTAAGCCGATCCATTTGTATTTGATTGGAATGTCCGAACAAGGCGATCTTCAAAATTCGGCGTTTGTTTTCCTGCTTTACGGATTGCTTATGGGATTATCGGTTTTGTTCCAAAAAATCGGCTTGGAAAGTGGAAGCGAAGCGGGGAAATTCAAATTTTCCAATATCGGTTTTTTGCTTCTGGAAACCCATCGGCTAAAAGGGTGGTTCGTCGCTTCTTTTCGATTTTGGCTTTGATCGTGCAAGGAATTTTACTGTTTCAGCTTGGCTGTATTTTCTTTCAAACCCGCCTGTCTGGCGCGTGGTTCGGGTACGCGGCCATCGGCTTCGTCGTCGCCGATTTGATGTATTTGTTTTTGAGTCTATACAAAAAATGAGATAGAAAAAAGGAGCGTTTTTTGCTCCTTTTTGTCTATTTCTTGTCCGGTGTCCAGCGCCCGAAGATGCCGCACGGCAGAACGCCCTCGTTGGTCGTAACCGGGAGCAGGTTTTCCCCCACTTCGATTTCTCCCTTTTGTTTGATGGCCCGCTTGAGCACCTCGTCGAGCGTGCAAAGCGAAAAGCCCGTCGTGTAGCAGTTGACAATCAAAAACAACGGATCGTCGCTGAGCAGCTTGGCCGCCTCGCTCACGAGCTCGTACAGCTGGTTTTCCAGCTTCCACACTTCGTTTTTCGGCCCGCGCCCGTAACTTGGCGGATCCATGACGATGCCGTCGTACTTGCGTCCGCGACGGATCTCGCGCTGGATGAATTTCAGCACGTCGTCCACGATAAAGCGGATCGTATGGTCTTCGAGGTGGTTGAGGCGCATGTTTTCCTTGGCCCATTCGTTGATGCCTTTGGATGCGTCCACGTGCACGACTTCCGCCGCGCCCGCTTTGGCGCACGCCATCGTCGCGCCGCCCGTGTAGGCGAACAGGTTGAGGATCTTGATGTCCTTTCTGCCGTTTTTTTCCGCCTTTCGAATCGTGTCCATCATAAAATCCCAGTTGCTTGCCTGCTCAGGAAACAGGCCTGTGTGCTTGAAGCCGGTCGGGGAAATCTTGAACCGCAAGTCTTTGTACGCGATCGTCCATTCCTCTTTTAATTGTTTTTTGTATTCCCAGCTGCCGCCGCCCTTGTTGGAACGATGGTAGACGGCGTCCGCCTTGTTCCATGGCGTTTCCTGCTCGATCGGCCAGATGGCGACCGGATCGGGACGGCGCAGCACGACGTCGTTCCAGCGTTCCAGCTTTTCTTTATTGCCGGTGTCGATGACTTCGTAATCGACCCAGTCCTTTGCGATTTGATTCATAAAACAGCTCCTTTGCGTCGCTTTCATTATACTCGAAACGCCCCCAAAAGCCTAAACAATCGCTGTGGAAGAAAGAAGGGATTCGTTTTTGGCCACCATAGTCTTGGGTGCGCGCATGTGGTATACTAGGACTTGATTAGAGATGAGGAACCACAATGAATGCAATTTGTAAATATACGCGCGCTTTTGTGCTGGCCGGCCTGCTCGCCTTCGCCATGCCGCTAAGCGCGTGTTCTAGCGGCAAACAAGCCGATCGCGAAAAGACGGAGGAAAAGGCCGTCAAGTACACCGTGAAGGAAAACGACACGTATTGGGCGCCCGAGGATCCGACCCAGTACATCGCCAAGACGTACGACGACGTCACCGCCACGCTGGGGGCGGCGGACCAAAAACAAGCCGAAGCCGTCGCGAAGGCGTTTCTCGCCGATTTCTTCACGCTGTCCAACAAAGACAACGACGGCGACATTGGCGGACTGGACTACATTCCTTCCGCCAGCGTCGAAGCGTTTTCCGAATACGCCAAATACTACTACTACAACAACTACGCCCAGATTTTAACGAACGAGGGAAAAGCGGCGCTGCCGCAAGTCGTGAACGTCAAGCTCACCGACATGGCGCCGGCCAAAGTGTCGTATCTTGACAAAGAGTACGACGGCTACACGATGAACGCCGCGATGGAATACGCCGACAGCAGCGAAGCGTCCAACTTTAAAACGAACGCGAAATGTACGATGATAAAAATGAAGGACGTCCACTACGTTCCGGGCTCGGATGTGACGAGCACGAAGGAAGCGGGCGAGCCCAAAGATGTGTATCGTATGATTGCCGTGGAATGATACAAGACACTTCGGTGTCTTTTTTTGGAGGAATAGAAAAATGTATGTACAACTCATATGCAAAGACCGCAATGAAAAAGAAATGAATGAACTGTATGAAGTGCTCGGCGCCTTGTGCGAGCGCGAAGGCGTGCAAATCGAGGACCGGGGCGCCAGCGTCGAGATCCTCGTGTGTCCGCAAGGGAAAATCGTCGTGACCGAAGACGACATGACGATGGTCATGACCGCCAACACCCGCCACGCCGGCGCGGGCTTCCACGCGTTTGTCGTCGACTTGTTCAAAGACATCGAGGAGGAAGTGCCCGGCGAGTACGAGCTGATCGACGATTTGGAGTACGCCAATGACGAGGATTTCCACCGCCTGCATCATGTGTATGAAAACGAGCTCGACTACATACGCAAGCTGCTGCTGACCGATCCCGCGTTTCGCCAAAAAAACTACTTGTACGACGAAACGTACTTTTTGCCTATGGAAAAGGAAAACCGCGTGCTGACTTCGATTGGCGACATGGACCGCGACACGTTCATGCACAAGGAGCTGCACGATTTGATGGACGCGTTTTACGTATGGAACGACTGGGACCGGGACGCCCGGTTTTACCGCAACGCGGCCTTGACGCTACTGGCCAAAGAAGGCGTGGGCGCCTACACGAACATGAACGAGCAGACGAAAAAAGTCGCCAACGAAGTGTGCGACGACTTGGAAATCGCCCATGAAAAAGATCCGGAGCTGCCGCTTCCCGTCAAGGAATACACCGAGCTGGTCGACTTGCTTGGCCGGGAAAACAAGCTCAAAGACGCGCCAAAAATGGAAAAGGACGCGATCCAGTACCGAACCGAAGACGTATACCATTTGTTCGACGACGCCAGAATCGTCGCGCCCGGCGCCGCGGAACGAAGCTATGACCCCATTACGAAATCGGTCAATCTCATGGCACCGTATACCGACGACGGGCAGTGGTCGTGGCTCATCCAGGCCAGCACGCACCCGGACATCGTGACGAATCGAAAGGCGCTCGAGGAACAGGAGCCCGAGCTGGTGGATGGCAAAAGCATCTGGTTCGACGACTGGATGGAAGACGGCTACTACGTTTTGGAAGCGATGCTTCGTTACGACAACCGCACGCTCTACTTCCACGATGTGGCGGTTTCCGAGCGGGAAATTCCGTATTTGAAACAATGCGTTCGCCAAAGCGGTTTTATGAGTGAATAAAGAAAAGGAAAGTTCAGGAAAGAGAAATGACAACATGGAAGGAAAAATGGGAACGGGACATTGAAAAGCCCAATCCTGAGATCCTGGAAAAATTCCAGGCCAAGTCGCAGGAGTTTTTGACGTGGATGACGTATTATCGTTCGGCTTTACGCGAAGTGGAAACGAAGTTCCAGATTTTAGCGGATGAATGCGCGCTTCTAAACGACCGCAATCCCATCAACGACATCCAGACGCGGCTCAAGTCGCCCCAAAGCATCACGAACAAGCTCCAGCGCAAAGGCCTCGCGCTCACGAAGGAAAACATCGAAAACGAAGTGCTCGACGTGGCCGGCGTGCGCGTCGTCTGCTCGTTTATCGACGACATCGACCGGCTCGCCAAGGCGTTTTTGGAACAGGACGACGTGCGGCTCGTCAAAAAGAAGGACTATATCCGCCACCCCAAGCCCAATGGCTACCGCTCGCTCCATCTAATCGTGGAGACGCCCATCTTTTTGATGCATGAAAAGAAAATGATGAAAGTCGAAGTGCAGCTACGCACGATCGCGATGGAGTTCTGGGCCTCGCTCGAACACCAGATGCGCTACAAAAAGGACTTGTCCAACGAACTCGTCGAGTCGCTTTCGGAACATTTGTTCCAGTGCGCGGAAATCAGCTCGCTGCTCGACACCCACATGCAGACGATTCGCAACAAAATCGACTACGAAACGTTCCTCGCCGAAGGGGAAAAGCTCGCCGACGAGTGAAGCGACACAAGAAAATCCCGACAGGAAATCCTGCCGGGATCTTTTTTATCCATTTTTTTCTATTCCGCTGTTCCGGTATCCGCCGGCGGCGTGACCGGTTCGGATGGTGTCGTGGAACCGCCATTATCGCCCGTACCCGGATCGGTGGCTGGTGGCGTCGTCGTTCCACCCCCATCGCCCGTGCCCGGATCGGTGGATGGCGGCGTGGTTGTCGTTCCATCTCCATCGCCCGTGCCCGGATCGGTGGCCGGCGGCGTGACCGGCTCGCTCGAGCCCGTGTTTTCGCCTCCCGTGTCCGGCACATAGTCCGGCTGGGAAGGGACGTAATAATCGTAAACCGGCGCTTGCGGAACGACGATTTCAATGTTGTTGGTTTGCGCCCGCTGTTCGGAAGCCCCCGCGTTGGAAGAATCCACCCGGTCGATGCCGTAGTACACGCTGTACGGGTTGAGGCGGTCGGCCGCGGCGCTCGTAATCATGAACTCGCTGACGCTTTGATCTTTCGGGTATTTGATCGTGCATTGCGGGTTCGTGCTCAAGTTGAACGCGAAGTTTTTCATCGGCGACGAGTCGTACATGCGCTGGTAGGCGTTGTACACTTTCACGATGTCGCCAGGACTGAGCAAGTAGCAGCTCAGCGGCAGACTTGGCATCGAGACGGTCGTCAGCGTCGCGTCCGTTCCGCCCTTGAGTGTGATCGAATCCACGCTCCACGGCTTCACGTCGCGCAGCTGTTTGGAAACGAACGACTGGATGGCCGAAAGCGGCATGTTGGTCGCCACGTATTTGCTGGCGACATTCATCAAGTCGTTGATGTGGGAAATGCCTTCGGCCGTCGTCAGCTTTTTCATGATCGCCTGAATGATTTGCTGCTGGGCGTTTTCGCGACCCGTCGTGCCATAGCCTTCCGTCTTGCGGTGGCGGGCGTAGGCGAGCGCCTCTTTGCCGTTGAGCGTCTGCATTCCCTTTTTCAAATAAATCTTGTCGCTCTTTTTAAAGCTGCGGTTCTCGTCTTGCTCGTTGAAGTCGATTTTGACATCCACGTCCACGCCGCCCAGCGCGTCCACGATATGGATGAGCGACTGGAAGTTCACCTTGGCGTAGTAGTCGATGTCGATGCCAAACGCCTCCTCGATGCCCTCCATGCTGTTGAGGGCGCCGTCGTTGCCCAAATGCGTCAGCTTGTCCGACCCGTTTTCCAAAGCGGGATTAGGCACGTAGCTGTCGCGCGGAATCGACACCGTCGTCATCTGGTTGTTTTGCGGATCCACCATCACGAGAATGTTGACGTCGCTGCGCGCGTCGATCGAAGGATCGTCCCCTTCGTCGATGCCGGCCACGTAGACGACAAACGGCTCTTTGGAAATGTCGATGTTCGACGTCACCGGCGTGATTTCGCGCTCGGCCTTGAACGTCTCGATCGTCTTGGTGTCCTTTTCAATCGACTTGTACTCCTCGCGCAGCAGCGAGATCCGGTTGTGCGGAATGAGCAGGCCGTCGATCTCGCCGGCCTGCAGCTTCTCGTACAGTTGCTGGTAGTCGTTCATGTCCACGTACTCGACCGTGGCGGTTTGCGTGTTGATGTCCGCCATCGCCGCGCTGGACGCAAACGAGTCCGCGTGGTTCGAGTAGCCGATTTTCTTTTTGGCGAAATCCTCGACGGAATCCAGACTGGAATCGGCTTTCGTGAGCAAGTCGATCTGGATCACGCTTTGTCTGGCGGACGTGATGTCGTTGAGCGTCACGTACGTGTTGTTGAGCGTGTAGGCGCCAAAACCGGCCCCCGCGATATACAGCAGCAGGACGATTCGATACAGCGTCGCTTTCCAGCCGCCGCTTTTTCGCTTGATCAGCAAAATGAGCAAAATCAAAACGAAAGCGAGCAGGACGCCGGCAATGCTGAGCACGATTTGCAGTTCGAACATGCTCAAACGATATAGACAAAACAGCAAAAAGACCGTCACGGCCAAAGCCAGGACCCATTCGATCCAGTCCAGCCATTTTTTCGGCGTTTTCGGTTTCTTCGGTGTCGTATCTATAGGGGGTTGATTCAGGACGGATACGTCCTTCTTTTTCACTTTTTTCATAAAATCACCAAGTTTATAGTACCATCTTTGCACCCAAAAGAAAATTCCGAAACGGGAAACCGGGGCGGATTCGGACAAATCCAAGAATTTCCCGAGCGAAACCATGAAGTATGGTAAAATGAAGAACGGTGATAAATTATGCTTGAAACAAGTTTACATACATTAAACGAGCCGCAGCGCGAAGCCGCGACGACGATCGACGAGCACGTGCGCATCATCGCCGGCGCCGGATCGGGAAAAACCCGCGTCCTGATGGCCCGCATCGCGTACTTGATCAACGAAGTCGGCATCCTGCCATGGCGCATCATGGCCATCACGTTCACGAACAAAGCCGCCAACGAGATGAAAGAGCGGTTGCGCGCCATGATTGGCGATGTCGCTTCGGATGTGCGCATCTCGACGATCCACTCGCTTTGCGTGCGCATCCTGCGCGAGGACGGACAGGCGCTCGGCTACCCGAAATCGTTCGCGATTCTCGATCCCGACGATCAAAAGTCCATTTTGCGCCGGCTCGTCAAGGAAAACGGCATCGACAAAAGCGAAGCCGCGCCCGGCGCGGTCATTTCCTATATTTCCAACAACAAGTCCTCGGACGTCTCCGTCGAGCAGGCCCAGAAGCTGGCCGGGCGGCACCACAAGACGTTCGCCTTCTTGTACGAGCACTACGAAAAGACCCGCAAGGAAATGAAAGCGATGGATTTTGACGACTTGCTCTGGGAAACAGACCGCTTGCTCAAAACGGAGCCGGCGATCCGCGACAAATGGCAAAACCGGCTGGAGTACATTCACGTCGACGAGTTCCAGGACGTCGATCCGATCCAGTATTCCATCATCCGGCAGCTTTGCGCGCCCGCGACCCGGGTGTGCGTCGTCGGCGACCCCGACCAGACGATTTACACGTGGCGGGGCGCCAGCGTGGATATCATTTTGCGCTTCGACCAGGATTTCGTTCCTTGCCGCACCATTATTCTTAACGAGAACTACCGTTCGACCCGCTCCATTTTGGAGGCGAGCAACCAGCTGATCGCCAACAACATGGACCGCATCGAAAAGGAGCTGTTCACCAGCCGCGAGGAGGACGAGCCCATCGTGTACCACGAGGCAATCGAAGACAGCGAGGAGCCGTTGTTTGTCGCCCGCAAGATCCAGGAATTCCACAAGCAGGGTGTCGCCTACAACGACATCGCCATTCTGTATCGCTCCAACTACTTGTCGCGCGCTTTTGAAAAGGCGTTTCGCTCGATTGGCCTTCCGTACCGCATTTATGGCGGCATCCGCTTTTACGAGCGGCAGGAAATCAAGGACATCTTGTCGTATTTGCGGCTTTGCACGGATGTTGACGAGGACGATCCGGACCGCTTCGCGCTCGATCTGGCCGTGACGCGGGTCATCAACGTGCCCAAACGAAGCATTGGGGAAAAGACGCTCGACAAAATCCGGGCGCAGGCGTCGGCCGAGCATTTGAATTTGTACGACGTCCTCTCGCATCCGGAAGGGTTCGCCAAGTCGACGACCGCCAAGCTCGTCAAGTTTTACGACATGATCGAGGACTTGAAAGCCATACGGCACGCGTCCGGACTGCTGGCGATGTTTGACGCGCTGCTGGAAAACAGCGGCTACAAAGCGATGCTGGAAGGGACCAAAGAGGAAGACCGGCTCGAAAACATCATGGAGCTTCGTTCCGATATCGCCGACGCCCTCAAAGCCGATCCGAACACGACGCTCGAACAGTATTTGCAGGATATCGCGCTCTTTACCGACAAAGAGCAGGAAGGCGCTGGCGAAGGCGGGGTGACGATGATGACCGTCCACGCCTCCAAAGGGCTGGAGTTTCCGGTCGTGTTCGTCGTCGATCTCAACGACGGCATCTTTCCTAGCGGCCATTCGCTGGACGAGGGAGGAAAACGGGCTTTGGAGGAGGAGCGGCGGCTGTTGTACGTCGCGATGACCCGCGCGAAAAAAAGCCTGGTCGTCACATGGAGCAACGGATTCAGCTACGTGCTTCAAACCTTCAAAACGCCATCGAGGTTTTTGATGGAGCTGCCGTACGCCAGGCAAAGCGCGCCGGTTGCCGCGCCGTCTTCCAAAAATAAAAAAGCGGCCGGCAAATACCGCCGGGGCGATGTGGTCGATCACGACAAGTACGGCCAGGGCGTTGTCGTCGACATCGACGGGACGGTTGGCAAAGTGGCGTTTGGCCACAAATTCGGCATCAAAAAAATCGACTTGTCGCATCCCTCGATCCATAAAGCATGATGGAACCGGTCCGTTAGTGGTATAATTAAGGTTCAAGGTGGAAATACAATGAGGACACAACTGACAGAACAACAACGAATCGAACAGCTGCGAAAGCTGCTGGAAAAATACGCCATAGAATATTACGACAACGACGCGCCCAGCGTCAGCGACCAGGAATACGACCGCCTGATGCAGGAGCTCATCGCTTTGGAGGAAAAGCATCCGGAACTGGACGATCCCAACTCGCCAAGCCGCCGCATTATCGGCCAGGTCATGGAAGGGTTTGAAAAAGTCGTCCACGCCCAGCGCATGCTTTCTTTGGGCAACGTCTTCAACAAAGAGGAAATCGAAGAATTTGTCAACCGCGTCGCCAAGGAGGCGAAGGACCCCGAATTTGTCGTCGAATGCAAGTACGACGGACTGGCCATGTCGCTGGAATACGAAAACGGCCGCTTCGTGCGCGCCGTAACGCGCGGGGACGGCGTGACGGGGGAGGATGTCTCTAACAACGTGCGCACCATCGCCAGCATTCCGATGTACATCGACACCAGGGAACGCGTCGAGGTTCGCGGCGAAGTGTATATGCCGAAAAAGAGCTTTGAAAACCTCAATACGCTGCAGGCGACGCTTCATTTGCCGCTGTTCGCCAATCCGCGCAACGCGGCCGCCGGCTCGATCCGCAATTTGGATTCGACGGTTTGCCTGCATCGCAAACTCGACGCGTACTGGTATTATTTTCAAAACGCCCGCGATTTTGGCTTGCGCACGCAGGAAGCGGCGCTGGACGCGATGAAAGACATGGGCTTCCGCGTCAATCCGATTCGCAAGGTGTGCAAAACCGCCGACGAGATTTACGATTTCATCGAGGAAATCGGCCGGCAGCGCGGCGAGCTTCCGTACGAAATCGACGGCATGGTCATCAAGCTCAACGACCTCGAGGACCAGCAGCGCATGGGCATTACCGCCAAGGCGCCCCGCTACGCGACGGCGTACAAGTTTCCGGCCGAAGAAGTGCAAACCCGCCTTCTGGACATTTTCGTCAGCGTGGGCCGGACCGGCCGGATCACGCCCAACGCCGTTTTGGAACCAGTCCGCGTGGCGGGCACGCTCGTTTCCAAAGCGACGCTGCACAACGAGGACATGATCAAGTCCAAAGACTTGCGAATCAACGACATCGTCGTCATCCGCAAAGCGGGTGAAATCATTCCGGAAGTCGTCAAAAGCGTGCCCGAGCGCCGCGACGACACCCAGATCCCCTACCAGTATCCAACCGACTGTCCGGTGTGCGGCAGCAAGCTTGTCCGGCTCGAAGGGGAGGCCGAGCATTTTTGCATCAATCCGGACTGCCCGGCCCGTATCGTCGAAAGCATGATCCATTTCGCCTCGCGCGACGCTATGGACATCGACTCGCTCGGAGACAAAAAGATCGAACAGCTGCACGAGTGGCATTTCCTGAACTCGATCGAGGACATTTACCGCCTGCATCGCCGCCGCGAAGAGCTGCTGGAAAAGAAGGGGTATTCGCAAAAAGGCGTCGACAAGCTGCTGGAGCACATCGAGGCGTCCAAAAAAAGGCCTCTCGCCAACTTGCTTTTTGGATTAGGCATCCGGCTGGTCGGCAAGAAGGGAGCCGCGATTTTGGCGGAGCACTTTGGCAGCATGGACGCCATTCGCGCCGCCAGCGAAGACGAGCTGGCCGCGGTCAAGTTTATTGGCGGCGTCACCGCGCAAAGCATCCGCGCCTATTTCTCGGAGCAGGAAAACGTCGAGCTGATCGAGTTTTTGAAGCGGGAAGGCGTGAACATGACGCAGGAGCGCGTCGAGAAAAAAGAGTCGGTTTTCACAGGAAAAACGGTGGTGCTGACCGGCAGGCTCAAGATGGCGCGCAACGAAGCGAAAAAGATTCTCGAATCGCTTGGCGCCAACGTCGCGGGTTCCGTTTCGAAAAAGACGGACTATGTCATTTACGGCGAGGACGCCGGCAGCAAGCTGGCCAAGGCGCAGGCGCTCGGGGTGCCGCAAATGAGCGAGGAGCAATTCGAACAGGAGGTGGACAATGCGAAAGCGTAAACGCTGGCCGCTGGCCGCGCTGGCTTGTCTTTGTCTGACGGGCTGCGACATCGCCAACACGCGCGACGCGTCGTATTTGACGTCGGGCGACTACACGGCGGCGCTGCCGTTTCAGGAAAACGACACGCGCGTCAAGCACGTTTCCCTGATTTCGGATATGGATGTGCGTATGCAAATGGAGGAAGGGCTGATGGACTTGTCCAGGCAGTATTTCTCGCCTAACGACGTCGCCTTCCGCTCCCACACGTTTTTGGACTATGACGAGCTGGACGCCACGGATGGCTCGCGCGGCTTGCTTGGGACGCTGCGCGACGGCAATCCGAACGGCTTGAATCCCAACGCCAACGAGGAGTTCGACACCGGCAACGGCGTCGTGCAGGGCGGGATCATCCTCGTGGATATTTACGAGCTGGACTGGTACGCCAACGACCGCCTGGCGGGAATTTCGCTAGGTTTGATCGTCAACGACAAGATCAACTACAACAACCAGGACTACGAGATCACGCCCGAGAAGATGGAAAACTATTTGAATGTCACGTTCAGCAAGCTTGTCACGTACATGCGCGAGCGCTTTAACGAGGTGACCGTCAACGTGCCGATTTTCGTGGCGGCCTACGAGCTCGATTCCGATCCGCTCACGTCTTCGCCAGGCGGGTATGTGTATGATGGCTACTTCGATGGAACGAACAGCACGTTCCACAACCTCGACCAGACGCAGGCGACGGTGCCAAGCGCGAAATTCACCGAACTCGACCCGGAAATGGCGGCCGATTTTACGGAATTTAAAAACGCGCTGCTCAATGTCCTGCCCGACGCCACGTACGTGACGGGCGAGGCCAAGCTGAACAAGGGCGTGACGCAAAAGCTGTCGCTGACGGTGACGGCCCACGGCAAGACGCTGGCCGAAGTCATGGCCATCACGCAGGAGGCCAAGGAAAAGATGAATTTGTTTACCGATACGGAGTGCGCGTATGTGGTTACGGTCAAAAACGACGACGATGTCTACGCCCTCATGCGGCGGGCCAAGGACTCGACGAACGTGCTCATCACAACGGCGATATAAAAGGAGAAACAATGGAAAAATTCAGCAACGAATATTTTAAAAAACTCGCGAACGATTTGAAATTCGATCTCAGCGACGAGGAAATCGAGGCGTTGAAAAAGGATTTCATCGCCCTGGAACAGCAGGTGGAGCTGTTTGATTCGATCGACACGGCAGGCGTGGAGGCGATGGTGTACCCATTCGAGACGCCGACTGTCTACGTGCGTGAGGATGTCGTCGAGGAAGTGCTCGACCAAAAAGACGCGCTGAAAAACGCGAAAGATGTCAGAATGGGACATGTCCATGTTCCGAAGGTGGTAAAGTAGGATGAAGATCAATGAACAACGCAGCGCGAGCGAAACGATCGCGCGCATGAAAGCGAGCCAGCCGGTGCTCAACGCCGTCGTTTCCTTTTACGACGATCCAAAACCGGAAAGCGAAACCGGAAAGCTGGCGGGCGTGAACGTCGTGCTCAAGGACAACATCAACACGAAGGATCATGTCACGACGGCCTCGAGCCGGATTTTGGAAAACTATGTCCCTGTTTACGACGCGACGATCGTGAAAAAGCTCAAAGACGCGGGCGCCGTCATCGTGGCTAAAGCGAGCATGGACGAGCTGGGCATGGGCGGAACGAACAAAAACGCGCTCACAGGCGCCGTGCACAATCCATACGATCCGTCCCGGATCTCGGGCGGAAGCTCGGGCGGAAGCGCCGTGGTCGTGGCGGCCGATCTGGTGCCGCTTTCGATCGGAACCGATACGGGCGACTCGATTCGCAAGCCGGCCGCCTACAACGGGGTCGTGGGCGTCAAGCCAACGTATGGCCGCATTTCCCGCTATGGCATCATTCCTTACGCCAGCTCGCTGGATCACGTGGGCTATTTCACGACGAACGTCAAAGACGCGGCGCTGGCGCTTGAAGTGTTGGCGGGCCGGGACGACCACGACATGACGTCGTCCAACGAGCCGGTGGGCGCGTACAGCGAGGCGCTGAATGGCGACTTGAGCGGAAAGACGATCGCGATTTTCAAGACGGTCAACGACGAGGTGCAGGACGAAACGATCCGCTCGGCGTTCGCGGCGCTCGAGGAAAAACTCAAGGCGGCCGGCGCGACGTTGGTGGAGCGCGAAATGCCGCGCGAGTACATGGAGCTGATCGCGCCGGTTTACCGGACGATCGCCAACGCGGAAGCGACCGCGAACCACTCCAACTTGGATGGCATCCGGTTTGGACGACGTGTGGATGGCGACTCGGTGGAAGATGTGATGACGCGCTCGCGGACCGAAGGATTTTCCAGCTATGTCCGGGCGCGGTTCGTGATCGGCTCGTATTCCTTGTTTGAGGAAAACCAGGACCGGCTGTTTCGCAAGGCGCAAAAAATCCGCCGTCTGCTGGTGGACGCGTACGCGAAGATGTTCGATGGCGTGGATGGCGTCCTTTCGATCGCGGCGCCGACGATCGCGCCGCACATCGAGGAGAGCGCGGACTTGCGTTTTGGCGCTTCGTCTTTCGCGGAAGAGCATATGCAGCTAGGCAACTTTTCCGGTTATCCTTCGATGACGCTGCCGCTTGGCAAAGAGGATGGCATGCCGTTTGGCGTGCTGCTGGCGTGCAAGCCGTTTGAAGAGCAGACGATGTTCGACTTGGCGCAAGGCATCGAAGAGCTGACCGGACTGGCCAATCAGGTGAAAGAGGGGTAGAGCATGAGCAACTATTTTGTAACGATCGGAATCGAGATCCATTGTGAATTGAAAACGAAAACGAAGATGTTCTCCAGCGCGCCGACGTCGTTTGGCGAGGTGGCCAACACATGCGTCAACGAAATCGACCTGGGCCATCCGGGAACGCTGCCTTGTGTCAACAAGCACGCGATCGAGCTGGCGATCAAGGCGTGCACGGGCATGCACTGCGCGATCGACCCGCTTGTGCGTTTCGACCGCAAAAACTACTACTATTCCGATTTGCCAAAGGGCTATCAAATCACCCAGCAGTTTTTCCCGATTGGAAAAGACGGCTACGTGGAAATCGACGTGGATGGCGAAAAGAAAAAAATCGGGATCGAGCGCATTCATATGGAAGAGGACACCGCCAAGCAGTTCCATAAGGAAACGGGAACGTATATCGACTTCAACCGGGCGGGAACGCCATTGATTGAAATCGTGTCGCGGCCGGATATGCATTCGGCCAAGGAGGCGGCGGCCTATGTGGAAACGCTGCGCAAAAACCTCTTTTATCTCAACGTGTCGGATGTGAAAATGGAAGAGGGAAGCATGCGCTGCGATGTGAACATTTCCCTAAGCGCCGATGAAAACACGCTGGGAACGAAGGTGGAGATCAAAAACCTGAACTCGATCGCCAACGTGCAAAAGGCGGTACAGGCGGAAATCGAGCGGCAGTCGGCGCTGCTGGACAGTGGCGAAGAGGTGGAGCAGGCGACGCGTCGTTTTGACGAGGCGCAGAAGACGACGATCCTGATGCGGAAAAAAGAAGGCAACGTCGACTACAAATACTTCCCGGAACCGAACATTTTCCCGATTCAGCTGGACGCGGCGTGGATCCAAAACATCCAGGACCATTTGGAGGAGCTGCCGGACGCGCGAATCGAGCGGTTCATGCGCGACTATGGATTGAACGACTACGACGCTGGCGTGCTCGTGGCGGACCGGGCGATGGCCGACTACTTCGAGGCGGTCGCGAAGCAGACGAAGGAAACGAAGAAGGCTGCCAACTGGATCATTGGCGACATGTCGGCGTGGCTGAACAAAAACGCGAAAAATTTCGAAACGATCGAAGTCGAGCCGCAGGCGCTCGCTACGCTGATCGACTTGATTTCCAAGGGCGAGATCAGCGGCAAGCAAGGCAAGGTCGTGTTCGAGGAAGTGATGCTGGGCAAGGATCCAAAACAAGTCGTCGAGGAAAAGGGCATGAAGCAGGTGTCGGACGACGGCGCGATTTTGGCGCTCGTCAATTCGGTGCTGGATGCCAACCCGCAATCCATCGAGGATTATAAAAACGGCAAGGACCGGGCGATTGGCTTCCTTGTCGGGCAAGTGATGAAAGCGTCGAAAGGACAGGCGAATCCGAAGCGAACGAACGAGCTGATTCGTGAAGAGCTCGCCAAACGATAGGAGAGAAAGATGCCGGATTTAAAAAAATTCCAACTGAAAAAGAAAACGCCGTCGAAGCAGAAGGTGAAGCAAGGGCATAAGCTGGTGTGGCTGACGTTGATCATTATCGCGATTCCGTGCGTGCTGGTCGGGTACGTGCTCATTACGAGCATGGAGCAGCAAAACCAGCCGGTCGTGGGCAACCGGTTCCAAAAAGGGGACATCGACCCGAAGATCACGCAGGACCAGCTCGACCAGCTTCAGGCGAGCCTGAGCGAAATCGGAGGCGTGGAAGGCGTGACGGTCAACTTGAAGTCGGCGACGTTGCGCGTCCATCTCAACGTCATGGACGACGCGAGCCAGGATCAAATCAACGCGATCGTGGACGAGGCGTACAACCGCGTGGCCGCGATTTTGCCAATCGAAACGTACTTCACAAACAACGAGAACGGAAAAATGTACGATTTGGAAGTGGATGGCTACAACTATTTGGTGGACGAGGCCCATCCGCAGGAAAGCCAGATTTACATCAAGGTGACGAAGACAGGCGCGGGCAACCGGGTGACCGACTACCTGACGCAGCCAAAAGACCAGGATCTTGTCAACCAGATCGTGCGGCAGTAAAACACAGAGGAACACTTCGACGAGGTGTTCTTTTTTTGAAAGGAGAAAATCAAACATGATCAACATCTTGATGAACACGAGCATGATCGACGAGAAATGGTGCGTGCCGGTTTTGAAGAAGGCGCTCAAGCCGGGCATGAAAGTGTGCGTCGTGGCGCTGTCGTTTTTTGACGACACGAAAACCGGGGCCGACTGGAACCGGCAGTTCGCTCCGGGACAGGGCATTTGGTACCGCAGCAACCACGACGTGTTTTTTCGCTACGGCATCCGCGACGAGGACATTTCGTGGATTCGCTATTTTTCGGATTCGACCGAGGACATGCGCCGGAAAATCGAACAGGCCGACGTGCTCATGCTGACGGGCGGCGCGCCTGATCTTGCGATGAAGCGAATCAAGGAAAAAGGATTGAAAAAAGCGCTGAAGCGCTTTTCGGGCGTCGTGATCGGGTACAGCGCCGGGGCGATGATGCAGCTGGACCGCTACCACATCACGCCCGATGCGGACTATCCTGATTTTTCGTATCAAACCGGTTTGGGATATGTGAATGGTTTTGACATCGAGGTGCACTACGCCAACAACGCGCATCAAAACGGATATATCGAAAAGGTGCGGCAGGAAACCGGCAAGCCGGTGTACGCGATGTACGAGGATGGTGGCATTCTGATCGACGAAGATCGAAAGATCACATGTTTTGGCCGGGTCGATTTGCTGGAATGAGAAAATAATGCGAAAAAAGGAAGGACAAATGCTGGATGAACGCCGGGAGCCCTTCCTTTTTTGCGCTTTTTTAACTTTTTTTAAAATATTGTCCGGTTTTCTCTCGTTTTGTCGTATATAAAACATTCATTGGGAAGGAGGAAAAACGGTGCCATACACAAGAAAGACAAACGATCAGAAAGGAGCAAACAACGATGGCGTATCCATTTGGACCGGAACAAAAACCCGAAACTCCACCCTATGCTGTGCTACAATGTAAGCGGCAGGACACCTCGATCGCGCAGGCTGTCCACAACACGGAAAACCAGTCGCAATACGACGCGGCGTGCAAACGCCTGCTGTCCGAAAAGATCATTCTCGCCTGGATTCTGAAGGAATGCGTGCCCGAATACAAGGACAAAAAGATCGACGACATCATGCACAAATACATCGAAGGCGTGGAAGTGTCGGTGGTGCCGGTGCAGGGACCACGCATTCATGGAGATAATACCGAGGATACGGATCTGTATGTGGGAACGATACGCTACGATATCTTCTTTCGAGCCCTGCTTCCCAAAGGCCAAGGAAGGATGCTTTTGCTGATCAATGTGGAAGCGCAAAACAAGGAGAATGAAAAGTACCTGCTCGTATCGAGGATGATGTACCATTTAGCCAGACTGGCGTCCAGTCAGCATGGGGTGGAATTCACCCATGACGACTACGGAAACCTGCAAAAGGTGTATTCGATCTGGATCTGCATGGACGCGCCAAAGAGCCGCGCCAATTCGATGAACGTGTACGAGATGACGGAAAAACAAGTGGCGGGCAACGTGAAGCTGAAGAAGTCGGATTACGACTTGATGACGGGGATCATGTTGTGGCTTGGGGATCCGGGATCGGAAAAATACGATGGAATCTACAAGCTGCTGCACACGCTGTTGTCCAACAAGGTAAAGGAACCGAAGAAACGGCAGGTGCTGGAAGAGGAATTTCACATACCCATGAGCGAGAAGATGGAAAAGGAGGTCAGCGAGATGTGCAATTTAAGTCAGGGGATCCTGGAACAGGGGATGGAGAAGCAAAGACTTATCGACGAGCGGAAAATAGAGCGGATCCAAAAGAAGATGGAGAAGCAACAAAAGAAAATGGAACGCCAAAATATCCAAAAGATGAAGCAGCTCTTAGCGGCCGGCGTCGACAAAACAACGATCGCCAGCGTGTTTGACTGCTCTTTGGAAGAGCTTGAAGGGTTGTCTAAAAAGAAATCCCGATAGCGGAAAGGAAGGACATGTGCCTTCTTTTTTTTGTTTTGTAGAAAGCGAAAAAGAAGATGCCGTTTCCGGCACCTTCGATAAAATTATTTTTTAAATGTGACGATCGCCTTGAACAAATCGCCGTCGATGTCGATCTTGAACTCGCCGTTTTGGATCTCGGTAAAGCTTTTCACGATCGCAAGACCAAGACCGCTGCCGATTTCATGCCGCGACTTGTCGCCACGCACGAAACGTTCGACGATTTCGTCCGGATCGAAGTCGAGCGGCTGGCTCGAAATGTTGCGGTACGTGATCGTGACAGTGTCCGCTTCCTCTTTCACGTCGATGAACACGCGGGTGTTGTCCATGGCGTATTTGGAAATGTTGCCAATGAGGTTTTCGAAGACGCGCATGGATTTGTTTGGATCCAGCAGGAGCGTCACCGGATGATCCGGGTGCTTGTAGACGACTTGCAAGTCTTTCTTTTCCCATTCATCCAAATGCTCGGCCTGCACCTGGCCGATGAGTTCCACCAGATCGACGGGCTGGCGTTCCAGCTGGATATTGCCCGAGTTCGCCTTGGACACGTCGAACAAGTCGACGACAAGCTGGTCGAGCCGGTTCGTGTAGCCCTCGATTTTTTGACCGTATTCCTTGAGCTTTTGCGGGTCGTCCGTCGTTTCCAGCAGCTCGACGTACGTCTTGATGCCCGTCAGCGGCGTCTTCAAGTCGTGCGACACGTTGGAAATGAGCTCGGTTTTCATATTTTGCGACTGGATGCCTTCCTTCAGCGCGATCTCGAAGCCGCTTTTGACTTGCAGCAAGGTATTGTAGATGGACTGGAACGGACCGACCGGATACGGCAGCACCTTGTCGAAGTCGCCGGCCGCGATTTGCCGCGTCGCCGCCAGCGTCTTTTCGTAATCCGCCTTGATGCGCTTGTAGTATTGAAAAAACTTGATAAAGCCATACGTCATGAGCAGCATCGCCACGATCCAGCCCAATGGCGCGATCGCGAATAAAATCGAAACGACGACAAGGGAAGCGACCATCGCGATGACGATTTTATCCAAATTGTGCCGTCCAAGATCGAGGGCGAAAAGCGCGTCCGTTTTTCCTTGCACCCAGTGGATGATCCCAAACAGCCACGTGTCGCGCTGGATGAAGCGGCCGATTCCCTCGCAAAAGATGCGCTTCAAATACACAAGAACCAAAAAGTAGGAGCCGTAAACGAGCGACCACACAAACCAAAGCAGCGTGTACAGCGCCTTGTAAATGTTGCCCTGAAGCAAGCCGTCAAACAGCAGGCTTTTGCCGTCCATCAAAGAGGCTTGCGACAACAAGATCACGCCCATGAACAAAAACGTGAACAACGTGCCGTAAAAGAGGATGGAAGGCTCGAGCTTCCATTGCAGCGTCTTGCGAACGAGCGGCGCCTCCTTTTCGTCCTTGTATGGAAACAACAGCACAAACAAGCCAATCAGGGCGAGCGGCACGCAAGCCGCAAGCAGGATGCAAGGCATCATGTACGAGTCGTAGTCGATAAACGAGGCCACGTATCCGCCATCGTTGACGAGCGGATCCTTGAGCGTGTATTCGAACGTGAAGCCGGCCGGCAGCGGATTGATCGTGTAGCCAACCTGCTCGCTGCCATAGTCCCAGCCCAAATGATTCATGATTTGCTGTTCGAGCGTTTCGACCTTCGTCGCCTGCCGGGCGTTTTTCAGCGCGTCGCCATCCAAATTGCCGGCGCTCTCTTTTTTGTAGGAAGCCTTGAATTGAAAGTTCGAATCGTCCTCCAGAAGATGGCGCGATTCCAGCACAAGCCCCTCGACTGCCTGCTCGACCATGTTGCGAAGCTCGGTCGGAGCGTTGTCCTCGAACGTGATGATTTCGTAGTCGGGATCCAGCTCCCTGGCATAGGAGAGCGCCATCGCCTCGATGTCCTCGTTCAGGCTTTGCTCGCCCCAGTGCGTCAGCGTGGAAGGCAGCGTACGCCCCTGGCCGATGGCGTACGTCGCGATCGTGGCGAAACCAAGTGTCAAAATGCAGGCGATCGTAAAGAAAATCTTGTTTTTTTTCATCCGTCAATCCTTTCTAAGCTTGTAGCCGACCCCCCACACAACCTGAATGTACATCGGCTTTTTCGTGTCCAGCTCGATCTTTTCCCGCAGCTTGCGGATGTGTACCGTAATCGTGTCGGTCGTGATCGCCTCCTCCTGCCAGATGAGCTCGTAAATCTGCTGGGCCGAAAACACCTGGTTAGGATGGCGCATAAGCAACTCGAGAATCGCGAACTCCTTGGGCGTCAAGTGCACTGGCGCCCCATGCGCGGACACTTCCTTGGTCAGCGGATTCAGCTCCAGGTCGCCAATGACGAGCGCGTCCCCCTCGGAGGCGCCACCCGACTGCAAGGCGAGAATTTGCTCGTAGCGACGCAGCTGGGCGCGTACTCTGGCAATGAGCTCCATGCTCGCGAACGGTTTGGTGATATAGTCGTCGGCGCCAATCATCAAGCCGTTGATTTTATCCATGTCCTCGCTTTTCGCGCTCAAAAAGATGACGGGAAAGTCGTACGTCTTGCGCGCCTGCACAACCATTTGAATGCCGTCCATGACCGGCATCATGATATCCACGATTGCCAGATGGATGGGATGCGTTTTCATTTTTTCCAGTCCGTCGGCTCCGTTTTCCGCCAGCACGACTTCATAGCCCTGGTTTTCCATATAAATGCCAATCGCCTCGCGGATGCCCTGGTCGTCCTCCACGACTAATATTGTATGTTCCATATATTCTCCTCCTCGCTTTCCTGCATCGGATGCAGAAGGAATCCGGCGCAAACCCACAAGATTCCAAGTCCGATTCCAATCCATTTTATCATTTCCATCGTTATCACCTCAATCAAAGGAGAGCGAAATGAATGTTGCGCGAAGGGCGCTCTCCTTATGGACGTACTATACGAAAACTTTCTAAGCAGAAACGACAGGATTTTCTAAAGATTTCCTAAACATGAAAAAAGTCCCGGAAAAACCGGGACTCTTGGGTTAGTCGAGCTCGAACGCGCCCGTATACAGCTGGTAGTACGTGCCTTTTTGCTTGATCAGGTCGTCGTGGTCGCCTCGCTCGATGATCCGGCCCTGGTCGAGCACCATGATGGCGTTCGAGTTTTGGATCGTCGACAAGCGGTGCGCGATGACGAACACCGTCCGGCCGCTCATGAGCTTGTCCATGCCTTCCTGCACGATGCGCTCGGTGCGCGTGTCAATCGAGGACGTCGCCTCGTCGAGGATGAGCACCGGCGGGTTGGCGACAGCCGCCCTGGCGATGGCGATCAGCTGGCGCTGGCCTTGCGAAAGCGACTCGCCCGAACCGGAAATGACCGTGTTGTAGCCATGCTCGAGATGGCGGATGAACTCGTCCGCGTTGGCGAGTTTGGCGGCCGCGACGCATTCCTCGTCCGTCGCGTCCAGCTTGCCGAACCGGATGTTTTCCATGATCGTGCCGGAAAACAAATTCGTATCCTGGAGCACGATGCCAAGCGACCGGCGCAAATCCGGCTTCTTGATCAGCTTGATGTCGATGCCGTCGTACGTGATCGAGCCTTTTTGAATGTCGTAAAAGCGGTTGATCAAATTCGTGATCGTCGTCTTGCCCGCGCCCGTCGCGCCGACAAAGGCGATCTTTTGTCCCGGCTTGGCGAACAGCGAAATGTCATGCAGGATGACTTTCTTTGGCGTGTAGCCAAACGTCACGTCTTCAAAGCGCACATCGCCTTTGAGCTCGACGAGCTCCACGTGGCCGTTGGGACGCGGATGCCGCCAGCACCAGTGGCCGGTGCTTTCCACGCATTCGACCCAGTGTCCGTTTTCGTCGCGGACGTTGACGAGCGTCACGACGCCATGGTCCTCTTCGCTTGGCGCGTCGAGAATGGCGTACACCCGGTTGGCGCCGGCGCCCGCCATGATGACGGCGTTGATTTGCTGCGAGATTTGCCCGATCGGGTTCGTGAACTGCCGGTTGAGCAGCAGGAACGAGGCGATCGTACCAATCGTCATGCCAAACATGCCGTGCAGTGCGAACCACGCGCCGATAAAGGCCGTGAGCACGTAGGAAACGTAGCCCAGGTTCATGACGATCGGCATGAGGATGTTGGCGAACTTGTTCGCTTCGGTGCTCGCCTTGCACAGCTTGTCGTTGACTTTTTCAAAGTCGGCGATCGACTGCTGTTCGTGGGTGAACACCTTGATGACTTTGCTGCCTTCCATCATTTCCTCGATGAAGCCGTTCACTTCTCCCAGCGTCATTTGCTGCTCGCGGAAATACTTGCCCGAGCGGCGGGTGATGAAGCGGCTTGTGAAAATCATGACGGCGCCCATGAAAATCGTGATCAGCGTCAGCGGGGCGCTGAGCATGAGCATGGAAATGAGGACGAACACCATCATCGACAGCGACGAGATCATTTGCGGCAGACTTTGCGAAATGAGCTGGCGCAGCGTGTCGGTATCGTTGGTGTACACCGACATGATATCGCCGTGGGCGTGGGTGTCAAAGTAGGCGATGGGCAGCGATTCCATGTGCTTGAACAACGACTCGCGGGTGTCGTTGAGCGTGCCAAGCGAAATGTTGATCATCAGCCGGTTCCACGTGTACGTGGACACGATGCCCAAGCCGTAAATGCAAGCCAAATACAAGATGGCTTTCGCCAGCGGGCCGAAATCCGGCTCGCTCATGATGGTCAGCGGCGTGATGTAGTCGTCGATGAGCGTCTGCAAAAAGACGCTGCCATACACGTTGGCGATCGCCGAAACGAGAATAAGCAGGAAGACGATCAGGCATTGGACCTTGTAGCGGCGAATCGTTTCCTTCATGACGCGTTTCAATCCATTTAAGTTGTTTCCAATCATTGTTCGTCCTCTCCTTTCTGCTGGGCCTCGTACGTCTGGCGGTAAATCTCGTTGGTTTTCAACAGCTGCGCATGCGTGCCCAGACCCGCGATCTTTCCATCGTGCAAAACGAGGATTTGATCCGCGTCCTGAATGGAGCTGATGCGCTGGGAAATGATGATCCGCGTCGTGTCGGGAATTTTTTCCAGAAACGCCTGCCGGATCAGCGTGTCGGTGCGGGTGTCGACCGCGCTGGTCGAGTCGTCCAAAATGAGGATTTTCGGCTTTTTCAGCAGCGCGCGCGCGATACAAAGACGCTGGCGCTGGCCGCCGGACACGTTCGTTCCGCCTTGGGTGATGTACGTATGGTATTTGTCCGGCATGCGCTCGATGAATTCGCTGGCTTGCGCGAGCCGGCACGCTTCCTCGATTTGCGCCTCGGTCGCGTCCGGGTCGCCCCAGCGCATGTTGTCGAGAATCGTCCCCGAGAACAGCACGTTTTTCTGAAGCACCATGCCGACGTTGTCGCGCAGCGTTTTCAAATCGTAGTCGTGCACGTTGACGCCGCCCACTTTCACGCTTCCCTTCGTCGTGTCGTACAACCGGGGAATGAGCTGGACAAGCGAGGACTTCGCCGAGCCGGTCGCGCCCAAAATGCCAAATGTCGAACCGGACGGAATCGTCAGGTTGATGTCGTCGAGAACGTATTCGTTCTCGTCGTTTTCAGCGTAGTTGAAATACACGTGCTCAAAGCGCACATCGCCGTTGTCCACGTGGCGCACGCCGTCTTTTGGCGACTCCAAATAGCTGACCTGAGTGATGACTTCGGTAATTCGCTTGGCGCTGGCAATCGACATGGACACCATGACGAACACCATCGAAAGCATCATGAGCGACATGAGGACGCTGGCCGTGTACGTGAACAGCGACATGAGCGTGCCGACTTCCATCGAGCCGCCGACGATTTGTCTGGCGCCAAACCACGAGATGCCCAGCGTCAGGGCGTACATGGAAAACTGCATGACCGGCGAGTTCCACACGAGCAGTTTCTCGGCTTTTTTGTTGATGACGTAAATATCCTGACTCGCCTTGTCGAAGCGGCTGATTTCATAATCCTCGCGCACGAACGACTTGACGGCGCGGATCCCGGTGATGTTTTCCTGAATGTCCTCGTTGAGCTTGTCGTATTTCTTGAACATTTTCTCGAAAATCGGCCGGACAAGGAAGATGATGCCAAACAAAACGATGACGAGCAAGGTGACGATCACAAGGAAGATGCAGCCGATGACCGGCGAAAGAAAGAACACCATCCCCATGGAAAAAAGAAACATGAGCGGGGAACGGACGCAGGCGCGGATGATCATCTGGAACGAGTTTTGCACGTTGGTGACATCCGTCATCATCCGGGTGATCAGTCCGCCCGTCGAATATTCGTCAATATTGGAAAACGCGAAATTTTGAATGTTTCTGAATTCGGCTTCGCGCAGGTTTTTCGCGAAGCCCGCCGAGGCGATGGCCGCGTATTTTCCGGATTTGGCGCCGGCCCACAACGCCAGAAACGCGCACAGCAGCATGAGTCCGCCGTACATCCACACTTTGTTCATGTCGTGCTGGTTGATGCCCTGGTCGACCAGCAGCGACATAAGATACGGAATCAGGACGTCGAAGATGACTTCGAAGGCGACGAAGATCGGCGTCTTGATCGCGTCAGTTTTGTACTCTTTCAAATGGGAGAGTAAGGTCTTTATCATTTTTTTCCTCCTTTGCTTCCTCGATGACGTTGTTCATGACTTTTTCAAGAAGCAGCGTCAGCTGGGCTTTTTCCTCGTCGGAAAGCCCCTTGGTGAGAATTTGATCCACATATTCTCGCTGTTTCGTAAATTGAGCACACAGTTCCTCTTCATCGAACGTGGAGCGGATGCGGTGGATCCGTTTGTCTTTTTTGCTTTGTTCCCGCACGATGTAGCCTTTTTGCTCCAAACGATTCAGGATGCCTGTGACGGTGGGATTGGAAATGTGAAAATAGTTTTCGATGTCCCGTTGAATGATGTCGTTTTCCTTGTTTTTGGCAAGAAAGAAAAGGACATCGCATTGCGATTTCGTCAGGCCCATGGATTTCAGTTTGCGATTCATGATTTTTTCAATTTTATGCGACGTGCTTCGAAAGAAAAAACCGAGCGGATAGGTGTTTTGCGGCATAAGCGCTCCTTTCTAGGAAATATATAGTGTGCTAGGCTTAATTATAGTGCGCTATATATTCAAAGTCAATCGTTTTTCCTCCTCGCGTTTTATGGTACGGCGAATCGCGCGAAATTGCCGGGAAAACGCAACAAAAAAGAAAAACAAGGGAAAGAAAAAGATGTTTGTGCTACGATGGAGCTATGAAAAAGAATGAACAATATACCGTGGAATGCCTGTCGCTCACGGATCTGGGCGCGGGCGTATGCAAAGTGGACGGACAAGTCGTCTACGTGTATGACTTTCTTCCGGGCGAGCAAGCCGACATCCGGATCATAAAGACGTACTCGAAATACGCCATCGGCAAAGTGGTGGCGCTCCATAAAAAAAGCGAGGCGAGAACCGATCCGGTTTGCCCGGTGGCGAAGCGATGCGGAGGCTGCCAGATGCAGTCGGTCCGCTACGAGGCGCAGTGCGGCTTCAAAAACAAGTGGATGCGCGACTTGTTCAAAGATGGTGACGTGCGGCCGATCCTTCCGGCAAAAGAGCCGCTTTTTTACCGCAACAAAGCGCAGTTTCCGGTTTCCGTCCAAAACGGGCAAGTCGAGATGGGGTTTTACCGCCCGCGATCCAACACGATCGTCGACACGACGCAATGCTGGATCCAGTCCAGGCCGATCAACGAGATTTTCGCCTGGATCAAGACGCACTTGTCCATCGCGCAAGCCGAGGCGCTGCGGCACGTGATGATTCGGGTTTCCAGCCAAACCGGCGAGGCGCAAGTTGTGTGGATCGGTCGTGAAAACATCGGTCTGGACGACTTGACGGCTCGAATGGTCGAGCGGTTCCCGGCCATTCAAAGCGTCGTGTTCAATGAGAACCGGCGCGCCGACAACGTGATTTTGGGCGAGACGTACACCGTCCTGCATGGCCGCGACTGGATCGAGGAACGATGTATGGGCAATCGGGTCAAGCTGCATTTCAAGGCGTTTTTTCAAGTGGATCCCGCCCAGATGGAGGCGTTGTATCAAACCGCGATCGACCTGGCGGACTTTCAAGGCGATGAAACGTGCGTCGAGTTGTACGCGGGAACCGGCACGATCGGCATGGCGATGGCCGGCCACGTCAAAGAAGTGGTGGGCGTCGAGATCGTGCCCGAGGCGGTGGAAAACGCCAACGAAAACGTCCGGTGGAACGGGTTGGAAAACTGCCGCTATGTTTGTCAGGATGCCACGGCGTTCGTTGGCGAGTATGCCGGGGCGTGCGATGTGCTCGTCGTCGATCCGCCCCGCAAAGGCATGAGCGAGGAAGGCATCTGCCACATCGAAAAGCTGGATCCCGAAAAGATCATTTACATTTCGTGCAATCCCAAGACGCTCAGGCGCGATGTGGAGCGTCTGGCCCAAAGCGGCTATCGCTGCGAAATCATCCAGCCTGTCGACATGTTTCCGTATACGACGGGTATCGAGTGCGTGGCGCGGATCGTGAAGGAACGCGAATGAGCGCGCCGTCGTTACAAACCGGACGGCTGATTTTGAGAAAATTCACGCCGCGGGACATGGAGGCGCTGTTTCAAATTTTGAAGGACGAGGAAGTCAACACGTTTTTGCCGTGGTATCCGGTCAGGACGATGGCGGAAACCGTGCGGTGTTACGAAGAGCGATTCGCTTCGAATGCGCGGGCGTACGCGATTTGTTTGCGGGAAGACGACAAGCCCATTGGCTATATTCAAGTGGGGGAGGAAGAGCCGTACGATCTTGGCTATGGACTTCACCGGGAATTTTGGCGCCAGGGTATCGAGTGCGAAGCGGCGGGGTGATGAAAAAAGCCGGGATGCGCTACCAGTACTCTTACGAAGAACAATGGCAGCCGAAAAACATTCCGGTGGTCTTTCGGATGTACCAGCTGAATTTGCAAGGCGACGAGTCTTTTGTTTATCGAAAATACAAGGACAAGGCGCCGGCGTGGTTTGTCGAGCCGGACGCATGAATCAAAAGAAAAAGAACCAGGACATGCCGGTATGGTATCCTGGTTCTTTCGTTTACATAATGGTTTGCGCCCATTCCAGAGCGAGCGGGATCGCGGAATCGTATTTGCCGGAAATGAAGCTGGATCCTTCGTCAAGCGCGGCTTCAGGGTAGGAGGCTTTCAAATCGGTTATACAGTTTTGCGGCCCGCTGCCCGCGTTAATGACAAACGGGACGACGCGCTTGCCGGCCAGTTCGCCGTTTTTTTGCTTGGCGTCCAAAAATGTGAACACGGGCATTGGCGCGGTGCCGCACCAGTTTGGAAAGCCGAGGATGACGGTGGAGTAGCCGGCCAGATCGGGCAGCGGCTCGACGATGCCCGGACGCGCGTTGGAGTCAAGCTCGCGCAGCGCCTCGTTGACGCAGTCTTCCTCTTTCTTGCTGTAAGGGTGGACCGGTTTGATTTCAAATAGGTCGGCGCCAGTCATTTCCGCGATTTCCTTCGCGACTTTGGTCATGGTGGACTGGCTCGGGTTTTGACCGCCAAAATAGACGACAAGGGTTTTTTCCATAGGAGTACCTTCTTTCTTTTTTGATTTCACGTTTTTGAAAAAAGAGCATACGACGTACACTCTTTTCAAATGCTAATTGTTTTTCTCGGTTTTTTCAATATCCTCGTTGGTGACTTGCTCGCCATACAGGAAGCCCCAGGTGATAAATTGCTCTTTCATCGCGTCGTACTGGTCTTGCGGAACCGTGCCTTTGACGATGACGTTGTCGTTGAGCACGTACAATGTCACTTCGTGGTCTTCCATGTCGATGTCCTCGATTTGGGTCTGGTCGTCCGAGAAGGTCAAAGTCGAGCCCTCGTCCGTGTCCTGGTCGACCAGTTCGTCGTTGTAGAGCGTCTGGATTCCGGCTTTGGCGTCGGCGTCGTTGGCGAAGATGAAAAACTCGTAATCGGTTTTTCCTTTTTCGGCCTCGTGGATGGTGGCGTTCGTGATGCCGTCGCTGTCGAAATCCTTTTCGATTTTGAAGCCATCTTTTTCCAAATCGGATAAAATGCCGTCAATAACATCCGAACGGATATCTTCCCGTTTTTCTGTTTTTATTTGTTGTTTCTCTGCTTTTGTTTCCTGTTTCGCGTTTTCCGTGCCGGGCTTCGACGTCGAGGCCGGGGCGCTGCTGCATCCGGCCAGCATGAGGGCCGAAACCGCGAAAACAGCGATGCGTTTTGTATTCATTGGAATCTCTCCTTTTGTTTAATGCCATCATAGCATTTCAAATCGGGAAAGTTTAATGAAACACATCCACAAAAACTTTGTACAGCCAGACGAGCGCGCAGCCAAGCAGCAGTCCGCCCGCGATGTCCGTCAGCCAGTGCACTCCGCAAAGCAGCCGTCCGCATACGGCAAACGCGATCAGCGCGAAGCTGGCGACCGGGATCCAGAAGCTGAGCGCTTTGTTTTTGGGAAACAGCGTGTGGAAGGCGACGATACCGGTGCCGTAAATCGTGACGACCATCATCGTGTGCGAGGAAGGGTAGGATGGCTCCAAAATCCCGTTTTCCAAAACCGGGCGCATGTTGATGACGACGTGCTCGAAAGCGACGTACAAAACGGCCATCAAAACGTAAATGGCGGCCAGCGCGTAAATCGAAGGGTCGACTTTGCGCAGGCTTTTGCCGCGGATGAGCTGAACGAGTCCAAGTCCGGCGAAAAAGGCGCATTCCAAAAACGCGAGATACAATGGAATGTCGGTCAGCTTGTCCAGCAGTCCGGTCTGGCCCGTCCACGTATGAAAAGCGGTGTTGATGGCTGCCAGTCCAATCAGGCTGTTTTGCGGTCCTGCCGGCTGCACGTCAACGACGCAAAGCGCGGCAGTGAGGGCGAAAAAGAGCACGAACCACAGCAGACACCAGCACAGGTCTTTTTTTGTTTGGGTTGTCATAATAATCTCCTTTGCGTTCAACTTCTATTTAATCGCATTTTTGACTGGGATTCAAATGACACTCTAAAGAAAACGCGAAAAAACGAAAACTTCTCTTGACGAACCGGAACGCAATCGGTATACTCTTAAGAGTAATGAGGCCGTGGTGGAATCGGCAGACACGCTACTTTGAGGGGGTAGTGACTTCGGTCGTGTGCGTTCAAGTCGCATCGGCCTCACCATTTGAAAAGAACGTCGGACAGGTTCCGGCTTTTTTTATGCCGATTTTTCCGCTTTGGAAACCGTTTCGTCAATCTTAGGCGGTTGTTTCGAAAATCTTTCGATTTGGATGGTATGCTTTGACCATGAAAACAAAAACGTATCAACTTAAATCGACAGCGTATTTGAAAGAGCTGCTGTCCAAACCAAAAAAAGAATCGAAAGGGCGCTAGGCTATTTGTGGCTTTTCTTTCAAGTTTTGAAAAAAAAGTCCACTCCAAAGAGGCGTTTTACCGCAGGCATCCTACGCTTCCATGGCTCATCACAAAATCATAAGATGTTTTTAGGGTTTTCTCACATTTCATGTTTACAAACACCGATTCCGAGAGGAAACAGCCGGAAATGCTATGCTTAAAACAAACGAGGTGGAAGAGATGGAAGCGAATGAAAAGACGAGTGTGGATGAATGGCGATTTGGCAGCGTGCTGATGACGTTTATCTCGCTGCTGGCAGGCGCGGTGCTCATTCTTTGCGTCGTCGCGATCGCGATGATGGCCTGCAGCATCGTGCTCAACAATTCGATTTGGATCGCGGGATAAAGGAAAAGCGGAAGAAACCGTTAGCTGGTTTCCTCCGCTTCTTCGTAACGGGCGAAATTTTGGTCGTAAAGCCACGTCTTGGACCGGAAGGAAAAGAAAAAGCATACCGACGAGGCCGCCCACGTCAGCGGGTACACCCAGTACACGAACCAGATGTTGTGGAACAAGGCGCCGGTCACCATCAAAAAACCGATGCGCAACCCGCACCAGCAGGCGAGCATGACGTACATGGGCACGACCGGCTTGCCGCCACCGCGCAGCACCGCCGCCACCGCGTGCGAGTAGGCGAGCAAAAAGTAAAACCAGGCATTGCAGAAAATGCGGTCGGCGCCAAAGCCAACAACGGCGGGGTTGGAATCGAACAAGGCGATGATTGGCCTTGCGCCCAGCACCATGAGCAAGCCGATGAGCTCGGCGCAAACGACCGAGCAGAGGATGCCGAATTTCGCGCCGGCGTCGGCCCGCTCGAACTGGTTGGCGCCAATGTTTTGCGACACGAACGTGGAGATGGCCATGTTGAACGACAGGATGGGCAGAAACGCGAATCCTTCCACTTTCGAGTACGCGCCGCAGCCCGCCATCGCCATCGGGCCGAACGCGTTAATGTTGGACTGCACGACGACGTTGGCGATCGAGATAATCGAGTTTTGCACGCCGGTCGGCAAGCCGTAAGTCAAAATTTCCCCCATGCATCCTTTGTAGAAGCGGATTTTCAGCAGACGAATGTGGTAAGGCACGTTTTTGCGCAGCATGACGAGCAGCGACAAAAACGCCGAGACGAACTGGGCGATGATGGTGGCGTACGCCGCGCCGTCGACGCCCATGCCAAAGCGGGTGATGAACACGATGTCCAGCACGACATTGAGCACGGAGGAGACGATCAAAAAATAAAGGGGTGTCGTGGAGTCGCCGACCGCGCGCATGATGCCGGATAAAAAGTTGTACAAAATCAAGCCGAGCGAGCCGGCAAAGTAAATGCTGAAATACAAATTGGATTCCGCCAGCACTTCGGCGGGCGTCTGCATCCAGGCCAGCAGCAGCGGGGACAGCCACGTGCCAAGCGCCGTCAGCGCGATCCCGATCCCGATCGAGAGGGCGACGGTCGTGTAAATCGTTTCCTGCATGCGCTCGTACAGCCTGGCCCCATACAGCCGGGAAATCACGACGCCCGCGCCCAGGGACATGCCGTTGAAAAAGCCAATCATTAAAAAGATCAAATTGCCTGAGCTGGAAACGGCGGCCAGCGCGTGCGAGCCAAGAAAATTGCCGACGATCAAAGAGTCCGCGGTGTTGTACAACTGCTGGAAAAGCTGTCCGAGAAAGATGGGGAGAGCGAACAGCAGCATCTTTTTCCAGATGGCGCCTTCGGTCATGACGACTTGCGATTTGTTCAAATGAATCCCTTCCTTTCGTTGTCGATTCGTTCCTAATTATAGGCGGAATCGCAATTTGTGCAATTCCTGAAGTGCGCTTTATGTGGAAGAACATGGCGTTTTGCAGGAAAGTTCAGAAAAAAATGAAACAATTTACAGAAAACGGTGTAAAATAAAAACACATAAGAAAGAAAGGAATGTTGGTAGGAATGTTTCAAAATCAGGATTCGCTCAACGCGCTTTTGATCAACAAGAAAAAGGGAACAGCGTTTGGCAGCGGCAGGTCTATTTATAAATTGGTGTTTCAAACGAAGAGGGGCATCCTCAGTTTCCAAGTCGACGAGGAAAAGTACGATCGGGTGGCGGTCGGCAGCCAGGGGCGGCTGACGTTTGCGGGTCTGAAGCTGATTTCTTTTGGCAAGTGGATCGACGAGTCGCTTTTCTCCGCGTACAACCGGCCGGATCTTCCATGGCTTCGCTCGTAAGGGCGAAGCTTTTTTATTGCGTTCGCGCCGTCAAAATTTTAAAATACTGAAAGTAGGAGGATCAGTCAAATGAAAAAAGAAAAAAATCTACGTATATTTTTGTATGTAGTGACGATCTTGTCATTGATCTATACTTGTTTCACGGTATTCCAGGCGTATGGAACGTTCGCTTCGTACTACCAGGGCATGCCGTATGGTTTCATGGATATTTTCGCGTACGTGATCAGCTCGAGCTACGCGCCGATCTGCTTCACGCTCATCTTCTATGTGATGATCGCCGCGCTGGACATCTGGTGCGCCCGCGTGGAAGGAGCGGCCGCCACGGGCGCACCAATTCATTTTGACGAAATGAAGCACGACGCAGTCAAAGACGCGAAAGCCGTTCGCGACGACGCCAAAAAAGAGGCGCGCGAACAATTCAAAGACGAGAAGGATTTGACGAAAGCGGAAAAGGACGTCGCGAAAGCGGCAGTCGACACCGACAAGGATCTGGTCGACTCGTTTGTGAAAGCGCAGAAAAAATCGGCGCGTGAGCAAGATCTCGACCGGGAGGAGCGACGCGAAGTCGACGCGGTCATGCGCGATCAAAAAGAAGCGGCCCGTCAAAACAAGCGCGAGCAGGATCACGCGATCGACGAGGCGGCCCGCCAGACGATCAAGGACGCCAAAGCCAACGAAAAGGCCGTCGACAAGGCGGCGGACGAGGCGGTCAAAGACGTGAAGAAATCGCTTTAAACTATGGTTTACAACGATCAAGAAGGCATCCGCCTTCTTTTTTGCGTATAATGGAAAAGAAATAGAAAGAGAGGATGAATCGAATGAATGCCATCCGACTGCTTGCCAGGGAATCGAAGGCGATTCACAAATATTTCGCGCTGGCTGTTTTTTTCGTCGGAATCGAAACGCTTTTCGAAGTGCTGATTCCATTGCTGATGGCCGACATCATCGACCAGGGCGTCGTGAACAAGGACATGGGCGTTTTTGTTTCCCGGGGATTGGGAATGCTGGCGTGCGCCTTGCTGTCGCTGGCGACCGGCTTGCTGTACGCGCGCTTTGCGGCCAAGTCGAGCACGAAGCTGGGCCAGCTGCTGCGCGACAAGCAGTTCGCGCGCATCCAGCGTTTTTCGTTCACGAATCTGGATCGCTTTGAAACAAGCGGCATCGTGACGAGGATGACGAGCGATGTCACTGTCGTGCAAAACGCCATCACGAGCGGATTGCGGCCGCTGGCCCGCGGCCCGATCATGCTCGTGCTCGGGCTGGTCATGTCGTTTTTAATCAACGCCGAGCTGGCCTTCGTGTTTTTTTTCGTCTGCCCGGTGCTCGCGCTCATCATGGTGTGGATCGTTTCCAAAGTCGCGCCCCAGTATCCGCGCATGCAAAGCGCCCTGGACACGATCAACCAGGTCGTGCAGGAAAACCTGATCGCCATTCGGGCCGTCAAGGCGTTTGTTCGCGGCGACTACGAGCTTGAACGCTTCGACCAGGTCAACGACGAGGTCGCGTCCATCACCAGGCAAACGTTCCACTACGCCTTGTTCAACACCCCGGCGTTCCAGCTTTGCATGTACACGACGATTGTCGTCCTGATGGTTACGGGAAGCCGCCTGATTTTGGAGGGCCGGCTCGAAGTCGGCCAGCTGACGGGCATTTTGTCGTACGTTTTGCAAATTCTCAACTCGTTTGTGATGCTGTCGAACGTGTTTTTGCTCATGACGCGCTCCATGGCTTCCGTGCGGCGCATCGAGGAGGTGCTGCTCGAACCGCTGGCTGCCCAAAGCGAAAATCCCGTGACAACGATGCCGGACTCTACCATCGTCTTCGACCATGTCGACTTCAAATACGCGGCGGCCGGCAGGAAAAACGTGCTCGAAAACATCGACTTGACGATCGAGCCGGGCACGACGCTGGGGGTGCTGGGCGGAACGGGAAGCGGCAAAAGCTCGTTTGTTTCCCTCATCCCTCGGTTGTATGACGTGTCGGCGGGCGCGCTGACGATTGGCGGCGTGGATGTGAAAAACTACGATTTGGCGTTTTTACGCGACCAGGTCGGCGTCGTCCTTCAAAACAACGTCTTGTTTTCGGGGACGATTTTGGAAAATTTGCGCTGGGGCGACGAAAACGCCTCGATGGAAGACATCGAGCGGGTGTGCCGCATCGCGTGCGTGGACGAGTTTTTGGACCGGCTGCCTGAGGGGCTCGACACGCGTCTGGACCAGGGCGGAACGAACGTGTCGGGCGGCCAGAAACAGCGGCTGTGTATCGCGCGGGCCTTGCTGAAAAAGCCGCGGATCTTGATTTTCGACGATTCGACAAGCGCGGTCGACACCCATACGGACGCCAAAATTCGAAAAGGGCTCGCCTCGATGGAGGGACTGACGCAAATCATCATCGCCCAGCGCGTGCAAAGCGTGGAGCATTGCGATCAAATCATCGTGCTGGACGATGGACAAATTGTCGCCAGAGGGCGTCACGACGAGCTGCTGTCCGGCAGCGCGGTGTATCGGGAAATTTATGAAACGCAAAAAAAAGGAGGCAGAAACCATGGCTAAGTACGGTCGTCCGCGGGATTTAAAGAAGACGCTCAAAACGCTGTTGTCGTATATGGGACGTCACGCGAAGCTGTTTCTTGTGGTCGGGATCCTCGTTTCGCTGGCGGGGCTGGCCAACTTGTTTGGCGTGTTCATGATCCGGCCGGTCGTCAACGCGCTGCCTTCAGGCGACTGGGACAAGGCGGTGCAAGGCATCGTGGCGATGGCGGTCATCTTTTTGATTGGCGTCTTGTCGTCGCTTGGCTATACGCAAATCATGGCGGTGGCCGCGCAGCAAGTCGTCAAAGAGATCCGGCACGACTTGTTCGCCAAGCTGCAAAAGCTGCCGGTCAAAGTGTTCGACACGACCGCGCATGGCGACTTGATGTCGCGCTTTACCAACGACGTGGACACGATTAGCGACGCGCTGAACAACTCGTTTGCGATGATGGTGCAGGCGTTCATTCAGGCGGCGGGCACGCTTGTGCTGCTGTTTGTGCTCAACTGGCGGCTGACGCTGATCGTTTTCGTGTTTTACGGCTTGATGATGGTGTATATCCAAATGGCGGGTACCAAAAGCAAGGCATATTTCGCGTTGCAGCAGCAAGGCCTGGGCGCGCTCAACGGCTTTGTGGAGGAAATGGTGTCGGGACAAAAGGTCGTGAAGGTGTTCAACCACGAGCAGACGAACTGGAAGGCGTTTGAGGAAAAGAGCGCCCGCCTTCAGCACGTGTCGCAAAAGGCGCAGGCGTTCGCCCAAACCATGGTGCCGATGGTCGTGTCGCTGTCGTATGTCAACTACGCGATCGTCACGCTGGTGGGCGGCTGGATGGTGCTGACCGGGCTTTCGGATCTTGGCTCGCTGGCGTCGTATTTGGTGTTCGTGCGCCAGGCCGCGATGCCAATCAACCAGTTTACCCAGCAGTCCAACCTTGTGCTTGTAGGCGTTTCGGGAGCGGAGCGGATTTTCGAGTTCATGGAGCAAAAAGAGGAAGTCGACGATGGCAAGGTGAAGCTGGGCGACGAGGAGGGCAAACCGGTTTGGCTCCATCCTAGAGCCGATGGCCGCATGGAAGTCGTTCCGGTGCGGGGCGATGTCGTTTTCGACCAGGTCGACTTTGGTTACACGCCGCGCCATCCGATTTTGAAGAACTTGTCGTTGTATGCCAAGCCGGGCCAGAAGGTGGCGTTTGTCGGCGCGACTGGCGCGGGCAAGACGACGATCACGAACTTGATCAACCGGTTTTACGAGTTGCAGGGCGGGGCGATCACGTTTGACGGCATCGACATCCGGCTCATTCAAAAGGACGATTTGCGTAAAAGCCTGGGCATCGTTTTGCAGGATACGCACTTGTTTACGGGCACGATTGCCGACAACATCCGGTTTGGCAAGCTGGACGCGACCAACGAGGAAGTGGAGCGGGCGGCGAAGCTGGCCAACGCCCACTCGTTTATCGAGCGGCTTCCGGATGGCTACGACACGATGATCACCAACGACGGGGCGTCGCTTTCGCAAGGGCAGCGGCAGCTGCTCGCCATCGCGCGCACGGCGATTGCCGATCCGCCCGTGCTCATTTTAGACGAGGCGACGTCTTCGATCGACACGCGGACGGAAAAGCTCATTGAAAAGGGCATGGACGCCTTGATGGAGGGGCGGACTGTGTTCGTCATCGCGCACCGGCTGTCGACGATTCGCAACGCGGATGTCATTATCGTGCTCGATCACGGTCAAATCGTGGAGCGGGGCAGTCACGACGAGCTGCTGGAAAAGCAGGGCATGTACTATCAGTTGTACGAAGGGATGTTCGAGTTGTCGTGAAAGAAACAAACAGAGTGGAAGGAATCGAATCCTTCCGCTTTTTTGTGAAACAGAAAAATCATTTTTTGTTTGCGTTTTAGGGGGAAATTGTTATAATCGGGATGAAATATTTCAACCCCGTCTTTCGACGGGTCATCCCAAAACGATCTTTCCATGGAAATCCTAAATAGAAAGGAATTTCTTATTCATGTCCAACAAAGACATCACCCAAAAGGCGCTTCTTCGCGTCCCCGATGTGTTCGCCTCTCTTGTGAACCTGCTTTTGTTTCACAACGCGCCCATCATTTCTTCGAATCAGATCCGCTATCTTGACATCCCCAGCCATTTTGTATTCGACGACTCCCTTCATGACTTGTACCGCGACGTTTGCGCCATGATTCTCGACAAACAAGGAAACCCGCTTTTTATCGTCTGCTTTGAAAACCAGATTTGGCGCGACTGGACGATGCCTATACGCGCCTTAGGCTATGGCGACACCCTCTACTTTTGGCAGCGAAGCCAGATCCTTCACAAATCGAAAGCTCCATTCGAGATCCCTCTTTCCCGTTTTATTCCGTGTGTCATATTTGTTCTGCATTATGGCGACGATGCCTGGAACGCCAAATCCCTGGATGATTTGACCCGGCTTGAGAAGACGCCCTTCTTGAAACCCTTCGTTTCCGGTTATACAATGAATTTAGAAAACATCGCGTGGTGGAGCGAGGAGAAAATCGCGTCGATTCGAAGTGATTTTCGGATCATCGCGGACTATTGCGCGCAAATCCGGCGCAGCCGGAAGAAGGATCCGGACCATCCGATGTACGAACCTCCAAAACAATGGAAAATCGAGCATGTGGAGGAGACGCTGATGACGCTGGCGGCTTTTTCCAATGACAGGAAGCTGACCGAGGCGCTGTATGTGTATTTGGAACAATTTGATTTATACGAGCGAAAGAAAGGAGGGATCACGATGCGGAGTGTGATCGACTATATTGAAGAAGAAGCTTATTTGAAATTTGAAAAAAAAGACAAGGAGTACAACCGGCAGCTGAAAGAAAAAGACCGTCAGTTAGAGGAAAAGGACCAACGGTTGGAAGAAAAAGACCGTCAAATTGACCAAATGATTTCCAGATCTGTCGTCTCGGCTCAACGCCTTATGGCCAAACAAGGGCTCACCGCCGAACAAGCGTGCGACCTGCTTGGATACGACGAGGAATTTCGCGCGATTGTGCTTCCATACCTTGTTAGCTGATTAAGCAAGACAGGAGAGCGTAGGACGGATAATATTGAAATCCGCGCGAAGATCCATGATCATTTCATCGCCTGTCTTATGAATGAAGTAAGGAGTGGAAGAAAATTCGATTCTTCCACTTTTTGTGCGGGAAAAGGAAAAAAGAAGAAGACGCTTCTGATTTCGCATCTTCTTCTTTCCAATTTCCGTTTTTTTATCGTTTGATGTCGTAGTTCATGTCCATAATGTTGCGGATGAGTTGCTCGTCGTCGATGATGTTGGCATCGCCGTGGATCGTGTGCTTGATCACGCTGCTGGCGACCGCGAAATCGACCATGTCCTGCGCCGGGAAGTTTTTGATCATCGCGTAGATGAGGCCGCTGGCGAACGCGTCCCCGCCGCCGACCCGGTCTAAAATGTGGAACGAGAACTGCTTGCTTTCGTAGGTGCGTCCTTCATACCACATGTACGCTTTCAAGCTGTTTTCACTCACGCTTGGCGCCGTGCGCACGTGGCGGGCGATGCATTTTAAATTTGGATAGCGCTCGACAAAATGGCGGAACACGGCTTCCTGCTGTTCGAAGCCTGGCTGCAAAGGCACGCCGTCCTTCCAGTCGCCTAAAGACGGGTCGCTTTCGTCTTTCCACAAATGGTAAGGCTCGATGCCAAAGAGCACGTCGACGTACGGCAGGCATCGGGTGCAGAAGTCGCGCGCCTGCTCCCATGTCCAGAGCGTGGAGCGAAAGTTGCCGTCGAAGCTGACTGTCAGGCCTTTCTCTTTCGCGGTTTTCAGACAATCGAGCACGAACCGGGCGCAGCTTGGCGACAGCGCGGGCGTGATGCCGCTCAAGTGCAGCCAGTCAAAGCTTTCCAGCAAGGAATCGAGATCGACGGTGGAAAAGTCGAATTCGGAAATCGCGCTATGCTTGCGGTCGTACGTCACCTTGCTTGGACGGATGCCGTATCCGGTTTCCAAATAATACGTTCCCAAACGGTGCGAGGGCGTTTGTTCCGGTGTCGAGAGCAGGACGGGCGTGCAGTGCACGTCGTTGCTGCGCAGCATGCGGATAGCCGCCTTGCCCAGGCTGTTGTCGGGGACGACGGAAAAGAACGTGCTGTCGACGCCTAAATTGGACAGGGCGAGAGCGATGTTCGCCTCGCTGCCGCCATAGTTGGCTTCGAAGACGTTGCTGACGACGATCTTGCCATAGTTGGGCGGGGTGAGCCGGAGCAGGATTTCGCCCATCGTGATAAATTTTGCGTCTTTTTTTGAGTTCATGAATACCTCCTGCAATTTATTATAGAACACCAGTATCGGAAAAAGATGGAAAAATCGTGGATTTTATGGTCAATAAAAGAAAAGTGTTTTCGAATCCGGATCTATTGCTGTAAAATAATTATTGAAAGGAAAAGGGTTGAATGATGAAAAAGAAAACAGGATGGCTCATTAGTTTGGCAATGATTGTTTTTTTGACCGCGTACGTCGCGGACGGGAAAAAAAGAAACGAAAACCCGGTGCCGGATTTACCTGGGACGTTTCAGCAGGCGGACTTTCCGAAAGATTTTCTTACGTTTTACGCCCAGGAGGACGCGTACGAGTACATTTCCCAGTCCGAGTACACGACGACAGGCGGGCGTTACACGTTAAAGGGAACGACGATTGTTTTCGAGGACGGCCCGCTGGCCCGGCAGGAGGCGACGATCGAAAGGGACGTGCTCACGCTGGGGAACGTCGTTTTTCACAAGGTTTCCCAGTTGCCGACGCAAATCGGGTATGAATGAGACGGATGGAAAGAATGGTTCTTTTTTTGGCTTATTTTTCTTATAATATTATAAATAAAGTAAAAATGATTGCTGGATACTGATATCGTTTTGTAAAATAGGAAGCAGAAGAAGAGGAGGCTCTTGTCATGAAGAAAATGTTTCAAATCGGATGGCTGGCGTCCATCGTGTTGTATATCGGCTGCGTGCTGCTCATGCAAAATACCTTGTTTCAGCTGTTTTCGCTGCAAGGGGAAGTGAGTCAGGAAATGATGGCGCAGATCCAGACGAATCAAACGATTTTGGCGACGGGAAAATGGCTTCTGCTAGTCCTTTCACTCATCGGGTTTGGCTGCTGCGGCATGCTGTCGCTGCAAAAGCGGACGTATTTGCTTTGGGGATTGCTGACTGTCGCTGGCGAAATCGTCTTTTCCGTCGCGTACGCCAAGTGGATGACGGGCGCGTCGCTGACGTTTGTGGAAGCGTACCAGTTCCAGCCATGGTTCTGGATCGTGCTTTTGGGCGCGGGAATTTTGTTTTATGGAGTTGGAAAGCGAGGAAAAATCCATGAATAACTCAATCGTTTTAGGCGTTGTCATCTTCGGGCTGTTTGTCGCCTGCGGCGCGTACTTTCTCATACAGTACCGCAAAAACAAAAACAGCGATCTACGTTCAAGAAACACGTGGTACGTGTTTTTCCCGGACAAGAACAATGCGCCGGATCTGACGCAGTCGAAATCGTTGAACAAGTTTGGCAAGTGGATGAAAAACGGCACCCAGCTGTATTCGGTTGGCGGAACGGACACGCTGACAAAAGAAGAGCTGGAGAAAGCCGTTCAAAAGGAATGTAACGGCGTCCCGTTCGAGATTTCGAATACGGCGGAATTGTACACGTCTTCGGTCGTTCTTTGAGGAATTTAAAAAGAGGAGAGGGAAAAATGGAGCGATGGAAGAAGGGAATCCCGGTTTTGCTCGCGGTTTGCGGCTGGGCGCTGGTGCTCATCGTTATCGGTCGGGCCGCATTTGGAAAGCAAACGGGAATCATGGAATTGACATTCGCGCAGTGGAAGACAAAAGATCTTTCGGATTCGTTTCTTTTGATTTCAAAAGACGACTGCCCGCATTGCGGCAGCTTCTATAAAGGACTGGACGAGGTGCTTGAGAAAGACCGGAGTTTGCTCGTTTTCTATCTCGATATGAGCGCGTTGACAAAAGCCGAGAAGGAGGAAATCGCCGCGACGTATGTGATCGAGCGGGTCCCGACGCTGCTTTATATTTCGAAAGACGATGAGTCGGTTCGGCTGAACTGGGACCGGAGTCCCGAGTCCATCCGGCGGTTTGTAAAAAGGTATCAGACATGAGAAAACGACGAAGGAGAACCGGCTTCGGACTCGCTCTCCTTCTTGTCTTCCTGCTTGCGGACTGTGGAGGAACAAAACGGTTTGATATTGTGGATGGGGCGGATTTTTACATCCTTGGCTACGATGGCGTGACCGGGTATCGAATGGATAACGGACAACCGGTGCCCGTCGCGCAAACGGAAATGAAACTTGTGAAAAAAAGCGTCAATCCACTCGTGCACCGGGCAGAGTTCCATGAGCGGTATGTCGTGTTTTTCGACGAGGCGGGCCGGGTGGTTTCGGTCGATTTCCACGAAGGAAAAGTTCGTTTTCAAAAAACGAAGCATGGCGCGTGGACGACGGCCGGTTCGTCGAACGACAACTATTTCGCGTATACGAATGGCGTGGCGGTGTTTACGCCCGAGCTGAAGGAAACGGACTATGTGAAGTTGGAACCTTCTGTCCTTGTGAACGATTTTCAAGTGGCGGACAATCCGTTTTTCATGACTGGTTCGGATTTGCAGGAAAGCGTGGACGAGTTTGGAAACCGGGTGTTTCAAAACCGCCTGCTGCAAGGAAGCGTGCAGGATGGAAAGCTGACGATAGAAAACCGGGGCGCGCTCGAAAACGGAGCGTACTGGTTTGGTGATACGCTTGGTCAGGGCGATGTGTTTTATTGCGTTTGTCTGGGCTGGACGGATCCGGCGACGCGGCAAAAAGTGATGGAAGGTTCGATGTTTCGATACGATATCGGTCAGGGAACGGGCGAATTTTTTCCGATCAGGGAAAGCGGACCCTTGGATTTGTACGACGTAGGGGAAAACCGGCTGGCGATCACTCACATGTTTCGGTTTGGCTTCACGTTGTTTGATCAAACGACGGGAACGAGCTCGTTTGTCGAGCTGGAAGAGCAGGAGGAGCGGATCATGGATATTCATCGTCTGGACGCCGATCGTCTGCTGATTTTATCAGAAACAAGGTTGCTTGCCTACAATTTGAACACGGGCGCGATTGATTTTGCGATGCCGTGCGATTCGAAGACGGGAACGGCGTTCCATGTGTGGGTGGCGAAGTAGAAAGAGAAGGGAAGATGGACATAAAAAGAGTTTTGATCGCGCTGCTCGCGCTGGGGTTGGCAGGATGTGGAAGTCAGTAGCCGGCCGATATTGCGGAACTGGATGAGTGTATGCAAAAAAGCGCAGATGCCGACGCGCTTGTGGTGACGGTGGAAGATGGACAATCGAATCCGCTTTCCACGTTGTTAAACTGGAAGGAAGGCGAAACGCAATACGGAGCGTGGACGTATGTGAAGAAGGGGGATCAGGAAGTCAAGGCGGAAAACACGTTTGTCGAACTGGTTGAATATCGGCCAGCCGAACAAAAGTCGATTTTTGCCCGGAAGATTGGCGACACGCTGGCGGTGGAAGGCGTCAATGAAACCGATCATCGAGGCCCTCTTTCAAATAAAGTGATTTTAGAAGGAATCCTCGCACCAGCTGTAATCGAAGACGAGGATTCAATCGCATTTGCAGAAGGATATGAATTAAGCAAAACAAGTTCGGATACGTATGAAATCCAATCGGAAGGATGGAAATATACGATTCAAATGGACGACGAGGGGAAGATCGAAGAAATCACCGTGTCGGATCGGGAAGGGGTCGTAAAGAGCGCGAAATTCGCGTATTCGCTTTCGGGACCGGAAGAAAAAGAGAAAAACCCGATCCAGGCGATCTTAAACAAGGAAGATCTTTCGGAAGGCGCTCTTGTGGATGATTTTTAAATTGGAGAAGAAGGAAAGAGAGGTTAACGCGACATGACAAGTGTTTTATTTTTGGTGGCGGGTGCTTTGATGATCTTGGTTTGTAATTGGGGGAGCATGGAGGTTTCGACGACGCTTCGGGCGCTCTACCCGATGGTGAATATCGTGGTGCTCGTGTTGGCAATCGCGGCGTTGAGAAAATACGACAAGACCCGTTACACGCCTTATGTACTCATTGTTTCTTTGATTGTGTATGATGTGGCGACTTTGTTTTTTTACCAAATCGCATGGTTTACGTATGTGGCGCAAGTCGTGGTGGTCGGGGCGTATTTCCTGTATGGAAAATGGAAAAGGAGAGCGGTATGAGCGAAAACATGAAAATTTATGACGATTCTTTTGAACTCGAAGGTGTGACGTATCCTTTGAACGCGATTAAAAAGGTGACGATTTTGAACGAGGACGCGAAATACAAAGGCAAGACGAAGCCGTTCACCCATCAGGTGTTGAGCGGGGTGACGATGTTGATGCCTATCGCGGGCAACCCGGCCTTGTACGTTGGATTGCGCATTGTTTTAAATGACGATTCGATGCAGCATGTGTATGTGTCCCAAAAGCCGGTTCAAATCAATTCGGAAGCGTACTTTGCGGACCGGAAGGAAGCCGAAAAACTGATGGAACAACTGACGAAGGACGCGCCGTCTTCGGTTTTGCGAGTGGAGAAAAACGATCCGATTTTGTAGAAAAAGCTGGAATCAAAACCAGCTTTTTTAATGGAAATTAAAGTCGAATTTCAAATAGGAAACGAGCTTGTCCTGCGCGTCCAGAGCGCCGGAAAAATCATTTTTCGATTTATAGTAGTCGGTCAACAAAGAGTAAAAGGGAATTTCCAGTTCAACCGCCCGAAAGTCGGGAAGCAGGGCAGTGATTTCATAAGATAAAGAAGCGATGTCCGGTTCCTGATTCAACACAGCCAGCACGAGCTTCATAAACAGTCCAATCAGAACAGCGCGTTTTTCCTCAAAATTCTTTTCCAGAAACTCAGTCGCGTACTGCCTTGCCAGATCAAACTGGCGCAGCCGATAGTTGGAGAAGACGAGGACGATGTAAACGTCGGGGAAGGTGCTTCCTAAAGAGAGCGCCTGCATCGCGTACGCAAGGGCTTGTTCATCCTTTTCCTGCATGAATAAACACCATGATAGATTGGTATAAAGCGATGTTTTGATTCGATTGCCCATGACTTGATCCTTATTGGTGGACAAATTCTCGTAAATAGACATTGCTTTTGAGTAAATTCTCAATTTCTTGTATAGAACGCCTTCTGTCAGTTGCATCTCCAAAATCCGTCGATACGCGCCCGCTTTTTGGAGATGGTTTTTGCAGGATTCAATCAAATCTAAAGCATGAATTGGCTGATTCAAGTCGTCATAGCGATAAATCAAGTGGTATTCAATCAAGCCGGTCAGTCCTGTATGGTTAGCACGTTGGGCATAGGACAAAGCTTTATGAAGAATCTCGATCTGATTCTCAATGATTTCCGGATTTGTAGAGTCTTCGATGATTCCCCACAAGTCATATAAAATCGCCAGAGAATAATCATCTTGAAAATATTGCATTCCTATCAAGTTTTCAATATCCTTCATTGTGCCTTTTTCGTTGAATAAATTGTAAAAAGCCTCCACGATTTTATAGAGAAAATAGGCGGAAGAGTGCTTGTTTTCCTCCTGATTTAAATAGGCTTTGATTTCATCGAGTCTGTCAAAGTAGGAAAGATTGATAAATCCTTGTAAACAGAAATTGATCCATTGTTCCGCTTCGGATAATTTCGAAATATTTTCATTGAAATCATAATCAGGATCAACTTTATTAAAGTAGTTGATACATTGTCGAAATGTTCCATAATCCATATTTTGTTGTCCGGACTCCATTTTTGACAGGGCAGGCGCACTCATGTGAAGCGCTTTCGCTAAATCTTTTTGGGAAATCTCATAATATCTTCTTAAATCATGAATATAAGCGCCATAAAAGCGTTCTTTATCGTATTTTTCTTGTTTATTTTCTTTAAAAAACCTCATTTTAAAATTTTTGAATTTCGAAACTAATTCATTCCCTTTCTTTTGCGTAAATTCTATCATATTCATAACAAAGAAAGGATAAAATGTTATGAAAAAGAAATTTTTAAGGCTAATTGCAGCGGTATTTGTTGGTGGTGTACTCCTCTTGCCCCACTACTGTCCTGAGCACCATAAGGTAGATGATTGCTGGAAGGTAAGTTCACCTTATGGCGATGAAAAAGTAGGTAAATGAGCAAATGGAACTGAAAGATTGGAGGTGAGAAAATGAAAAAGTTTAAAAAGGTAGTTCCGTTCGTCTTCGTGTTGTGTTTGCTGTTGAGTACATATGTCTTTGCGAGACATTCTGAAATTGAACGACAAACAGGTCTAATTGAATTGACCTATCAGGAGTTGAAAGAGGAAGATCTTTCAAATAATTTCCTTGTTTTTTCGAGGGAAGATTGCCCGCATTGTGTTGATTTCTATGAAGGCTTGAATAAGATTTTTGATGAAGATGGAAATCTACTGGTTTTCTATGTCGACACGAACAAACTTACACAAGAAGAGAAAGACGATATTCGTGATCTTTATGAAGTATATTATGTTCCAACATTTCTTTATATAACAAAGGATAATCAACATATAAGGTTTGAAGGGGAGAACGATTATACTTCAATCAAAGAATTTGTAGATGCAAATCAAAAGTAGGCAGTAATAGATGCTTAAAAACATCTATTATTCAGAGGGTAATTAAACATTTTTAAGAAGGAGGATATGTATGTTAAAGAAATGTTTATCTATCATCATGGTGTGTTTCGTATTTTGTGCAACAATGATTCCGACATATGCGGAAGAGAATACTGGATGTACAACTTGTGGCATTGACGAAAACGACGAACAAGTTCAGAAAACTCTAGAGAATCTTCTGGATTATTCTGATAATGAAAAAGACTTAGTTATGAACAGCGTGCAAAATAGTTCATTCTATGCAGAACATGCTAAATTTATTGAAAGTAGTGATCGTATTAATATCTATAAAAACGATACTGCGGATTCATATTTTACTGTTTCATACATTCATAAAAATGATAATGGTCAAGTAGTTGGGACACTGATCTTTGAAGTAAATCGTGAATACGAAGTAGAAGAGGTTTTTGGCACAGAACTTAGTGAAAAGACAGGCAATCTAGTGTTAAATGATTATGTGAAAAATACAGTGCAAACATACGTGACACGGTCTAATGTGGATTGCTATACGATGCGTTGCGCTAGATATGAAGCGAGAGCAACGGAGCATGGATGGGTAGGTTGTGAAATTGCAGTAGGAGCTGCTTGTAGTGTTGTACTTGCTTGGACTTCGGCAATTGTATCCAGTTTGGTATGTTATGCAGGCTCTATCGCTATTTGTTCTCCAGCCCCAGCGGGTATGTATTGTGCGCAACTCACACGGGTAAATGTGTGTCCATATTAAAGCGAAAATGAATATCTTATTTCTGTTATTCGGGGTTCTAACTGTTCCAATCTGCAATATGGATGTGTTTTCAAATACGAATCCAAATAGTTGGAGATACAATGCGTATTTGTTTTTAGGACTATTGATTTTTAGCCTTGCTCAGCGAGTATTGATGAAACAGAATCAATCGAAGCGTAAATTGCTTCAGCCCGTTTATGTTCTGATTGGCTGTTTGATCGTCTATGATTTGTTTTGCTTGCTGTTTTTTAGAATCAAACCTCTTACGTATTTTGTGCAACTTATTGTTGTTGGGATTTACTTTCTATATGAAAAGTGGAAAAATAAATCAAAACTTTCTCTATAAAATTGAAAAAACAGCATAACTTGACTCTCTCTACAAATAGCGGTGAAATTGTTTACAACGACAATCCGCCGCTATTTGATTTTTATTGTTTTTGTTCAAAATGCTGAAATAAATTATTCTCTTTTTGAGATAGTTTTCTACTTTTTTGGTTAAAAGGGTTTTTATGGGCATGAAATTTTGATATAGTTTGATGTATAAATAATATCAATTCGCTGAATTGATTCGTAAAGAGGAGGATAAAGGAAATGGTACTGTTTTTCTAACGATCCGGCATTTGTCATTATGAGCGGGAAAACGCTTTTCATCCAGTCTTTTCTGGTGTGAACAGGACGGTGTTTGGATCACTTTTTTGTTGGAATCAGAAAGGTAGGTGCATGGTATGAGAGCGATGTCCCGTTGGAAGGAAATCCTCTATTTTTCACGAGCGCCAATCGGTCAATACGTCGTATTGATCGGCACAATGATGTATTTGGCGTTTTTTAATATTTTGTTTTCGATGTTTGTGCAAACAGGCATCAACATGGTGACCGGCGGTTTTGTGGATTCAAGGTTTATCGGCTACACGCTGTTGTTTTGCGCGGCCAGCGGCGGCTACGCGGTTGCCGGGTATTTGTTTGGCGTGTTTCAGGAAAAGGTCGTGCAAAGCATCGCGCAAACGAACAGGAAACGAGGGATGGAGCGGGTGCTGAAAGCGCCGTATTCGACGTTTGAACGGTACGAGAAAGGGGATTTGCTCACGCGCTTGTTCGACGATTGCGACCAGATTTCCCAAATGGTCGTCGTCAATATGCTGCCCGCGATCCAAATCGCGCTTTCGATCGTGTTCGGATTGGGCTACGTCCTCTACTACAATCTTCAAATGGGCTTGTTCACGCTGCTTTGGGTGCCGTTTTTTTACTTCGTGAACCAGCGGTGCGCCAGGCAGGTGCACACGTCCTTTACGCGCATGCAGGAAGCGGAGTCGAGCATCAAAAGTTTTGCTGAAAATCTTTACGACAATAACGCCGTCACCCGGTTGTTCGCTCTGTTCCAGCCGCTTTCCCAAAAACATCAGCGTCTGTTTGCGAAAAAGTATGAAAACGCGGTCCGCAACGCGAAAGCGATGGGCAGGATGGTGTCGCTCACCGAAGCGGGTGTGCGGCTGCTCGAAATTTTCAACTTGCTCATTGGCGTGTTTTACGTCGCGCAAGGCAGTCTTGCCATCGGCACGCTCATCGGGATCTGGAACGTCACCATCGGCACGATCGCGTATTCCGTCGCCGATCTGCCCAACATGCTGGGCGGGCTTTCGATGCAAAGCGCCTCGCTCGAACGCGTCCAGGAAATCATGGACTGGCCGCAGGAACAAGGCGGACAAACCGTTTCATTGAAACGCCCCGACACGCTCGTTCTCGACCACGTTTCGTTCTCCTATTCCAACGCCCAACCGCTGTTTCAAAACCTCGACGCCACGCTAGACGCCAAAGCCATCAACTACATCGTCGGCCCGAGCGGAAGCGGCAAGAGCACGCTCATGAAACTCGTGTTGTCGTTGTACGCGCCCGATACCGGCACGATTCGCCTGGCCAATCTTGAAGGCCCCACCTTGCGCCAGGCCGTCGCGTACGTGCCCCAGGGCCGATCCCTGCTGCACACGACAATCCGGGACAACCTTTGCCTGGGCCGTTCGCTCGATGAAAAAGAACTCGATTCGCTTTGCGCCCGGGTCAACATGGACACCGTCATTCAATCGCTGCCGAAAAAATACGACACGATCGTCGGCGTCGACCACGACTTTTCCGAAGGGCAGGCGCAGCGCCTCGCCATCGCCCGGGCGATGGCCGCAAACGCCCGCCTTGTCGTCATGGACGAGCCGTTTTCCGCGCTCGATCCGGACAACATCGCCCGGCTGGCCCATATCCTGCAAGCCGACACGGACCGCGGATATCTTATCATTTCGCACGAAACGCAATCGCTGTCCATCGCGACGCACGTGTACACGCTGAAGGGAGGCACGCTGTATGAAAGCGCCTCTGTATAAAGCCGTCATCCGCAAAACGCTGCCCTCGAAAGGGCTGGTCCGGGCCACAGTGTGCTCGTTCGTGTATATCGGCATGAAATTCGTGCTCGCGTTCACGTATCAGGATATCATCGAATGCTTGCAAAAAGGCGATCTGAAATCCATCGCGCCCTATGTCGCGTTCGCCATCGCCACCGTCTTTGTGAGCAACTTCGCGTTTTACGAGTTTTTCGTATTCCGGAAAACATACAAGGAACAATGCGCTTACACACTGCAACGCGAGCAAATCGACCACCTCGACGCCCTGCCGTTTTCTGCGTATGAAAAACGGGCCAAAGGCGAGTTTTTGACGAAGCTGTTCAATGACAGCCCGCTGTTAGCCGACACGTATCCCGGGACGGTTTCCTTGTTGATTTTGGGCGTGTTCCAGTTTAGCCTCGCGCTCGTGTACGGCTTTTTGAACTCTGTCGTCTTCACGCTGATCATTTTAGCCGCCTCGTCCATCGCGTGTTTTTTGCCCGCCTTATTTTTAAAGCACATTGAAAAGACGCAGGAAAACAAGCAGGCCAGCGACGCCGGCGTGCGCGACTACGCCTCGTCCGTACTCGACGAAGTGCCGATGATCAAATCGTTTCGCGCCGAAAACCACGTGGCCGAAGGATTTGACGAACGCGTGGAAACGTATCGCCGCCACGCCATCGCTAACCGGAAAAAAGAGGAAATGATGAATTCCGTCAGCGTCGGCATCGGCTATTGCGTCAACGCGATGTGGATGATCGCGGGCATCTATCTGATCGCCAGACACGTCATCACGATTGGCGTGTTCGTCGGCTTCATTTCGCTGTCGATGGAATTGAGCTGGCCGTTCAACGAACTGTCCCGCTTGCTTGCCGGCTTGTCGCGCGCCAGCGTGTCCTATACCCGGCTGTATTCGAATGAAAAGGCGGAAAGCGGGACAAAAAGAAATCCCGAAGACTTGCCGGCCGACACGCTCATCCAGGCGTCCCACGTCTTTTACACATACGACGGGCAAAAAGACGTCATTCAGGACCGGAGCCTGACGCTTCACGAAGGAGAGAAACTCCTGTTCGCCGGACCAAGCGGCGGCGGAAAGTCGACCTTCCTGAAAATCCTTGCTGGCCTGTACACGCCTCAAAAAGGCGCGGTGCGGCGCAAGGAAGGGCTTCGCGTCGCGTATGTGCCGCAAACCCCGTCGCTGTTTTTAGGAAGCATCCGGGAAAACATCCACATGGGAAATCCTGACGCGAGCGAACAGGACATGGTCGAAGCCGCCCAAAAGGCGAACATCCACGATTTCATTGTCCGGCTGCCCGACGGCTACGACACGCATTTGGATGGTCTTGGAAAACAAAACGTGTCCGAAGGCCAGTTGCAACGCATCGCGATCGCCAGAGCGCTGCTCAAAAAAGCCGACGTGTACTTGTTTGACGAAATCACGTCGGCACTGGACGAGGAGAGCGAAGCCGCCATTTTGGCGACGATCCGCTCCATCGACGCGGCCGTGGTGATGATTTCCCACAAACCGCGCGTCATCGACGCGTTCGACCAGACGATTGAATTTAAATGAAAGAGGAAAACGATGAAATTTCAAACGACATGCACGCTTTCAAAGGAAGGAACACTCACGCAAGCGCTGCGCCGCATCACGCCCGCCGAATGGATTACCATTGGCTTCTTTCCGTTTTGTTTTTGGGTTTTAAGCATCGACACGTTTCTTGGCCGCTCGACAGCAACGTCGCCATCGGCTGTTTTCTGCTCGTTGTCGGGATCGTCTTTTTAAGCTGGGGCTTGTACCGGTTTGTGCGCCCCGCTTGTGAAGTGGTAAAAAAGCTCGACGACATGGGCGAGCCCGGGATGCGGCTTGTTTTTCAAATCGACGAAAACGGGCTTCGTATCGAAAAGAAACGGGACGGGAAAGATGTGACGGAAAGCTTTCCGTTGCGTGCCTTTCAGCGCTACATCGACCATCCGTATTTTCTCGAACTGCTCGACAAGGAGAAGCCGTTCGTGTTTTACACCGGCTCCTTGTCGAAAAAGGAAAAGATGGATTTGATCGCTTTTCTTGAACAAGCGGGGATTCGAAGAAGGTGAGAGCATGAACGAAAAGTTTCAATGCGAATACGCCATCGACAAACGATGGGCCGAAGCGATGTTTTGGCGGCGCGTGCCCGTCCAGGCCGTTTTCGCCAGCGCGCTCTTTCCGCTGGTTTTGTTTGGACTGGCGTGGTATGTGAAAGCTGCATGGCTTAAGATTCTTTGCCTGCTTTGCGGACTCGGGCTCATCATCTGGAACGTTGTCGCCATTGGCAAGCAGGCCGCAAAGGAAATCCAGGGAAACGGCCATGTCGAGGTGACGATCGAAAACGACGAGGTGCGCTCGGTGCTGACGCTTGAAAATCAACCGGAAAAGCGCGTGACGCAGTCGCTATCGCGGTTTGGCGCGTTTCGGCAAAACGGGAAATGGCTGCTTTTGGAAGGCACGGACGAGCCGGGCGACCTTTATGTGTGCGGCTCCTCATCCGAGCTGCATAAACTGGCGTCCTTGTTCAAAAAATGGGGGTTGATGGAGCGTTCCGGCTGGACGGACACGCTGGGAAAAGGACTGGCGCTCGTGCTGCTGGTCGCCGGATTCGCGATGGCCGTCTCGACGCTTTTTCCGGACCGAACCGGTGCCGGCGCCCTGATGGCGTGGGAGAAACAAGGCGGGTACACCGCCCATACCCGATGGACGCAAACGGATGTGGACGATCGGGACGTCCAAACGGCTTCCGTATGGACCGACGGGGATCGTCTTTACCGCGTGGAGCGTCTGGAAAAAGACGGGGAAACGACGCAAATCGAGCTGTCCCGCTTTCATGACAATACAGAAAAAGTCATTCGCCTGGACGCGAAAGGAAAGGTCAAATTGATCGAGGAAGCCGAGATTGCGAAAACGGATTTCTTTTTCGCGCCCGTTTTCCAGACGTGCTGGGAAATGTTCGAGCAGGATATGAGAGGAAATATAGAACTGAGTCCCGCGTTTTCGTGGCGCACAGAAGGAAGCCAAACGATTGGGGAACTGCGCGATCCTGAGCACTGGACGCAAAGACGGCTGCGGCGTGAAAAAGCGGCCTACACCCAAGCCCAGCTGAACGCCATGAGCCTGACGGAACGGATGGAACGGTTCTCGACAAGCCGGTTCGTTCCGGTGTCCGTGACGTATACGCTCGATGCCCGTGAGGGGTTGATGAGATCCATCGCGTTCGACGCGTTGATTAACGGAAAACAAGGAAAGACGCAAGAGCGGGGAACGATCGACTTCGAGCCGCTGGCGCTGCCGGAAGATGTCAAAGAGGAAGTGGAAGCCGTTTTTGAACAGGACGTTCGCCATGGCGACGTGATCGCCGTGAAATGACTGGATAAAAAAGGACCGGGAAGTCATCGTGTGAAGGATGACGTCCCGGTCTTTTTTTATTGTTCGGTTTGTGCAAGCAGTTTTTCAAGGATTTGCACCGCGTTGGTCGCGGCGCCTTTGCGGATCTGGTCTCCGCAGCAAAACAACGACAACGTCTTTCCGGTTGGATCGGTGAGATCCTTCCGGATGCGGCCGACAAACACGTCGTCCTGGTTGGTCGTATCCAGCGGCATTGGATACACCTTGTTTTGCGGATCGTCCTTGAGCTGGACGCCCAGCGCGTTGCTCAGGACGTCTTTTGCCTTTTCAACATCGACTTCCTTGTCGCATTCGAGCAGGATGCTTTCCGAATGGCTGCGCAGCACCGGCACGCGCACACACGTGCAGTTGACGAGCAAGTCGTCGTCGTGCCAAATCTTGCGGCCTTCGTTTTGCATTTTCCACTCTTCCTTGGAAATGCCCAGCTCGTCGAAGTCGCCGATTTGCGGAATGAGGTTGTACGCGATCTGGTACGGGAACGCGGTTTTCGGGGCGTTTTCGTCCTGGATCTGGTTTTCCAGATCGGCGATGCCTTTCACGCCCGCGCCCGAGACGGCCTGCATCGTCGTGACGACCATGCGGCGGATGCCAAACTCCTTTTTCAGCGCGTCGCACGCCACCAGGGCGATGATCGTCGAGCAGTTCGGGTTGGCGATGATGCCGTTGTTTTTGGCGATATCGTCGGCGTTGATTTCCGGCACGACAAGGGGTACGTTGTCGTCGAGGCGGTACGCGCTCGAGTTGTCGACCACGACGCATCCGGCCTCCATCGCCCACGGCATCCACCTTTTCGTGACGTCGTTTTCACACGCGCCCAGCACATAGTCCACGCCTTGAAAAGATTCCGGCGTCAGCTCCTCCACGACATAGCCGTCGATGACTTTTCCCTTGGAGCGGGCGCTGGCCAGCAGTTTGACGTCGACGTCCATGTTTCTTTCTTTCAGGCACTCGAGCATTTGCTGCCCGACCGCGCCGGTCGCTCCCGCGATCGCTACCGTTTTCTTCATCGTTTTTCCTCCTCTGTGACGAACGTGTCGTAAATGACGCGCACCGTTTTCTTAAAATCGTTCTCGTTGACACCGACCGTGATGTTGATTTCGTCGCTGCCCTGGGCGATCATGACGATATTGATGTTGTTCATGCCCAGCGCTCCGAACAATCTTCCGCTCACGCCCGGACGCGAGGACATGTTTTTGCCCACCGTCGAGATGAGGGCGATTTTGTTTTGGGTGCGAATCTCGTCGGGACGCAGTTCCTTTTTAATGCGGGCGAGCATTTCATACAGCCTATCCTCGATGTCCTTTTCCTGAATGACGATGGTGAACGAGTCGATGCCCGAAGGAATGTGCTCGATGCTCACGTTGTAGTCTTCCAAAATGGAGAGCACCTTGCGCATGTAGCCGACCTCGTTGGACATGTGCTTTTTATAAATGTAAATCGACATGAAGCCCGCCTTGCCGGCAATGCCGGTAATCGCGTACGGCGACGTTTTGGCGGTTCGCTCCTGAATGATCGTTCCCGCGTCCTGCGGGCGGTTCGTGTTCAAAATGTGGATTGGAATGTTTTTTTCCTTGACCGGGAAAATCGCCTCCTCGTGCAGGACGCTGGCGCCCATGTACGACAGCTCGCGCAGCTCCGAGTACGAAATGTGGGTGATTGGCTCCGGGTTTTTCACGACGGTCGGATCGGCCATGAGGAAACCGGAAACATCCGTCCAGTTTTCATACACGTCGGCCTCGATGCAGCGGGCCAGGATCGCGCCCGAAATGTCGCCGCCGCCCCGGCTGAACACCTGCACCTGGTCGTGGCTTGTCGCGCCGTAAAAGCCCGGCATGACAAAGTTGGAATGCTGCGCCGTCTTGGCGATCAGCTTCGATTTCGTCGCCTCCCAGTCGATCGTCTTGTCCAGCCGGAACCGGATGACGTCCTTGGCGTCCACGAACGGAAAGCCAAGATACTCGGCCATGAGCTTGGCGCAAAAATACTCGCCGCGCGACACGATTTCCGCCTGGGTCATCGTGTTGAGATTCGTGTAAAACAAGTCCAGCTCCTTTTCGATGGGCTGTTTTAGATCCAGCTCGGTTTTGATTTCCAAAAAGCGCTCCTTGATCATGGCGAACACGTTGCTTGCGTCCACGTGGTACTGGCGGTGGGCGTCAAGCAAGTACAGCAGGTCCGTCAGTTTCGAGTCGGAGTGGAACCGCCTTCCCGGCGCGCTCACGACCACGTATTTCCGGTCCGGATCGGCTTCGATAATGGATTTGACTTTTGAAAACTGGCGGGCGTCCGCGACGGACGATCCGCCGAATTTCGTAATTTTCAACATAGGCTCACTCGTATCCTTTCTCTACTTCCACAAAGCGATCATGGCGTCCGGGTCGATGGCGCGCACGCCAGCGATCAAATCGCCGCCGCGACCTTCAAACATCCAGTAGCCGTCTTCGTGGCGTTTGGGTTCGAGCGCGCTCAAATCCGTCTCGCTGCGCACGATCCAGTCCTCCCGAAGCAAGTCGTTGTCGACGCGCTTTGAAAATTTTAAATCAATCCGCCGTTCCGTGCCGGCCAGCGTGTCCAGCGCGTTGGCCAGCATCGCCTGGGCCGTCGCCATGCGGCCGGCGCCCTGGCCGAAATAGCCAAGCTGGTCGAACGACTTGGCGAACAGCAGCTGTGCGTTGTAGTTGGAAGGCACGTTGGCCAAATAGTTGTCCGGTTCCAGAAAGGCCGGCGCGATCAGCGTGGCGAACGCTCCGTCTTTTTGCACCGATCGCGCGATGTGCCGGATGACTTTGCCGGTTTTCTTCGCCAGCTCGATGTCCTTCGTGTTCAGCTTGGAAATGCCAAGCGGCGGCAGGATCGCGTCGTTTTTCGTCTGGTACGCCAGCATGTTCGTGATGTTGGCTTTATAGTAGACGTCGATGCCCTCGATGTCGTTGGTCGGGTCCGCTTCCGCGTAGCCCATCGCCTGCGCCTGCTCGAGCGCGGTCGCCAAATCAAGACCTTTCGTCTGCATCTGGTCGAGAATGTAGTTGCTCGTTCCGTTGAAAATGCCCTCGTAGCCGTCGATGTCCTCGAGCTTTTGCAGTTTCAGGATCGCGTCCAGAAACGGAATGCCGCCCGCCACGCTGGCCTCGATCTGAATCGAGCCGCCGTGTTTTTGGGCCAGCTGGATATAGCGCTCCAAATTCGGGGAAACGACGGCTTTGTTCGACGTGATGACGTGCTTACCGTGTTCCAACGCTGCGGTAATCAACGTGTTGGCCGGCTCCGTGCCGCTCAAGCATTCGAATACGATATCCACGTCGTCGCGGGTGACCATCCCGATTCCGTCGTTGGAAAAGTAGGGGAGATCTTCAAACTGGGGAAGGACGAAAACTTGCGAAAGATGCAAGTCGTCCACGTTGCGGCAAAGGACTTCGACACCTTTTCCCACGGTGCCGTATCCAAGTAAGACTGCGTTCATACAAACCCTCCTTGTTTCTTGTCAGAAAACACTTGTATTTAAAACGCGGACATTGTATCATAGGAGTTGTTGTTTTTCAAGGAGCAATCTTAGACAAACGGAAGTTCTGAAACGCGCCGGCCGCTGAACCGGATCCCGTCTTTCTTCGAATCGGGACGGAATTTCCGAACACAGAAAGGATAAAGCCGCATTCGATTCCCCTTTCAGCGCTTCGAATGGGCAGGATTTGAGATGGAAAATCAATACGTATCGACAAGAGATCCAAAATGCGCCGTGAGCGCGAAACAGGCGATTTTAAAAGGTATCGCGCCCGATGGAGGGCTGTTTGTGTGGCCCGACGTCGACAAAGTGCGCGTCGATCTGGAAAAAATCGTGGACAACGGGTACTTGGACAACGCCGTATATATTTTGAACGCGCTGCTGGGCGACTATTCCGAAGCGGAGCTGCGCGCGTGCGTGGACAACGCCTATAAAAACTCGTTCGCCTCCCCGGCGATCACCCCGCTGCGCGCGGTGGGCGATATTCACGTCCTCGAACTGTTCCATGGTCCGACCAGCGCCTTCAAGGACGTCGCCTTGACTTTGCTTCCCCAGCTGATGAGCACGGCGCTCAAGACGACCGGGCAAAAGGCGATGATCATGACGGCGACCAGCGGCGATACCGGCAAAGCCGCGATGGCGGGATTTCAGGACGTGGACAACATCGCGATCGAGGTGTTTTATCCCCACAACAAAGTGAGTGCGATGCAGTACCGGCAAATGGCGACCCAGGAAGGAAACAACGTCAAGGTGTTCGCCATCGAAGGCAACTTCGACGACGCCCAAACCAAGGTGAAGGAGCTGTTCATGGACGAGGAGCTAAACGCCGAGGCGGCCCGACAGGGCGTCATGCTCACGAGCGCCAACTCCATCAACGTCGGCCGGCTCGTGCCGCAAATCGTCTATTATTTCGAAGCGTACAAAGACCTTGTTCGCGAAGGCGTTGTCGCGCTTGGCGATAAGGTGTCGTTCAGCGTGCCGACGGGCAACTTCGGGGATGTGCTGGCCGGATACTACGCTTCGATGATGGGACTGCCTGTGGAAAAGTTCTACGTGGCCAGCAACTCCAACAAAGTGCTGACGGACTTTTTGAAAACGGGTGTCTACGACAAAAACCGGGCGTTCGTCCAGACGATTTCTCCAAGCATGGACATTTTGGTTTCCTCCAATCTGGAACGGCTTTTGTATTATATGACCGGAAAGGACAGCGCGAAAGTCGCGCGCTGGATGGACGAGTTGAAGACGCAGGGCCGCTACACCGTGGACGACGCCACGCTGGCGCGCATCCGCTCGCTTTTTGATGGCGACTTTGTCACCGACGAGCAAACGAAAGAAACGATCCAGTCCGTTTACGAGGCGACGGGCATCGTGCTCGATCCGCACACCGCGATCGGGTACCGGGTGGCCCAGTCCCATCCGGAAAGACCGGTTGTGGCGCTGGCGACCGCCTCGCCTTACAAGTTCAGCATGGATGTGCTCGACGCTTTGGGAACGGCTTCCGCCGATGAATGGGACGCGCTGCGCAAGCTGGAAGCCGTGTGCCAGGACGCCATTCCGGCGCCGCTGGCCGCGCTGGAAACGAAGCCGATCCGCCACCGCGACGTCATCGAGGTCGGGCAAATGAAAGAAGTCGTTCGCCAGGGACTGGAGGCGCTGCTATGATCGTCGTGCGGGTGCCGGCGACGAGCGCCAACTGCTGCGTCGGATTCGACTGCATGGGCATGGCGGTGGACTGGTTTGGAACGTTCACGTTTTCTTCCAGCGAAACGTTGACGATCGAAGGCTGCCCACCCGCCTACCAAACCGAGGACAACCTCGTCGTGCAGGCGTTCGACCGGGTGTGCCAGGCGCTTGGCCGCCCGCGCCCGCCGTTTGCGCTGAAAATCGACTCGGACATTCCGTTCGCGCGAGGACTTGGCAGCTCGGCGACGTGCGTTGTCGCGGGGCTGGAAGGGGCCAACGCCTGGTTTGGCTCGCCTCTTTCGAAAGAGGCGCTGCTCGCGCTCGCGACGGAAATGGAAGGCCATCCGGACAACGTGGCGCCCGCGCTGTTTGGCGGCGTGGCCGTCAGCACGATGCAGGAAGGCGAGGTCGTTTCGAAAACGCTGGAAACCGCGCCCTGGAAAGCGCTCGTCGTGGTGCCCGAGCAAACCGTTTCGACTAAGGAGGCGCGCAAGGTGCTGCCGGCAGCCTTGTCTTTCCAGCAAGCCAAGGAACAGGTGGCCAACGCTTTGCTGATGGAGGTGGCGCTTCGCGAAGGCGACGAGCGGGTGCTGCAAGCGTGCAGCGTGGACGCGCTCCACGAGCCGTATCGAAAGCGGCTCATTCCCGAATACGAGCGGGTGAAGCGAGCTTGCGCGGCGCGAAATCTGCCGTTGTGGATTTCGGGAAGCGGCTCGACGATGATCGTCTTGGCGCTGGAGGAATCCAGACTGGACGCGCTTCGAAACGACCTTTCGGACTTGGCGTGCCGGAAAGTGCGAATCGCGAGGAAAGGAGCGGACGTGAGGTATGAGTAAATACTACGTGGTGTCGAGCGAGATTCTTCCCGAAGTGCTCGACAAGGTGATGGAGGCGCAAACGCTGCTGCAAAGCGGACAGGCGCGCCGCATTTCGGAAGCGGTGAAAAAAGTGGGCATCAGCCGGGGAACGTTTTATAAGTATAAAGACGCGGTGTTTTCCTTCAATCAGGACTCGTCGAAGCGAAAGGCGATTTTCACGATTATTTTGAAAAACGAAACGGGATCGCTGTCGAGCGTTTTGAGCATGCTTTCGAGCCAGAAGGTGAACATTATCGCGCTCAACCAGTCGATTCCAATCAACGGGATCGCCTCGGTCACGCTGACGATCGACATCACCGACTTGGCGAACAGCACCGACGATTTGCTCGTTTTGATCAATTCGCTCGACGTGGTGGAAAAAGCGGAGCTCGTCGCCGTCGAATGATGAAGGCGCTGCGGTTTTTATTTGGCTGGTGCGTGCTGGTGAGCGTCGTGCTTGGCTCGGTGCGCCTGCAAGCGTTCGACCGTTCGTTTTACGAGGCGTATTACGAAAAGACGAGGCTGGCGTCGCAAATCGGCGTGTCCGAAGCGGACTTGACAAAAAGCATGCAGGTCATGCTCGACTTTGTGCAAGGAAAGCGGGCCGATCTGAATGAGACGATCGTGCGCGAGGGTCGAACGGTGCCTGTGTACAACGCCAAGGAGAAGGCGCATATGGCGGATGTGCGCCTCCTGTATGAAAGAGCGATGACTGTTTTGGGCGCGGCGGTGGCGGGCATGGTGCTGACGTTGTTTGGCATGGCGTGGATCGCGAAGGATCCAAAGCGGCTGCTGGCCAACGCGTGCGCGGGTCTGTTGACGGCCTCGCTTTGTTTTGGGATCGTGCTGGTGTGGCTTGGTTTGTGGATCGCCACCGACTTTACGGATTTTTGGACGCGGTTTCACACGTTGTTTTTTACAAACGACTTGTGGCTGCTCGATCCGGCGACCGATTTCATGATCGTCATTTGTCCCGAGTCGATGTTCAGCGCGCTGGTGGTCGCGATTTTGCTGCGTACCGCTTTCATTTTGCTGCCGCTCGAACTAGGCGCGTGGTGGCTGCTGAAAAAGAAACTGCCGATTGGCCTGGATGCAGGTTGACCGGTTTTTTTTAATGCCTTTCCGTGGTAGAATAAGAAAGCAAAAATTATTTTCTGATTTGAAGGAGTCCATATGAAAATCATTTTAGCGAGCCAGTCTCCGAGAAGGAAGGAAATCTTGGAGAACCTTGGGTACGGCTTTGAAGTGGTACCGAGCGGAAGTGATGAAAAAATTGAGCTTGAGGAAGGCATTGATCACGCGATCGAAGAGCTTGCGGTGGAAAAGGCGAAGGAAGTGCGCAAGCGGTTTCCCGACGACTGCATCGTCGCGGCGGACACGGTTGTCGTGCTGGATGGCAGGATTTTGGGAAAACCGGCGTCCAAACAGGACGCGATCGACGTGCTTGTGGATTTGAGCGGCCGCGCGCACGAGGTGAAGACGGGCGTGTGCATCAGCTTGCCGAATTCGGATATTTCTTTTTGCGAAACGACCCATGTCCATTTTCGAAATTTGGAAGGACAGGAGATTTTGGATTATGTCGATTCGGGAAAGTGCATGGATAAAGCGGGGTCTTACGGAATCCAGGAATGCGATTTCGTACGGAAAATCGAAGGATCGTACACGAATGTCGTTGGATTGCCGGATGTGAAAACAGACCGGATCCTCAGGAAAATCATCAATCGGTAAAAAAAGAAGATCGAATCCAGGACGGAGTCGATCTTTTCTGTTTTTTGCCCTTTCGCGCTTACAGGCTCGTCAAAAACCACGACCAGGCTGGCAAAGTCAAAAGCGACAAAGCGGTGGAGGCGAAAATCAGCTGGGAAGCGAAAGCGGGCTCCTTGTCGTAGCGGGCGGCGAGCATGGCGGTCGTGCTGGCGGCCGGCATCGCAGATTCCAGCACGCAAATTTTCATCACGAGCGGGTCCATAGGGAGAAACCCGAAAAGCAGAAACACGACAGCTGGCAAAACGAGAAGGCGCACCATGGAGTAGGTCATGATCGTTTTGGAGAAGATGTCGCTTTTTTTCGCGTGGGCGAGCAGGGCGCCAATCACAAACATGCAGATTGGCGTGTTGCACGCGGCGATGGCGCGAATCGTCAAATCAAGAGGCTCGGGCAATTCGACGCCAATCGTTCGCAAGCCGAGCACGGCCAGGCCAAGCGCCAAGGCGACAATGCACGGATGCGTGGACACCTGCCGAACGGTTTGTTTCCAATGCGTGGAGCCGGCGAACAGCGAAAGGCCGGCCGACCACATGACGACGCGCTGGGGAATCAAAAAGATGGACGCAAACAGCAAGCCGATTTCGCCAAAGGCGGCCTGGGCGATGGGCATGCCGAAAAAGCCGGCGTTGGAAACGAGCGTGGCGTATTGCAGGCAAATCCGTTTGTTCGCGCTTTCTTCTTTCCATAAAAACCGGTTGCACACCATGTACAGCGCCTGCACGCCAAGCGAGGCGAGAAAAACAAAGACGCATGCGTTTCGTTGCGAGGGCGTCAAGTCGAGTTCAAACGACTGGATGATGGCGCATGGCAAAATAAGCGAGAGCGTCAGATCGGTCAGCTTTTTGCGCATCGGCTCGTCGATGAAGCCTTTTTTGTACAAGCCGTAGCCTAGAGCGATGAGCAGAAAAATCTCGAGTTGGAGAGCAAGCATCAAATTCCTTCTTTCTGTGTCTTATTTTATCGCAGACCAGGTAAACTTTTCGCGATTTTCAAAAAATCAATTTTCCCTGTCAGACAAATAAAAAACCCTTTCGATGAAAGGGTGGATCGTCAAATGGTGCCGGTACGCGGAATTGAACCACGAGTTCATCCTTACCATGGACGTGTATTGCCATTATACTATACCGGCATTGATCGCGTTCCTGCTGGAACGTTATCTATTATAACAGGTCGATGTCGATTTGGGAAACGATTTCTAAAAAAAGAAAAGAAAAAATAAAATATTTCTCGTTTCCTTTTTTCCACAAACCCGTTAAAATAAAAAAGAAAGGATGTTCCATATTTTTACATGGAACCGGAAACTGGGATGAAGCAAGAAAACGCGGGAACGCAATCACAAAACCCTAACGGCAAGGCAAAGACAGGCGTAAGCGATGCCCTTTTGATTCTTTGCCCTTTTATGATTTTTTTGAATTTTATGATCTTTTCCTGGACACCGAAAGCGGGGTATTCGCTCCTGATCGCGATTTGGCTCGTTCTTTACTGGCTGCATCGCGCCACAGGAGGCAAGGCGGGATGGATCGGCAACCTGGTTTTCTCTCTTGCCGCGATCGCGACACCGTTTTTTGCCGGGCTGTTTCAATGGAATATGGAATCGCTGGATGCCGGACTTCGAATGGGGATGAACGCGATTTGCCTGTTCATGATCGTTTTGGATGGATTCGCTCTGGCGGGAAAGGGAAGATGATGAACACGGAATCTTTGTTTTCGATTCGCGCGATGCGCCTCGAGGATGTCGACGCCTTGACGCCTGTCATGAAGGCCGCGTTCGACGAGGATACAAGACGGCACACCGATTTAATGGAGGACGGCCCCGAAGGCTATGACGACGGCCGGCTGCTGCGTGGTTTTCTTGCTGATCCGGACGCTTTTTGCCGGACGCTCTGGCAAGGTTCCCGACGGATTGGCGCCCTGGTTTATCGAAAGGAAGGCGACGTGTGCGTTGGCGATATCTTGTTTGTCGACCCTTCGCTTCATGGCTTCGGTTTTGGACGGCAGGCGATGGCCGCGCTGGAATCGGAAGCGGCCGGCTGCCGTCTGATCCGTCTGGAAACGCCGGACTACTCGACGCGCAACCACCGGTTTTACGAACATTGCGGCTATCGAAGGCTGGATGAGCCCGGCTTCTGGGCGCAAACCGTGGTGTTTGCGAAGGATTTGCCGGAGGATGGACGCTGAAAAAACGGGGGTTTTGGCGAGTATCTTTACGGGCATCCATCATTGAATCGAGGTATAAACAATGCTATGATAAGTGGGATCTTTATCTAAGGAGGAAGTAGACAATGGCTTTAATGCTCACGAAAAAGGATCTGGCGGACAAATTTGCCCAGGAAATGAACGTTTCGAAAAAGGACGCGGCCAGATATGTACAATATGTTTTTGACCAGATGGCGGAAACATTGATTGGGGAAGGAACCGTGGATATTAAGGGCTTCGGTAAATTCACGATCAGTGAACGAGCTGCGCGGACAGGTATCAATCCGGCAACGAAGGAGCAAATCCAGATCGCGGCTTCGAAATCGGTCAAATTCAAAGCGAGCAAAGGTTTGAAAGACGCAGTCAACGAATAAGAGAGGAAACCCCTCTCTTTTTTTCTTGGCGTGAAAATAATCATGGTATAATGTTCAGGAAAGAAAAACGGAGGAAGAACACATGCAACAACCGATTTATGTCATCGGGCATAAAAATCCGGATACCGATTCGATTTGCGGAGCCATCGCGCTGGCAAAGCTGAAACAAGCGCAGGGCATCAACGCGATTCCGGCACGGATCGGCCATTTGAATCCGGAAACAGAATATATATTGAACAAAGTCGGCGTGACGCCGCCAATCCACATTTCGACCGCGAAATCCACCTTGTCGGAAATTGAAATCGACGAGGCGTACACGGTCGGCACCCACGACACGCTGCGCACGGGCTGGGACGTGCTCATTGAAAACAACGCGAAAACGCTTTATATCATAGATGAAAACGACGAGTACAAGGGGCTGGTCACCTTGGGCGACATTTCAAAAATCCAGATGCAGGATTTAAACATCACCCGGGAACTGCTTAAGGAAACGCCGATTGAAAACTTCCAAAAAGCGCTGAAAGGGAAAATCCTGCTGGAAGGAAACAAACCACTGAACGGCGAAGTGCGCATCGCGGACAAAAAACTTATGGACCGGGATTTAAAGGGCGCCATCATGGTGCTCAACGACCACGAGGACTCGATGATCAAAAGCATGGCCAAAGGATGCGCCATGATCCTGATTGCCGAGAATTTCGTTCCCAACGACTACATTATCGAGATGGCGCGGCAGATGGGCGTGACGCTAATCAACACCCCGTATAATATTATGAAAATCATCCAGATGGTGTACCGGGCGATTCCGGTTTCGCTCATCATGACGCCGGCCAAAAACATGATCCAGTTCAATAAAAACGAGTATTTGGAAGACGTCGAGCGGGAAATGCTGAAAACGCGCCACTCTTCGTATCCGGTCGTGCAGCAAGGAAAGCTGATTGGATCGGTCGCGCGCTACCATCTGCTCAAAAGCAGCCGGAAGCAGTTTATTTTAGTCGACCACAACGAAAAGAAGCAGACGATCAACGACATCGAGCATGGGGAAATCATCGAAATTGTCGACCATCACCGCATCGGGGACATCGAAACCGACCGGCCGATCGTGTTCCGCAACATGATCGTCGGCAGCTCGAACACGATCATCGCGATGATGTACGACGAGTACCGCATCAAGATGTCGGAAAAAGTGGCGAAGCTTGTGACATACGCCATGATTTCCGATACGATGAACTTTAACTCGCCAACGTGCACGCCCATCGACCGGATGCTGGCCAAACGCATCGCCGAGGAATACGACCTCGATCTGGACGCGATGGCGAAAGACTTGTTTGAAAACACCGCGACGATCAAAGGCAAGGAGTTCGAGTCGATTTTGAACAACGACACCAAGGAGTACATTCTCAACGGCTACCACGTCTGCGTGTCCCAGGTGTTCATTTTCGATTTCTCCGTCGTCGACGAGATCAAGGACGACTTCATCGAGTTCATGAAGGAGCAAAACAAGTCGCGGCACATGGACTTGTTCCTGATGGTTTTCACGAATGTCGAAGGCAAAGGCTCCCGCTTCCTGTATACCGGAAAGCTTTCCGGCCTGCTGGCGCCGGCCATTGACGAATTCGAACGCCAGGGCTTCGTGTCCCGCAAAAAACAAATCGTGCCGGGACTTTCCAAAGAACTCATTTAAAACAAGGGAGGATGCAACATGTCAGCCGCTGATAAACTTTTGAACTATGTCACGTTTGACACGCAGTCAGACGAAAACAGTGAAACGACGCCAAGCACTGAAAAACAACGAAAGCTCGCCCGCGCGCTTGTCAAGGAATGCCAGGCGCTTGGAATGGACGAGGTGAGGGAAAAAGACGGAACCGTCTACGCGACGCTGGAGGCCAACACGAGCGAGCCGCGCACGCCCATCGGTTTTGTCGCCCACATGGACACCGCTTCCGAATTGAGCGGCGCCAACGTCAAGGCGCGCCGCGTCGAACGCTACGATGGCGGCGTCATCGCGCTCAATGAGCAGTACGCGATGGATCCCGCGACGTTTCCGGCTTTGAAAAAAGTCGTTGGCGATGATTTGATCGTGACGGACGGGACGACGCTGCTAGGCGCCGACGACAAGGCGGGCATCGCCATCATTATGCAGGCGCTTGAAGAAATCATCCGCGACGACGCGCCGCACGGGCGAATCGCGGTCGCGTTTACACCCGACGAGGAAATCGGGCGTGGCGTGGACCATTTTGATTTGTCGCTCTTTCCGGTCGAGTACGCCTACACGGTGGATGGCGATCGAATCGACGCGGTCGACTACGAAACGTTCAACGCCGCCCAGGCGACGGTTTCCATACAGGGCACCTCGATCCATCCCGGCGACGCAAAAGACCGGATGGTGAACGCCGCCCTGCTGGCGGTCGAGTTCGCCTCCATGCTGCCCGAAGACCAGACACCGGCCAAAACCGAAGGCCGGGAAGGGTTTTACCATCTCGTTTCCATGGAGGGCGAGTGCGAAAGCGCGACGTTGACGTACATTTTGCGCGAGCACGACGCGGAAAAGTTCGAAAAACAAATCGAAACGATCGAGCGCGTGCGCGACACGCTCAATGAAAAGTACGGCGATCGAATCGAGGTGGCGGTTCGTCGTCAGTACGCCAATATGAAAGACTACATGAAAGGCGATATGCGCGCCGTCGAACGGGCGCGAAAAGCCATTGAGAAAGCCGGGCTGGAACCGGTTTCGATCGCGGTCCGCGGAGGAACGGACGGCGCCATGCTGACGCAGCGGGGGCTGATTTGTCCAAACCTGGGCACCGGATCGTACAATCATCACGGGCGTTTCGAGTTCGCGAGCGTCCAGCAAATGGACCGGATGGTTCGCATCGTCCGCGATATCGTTGAGGGAGAGTAAGATGGATTACGCAAAAGAAGCATTGAAAAAACACAAGGAATGGAAAGGAAAGCTGGAAGTCGTCAACAAGATGGATATCGCCAGCCACGACGATCTTTCCATCGCCTACACGCCCGGTGTCGCCGCGCCATGCCTGGCCATCAAAGACGACCCGAAGCAGGTATACACCTACACGGGCAAAGGCAACACGGTGGCGGTCATCAGCGATGGCTCGGCCGTGCTTGGACTTGGTAACATCGGACCGGAAGCCGGTATGCCCGTCATGGAAGGAAAATGCGTCCTCTTCAAGGCGCTGGGCGGGATCGACGCCGTTCCGCTTTGCCTGAATACGCAAAACGTCGACGAGCTCGTGCAAATCATCGCGGCGCTCGAACCAAGCTTTGGCGGCATCAATTTGGAAGACATCGCCGCGCCGCGCTGCTTTGAAGTCGAAGAGCGGCTGAAAAAAATCATGAACATTCCGGTGTTTCACGACGACCAGCACGGAACGGCGATCGTTGTTTGCTCCGCGCTGCTCAACGCGCTGCGCCTGACGAAAAAAAAGGAGCCGGTCATCGTGGTCAACGGAGCCGGAAGCGCGGGCATCGCGATCGCGACCTTGATTCTCGATATGGGACTGGGCAACGTAATTCTCGTGGACCGGCAAGGCATTTTGCGTCCGGACATGGAGTTGACATCGGGTCAGCGCAAGCTGATCGACCGGGTCAACTTGACCGGCCGGCAGGGAACGCTGGCCGACGCGCTCAAAGATGCCGACGTCTTGATTGGCGTCAGCGCGCCGCACATTGTCAGCCAGGACATGATTCGTTCCATGGCGCCGGATCCGATCGTGTTCGCGATGGCCAATCCGGTGCCGGAAATCGAGCGGGCCGACGCGCTGGAGGCAGGGGCCGAAGTCATCGGGACAGGCCGAAGCGACTACCCGAATCAAATCAACAACGTGCTGGCGTTCCCGGGCATTTTCAAGGGGGCGCTGGACGCGCAGGCGACCGAGATCAACGACGCGATGAAGATCGCGGCCGTCAAGGCGATTGCCGGTCTCGTTGGCGACGAGGAGCTTTCGCCGGAATATATTATCGTGTCGGCGCTGGACGAGCGGGTCGTTCCGGCCGTGAGCGAGGCGGTCGCGCAGGCGGCCCGGGAAAGCCACGTCGTGCGAACATGGAAGGAAGTGTAACATTCGCATGAAAAACGTTTCAATCGTTGCGGAAGGGGGAGGAACGAAGATCGCCTATACGGCGGGCGTTCTCAAATGCTTTTTGGAAGAAGGCATCCTCGTTCCGTATTGCGTGGGGATTTCGGCCGGCGCGGAAGTGCTGCTTCCGTACGTGTCCCGCCAGATCCGCCGTCTGGAAGTGACAGGGATCGAGGCGCCAAGCCAGAAAGGGGCGGTCGGACTTTCCGCCTGGTTAAAGGAAGGGAGCATTTTCGGGATCGAGAGCACCAACAACTTTATCCAAAAGGAAACGCCGCTGGATTTCAAGGCGTTTTATGGCAGCTCCACCGCGATGGATACGGGCTTGTACAACATGGAAGAGCATACGATCGAGTATTTCGACAAAAGCTACGTCGATCCGTCCATGACGTTGATCAAGGCGAGCTGCGCGCTGCTGCTGCTCACCAAGCCGTACCAGTTTCAGGGGAAAAAATATTTCGACGCCGGGCTGGTGGATATGATCAGCATCCGCCAGGCCGAAAAGCACGGATGCGAACGTCATATCATTATCTCGACCAAGGAGGAAGGCTACGTCCGCAAAAAAGCGCCGGGCTACCAGCTTTGGCTGACGAAAATGGTGTATAAGGATCCGCAAATCGTCGACGACTTGCGCCATCGCCACGAACGGTATCAGGAACAATGGGATCACATCGCCGAACTGGAAAAAGAAGGAAAGGCGCTTGTCCTGCGGCCGCATAAGGATCTGGGCGTCACGCGCTACACGACCGATCCGAAAAAGCTCAAGCCGTGGTTCCAGCTTGGATACGATGAAACGAAAGCGCGAATCGAGGAAATCAAAGCGTTTATTGAATAGGTCACGTGGTGACCTTTTCTTTTTCGGGCAAAGAAGCTAGAATGAAAGAGAACAAAACCGAAAACCAAAAAGGAAAGGGAGGAGTCAACATGACGTACGGACTGGAAAACGATCGGATCAAGCTGGAATGCACCCCCAAAGGCGGCGAAATGCTGCATCTGATCGACAAGAAAAAAAACTTAGAAGTAATTTATCAAGGCGATGAAGGGTGGAGCGGTTCGAATCCATCGCTGTTTCCTATCATTGGCTCGACGTATAAAAAAACCTACACGATCGCCGGACGCGAATACTCGATGAAAAACCACGGCTTGATTCGCTACGCGACGCTGGAAGGACGGCAGACGCCGGACTCGGTCGCCTTCACGTACACAAGCGACGAGGAAACGAGAAAACAATATCCTTTCGACTTCGAATACGAAATCGAGTACCATCTTGATGGCGGCACCGTCCGCATCGACTACACGATCAAAAACACGGGAGCGGAAGACATGCCGTTTTCCTTCGGACTCCATCCCGCGTTCCGGGTGCCGCAATACGAGGGGGAAACGTTTGAAGAGTATTCGATTCGTTTTGAAAACGAGGAGGACGCGCGGCAAATCGTGTTTAGCGACGACTTGCACGTGCCGGCCCGCGAACAGGACGTGCATCTGGACACGTGGAAGCTGGACCGGGACGAAATCGAAAAATACGCCACGATCGTATACAAGGACTACACGTCCACGAGCGTGACGCTTGAGCATGCGGGCGAGCCGCGGCTGACGATGCGCTTTCCGGGCTTTCCGTTTTTGGCGCTGTGGTCGCATCCGTCGCGCAGTCATTTCCTTTGCATCGAGCCTTGGTACGGGCACGCGGATTTCGACATGTCGTGCGACGATTTTTACGCGCGGGAAGGAACGTTGATCTTGCAGCCAGGCGAAACGTTCAAGACGGGCTATTCGATCGAGCTGTGCGACTAAGGAGCGCGCGATGATTGGATTGCTCGTGACAGGACACGGCCGGTTTGGCAGCGGCATGGTGAGCGCCATGGAAGTCATCGCCGGGCCGGCAAAGTGGGTCGAATTTGTGGATTTCGAGGCGGACGACTCGGTTGGACGTCTGGAGGAGAAGCTGTCCCAAGCGCTGGCGTCTTTGCTGGATGCGTGTGATTGTGTGCTCGTGTTGGCGGATCTGATTGGCGGATCGCCTTTCAAAAGCGCCGTTCGCATCGGCGTGCCGACCGGAAAGGTCGAAGTCGTGGCCGGGTGCAATCTGGGGATGCTTGTTGAGATGGAAACCGCCCGGAAATTCAACGACGATGTCGTTGGACTGGCGGAACAGGCCGCAGAAACAGGCAGAAGCGCCATCGGGCATTTTAAGCTTCGGAAAAAAAAGTGAAACGAGAAAAAAAGCCGTCACGAAGGATCGTGGCGGACTTTTTTCGTATAGGAGCTTTTGGCAAACTCGGTCGGAGACATTTGGAAGTGCTCTTTGAATTTGCGGGAAAAGTAGTGGATGCTCGTGAATCCAAGCTTGGTGGAAATTTCCGAAATCGTGTACTTGTGTTCGAGAATCATCTTTTTCGCCTCGTTGAGCTTTAAATCCGAAATGTATTGTTTCGGGGTCGTGTGGATATGGCTTCGAAACAAGTTTTGGATCGTGGAGCGCGAAATCGTGAAGCGCTCGCACAAGTCCTCGACCGCCAGCGGACTGTACAAGTTGTTGTGGATGTACACGAGAATCTCGTTCAGCAGCGTGTTTTCAAAGTTCTCGTGCATCGGGTCGTCCAGCTGGTCTTCGCTCCGGTTTTGATGCAGCAAAAGCAGCGCCTCTTTCAAATAAATGATCGCCAGATCGTCGTCCAGCTCGGTGTTTTTTTCCAAAGAGGTCATAAAGCGGGACAGGATTTTGTAAATGCGCTTGTCGGTCCGGAAAACCTGGTCTTTAAGCGACTGGGAAAAATACTCGCTCATTTGGAAGTCGATGACCAAATAGGAGCAGGAGTCTTGTTCCGTCGTGTACAATACGTGGTTTTGTCCCGGATAGACGACCAGGGTGTCGTAGTCGCTGAGCACGCACTCTTTGTTGTCGACTAAAAGGTGGATTCGCCCGTGGTCGATATAAATGAGTTCGAAGAAATCGTCGACATGCCCTTTGCCGTGGTAGTTCGCTTTGCGGACGTGGAAGCTCGCGGATAAAATCTCCTCGATTTGCAGGTGCGGGACGATTGGCTTAAAGGTAATAGGCTCCGCGATCATTTTTTGCCTGAACGTTTCCTCGTTATAGCGCAAATTGATCGTGGACTTCGAGGAAATCGGGACAATGTTAAAATACACATTTGGGTCGATCCGGACGATTCGATGCATAATGAACTGTTCGAAGTTCTCGCCGTCCTGGGAGACGAACAGCATCGAGATGCCTTCCTCGTTCGCGATATAAATATCGGAGGACGAGTAAAACATCCGATCGAATTTTTTCGCTCGCAAAGTGAGCGTCGAGTCGTTCAGACTTTCCGCCGCTTCCGGCATGCGGTAATAGACGTCTCCATATTTTTTAAAAAAATAGTTCGTTGTTCTTTTTTGCATAAATGTCACCACTCGTATATATCTTATATTAAAAAGTATAAACGCATCGTTAAATAGTGTAAAGGGAAAAACCGTTTGGAATCGTGTATAATAAAAACAGCTAATTTATAAGCGCTATCATTAGAAGGGAGACAGGACAATGTCGAATATTTTATTAACGCGAATCGACGACCGCCTGATTCATGGACAAGTCGTTTCGCAATGGTGCACGGAACTGAAACCAGATTGGATGCTTGTTGTCAATGACGAAGTAGCTGGGGACGAAATGCAGCAGGAACTGATGAACATGGCCGCGCCGGCTTACGCGCAAACACGCTATGTGACGGTGGACGAGGCCATTTACACGCTGGCGAAGGCGGATGAGGATCAGAAGATCATGATTCTGGTCGCGAATCCGGAAGACACGCTGAAGCTGATCGAGGGCGGGATCCCGATCAAGAAAGTCAATATCGGAAATATGGATATGAAGGAAGGCAAGCATTTGATCGCGCCGGGCGTAGCGGTGAACGAGGAAGATTTGAACGCGTTCCGCCAAATGGAAAAAGACGGCGTGGAACTGGAAATCAAAAAAGTGCCGGGCATGAAAGCGGAATCTCTGGACGTTTTAAAGTAGAAAACAGGAAAGGAAATTGATTGATGAAACATAAAACACGAAAGCCGTTTCCGGAAAACTTTTTCTGGGGCGCCTCGACTTCGGCGTATCAGGTCGAAGGAGCGAATCTGGAAGACGGCAAAGGCCCTTCATGCCAGGACGTGAAGGAAGTGCCGGAAGGCACGTCGGATTTGACGGTTTGCGCGGATCATTACCATCACATGAAAGAGGACGTCGCCCTGATGGCGGAAATGGGATTCAAATCGTACCGGTTCTCGATCGCCTGGACGCGGATCCTGCCAAAGGGAACCGGCGAAATCAACCAGAAGGGAATCGACTTTTACAACGAACTGATCGACGAGTGCTTGAAGTACGGCATCGAGCCGATCGTGACGATGTTCCATTTCGACATGCCGGCGGCGCTGGACGAGCGCGGAAGCTGGGGCAACCCGGATTCGGTGCAATGGTTTGTCGACTTCGCCCGGGTACTGTTTGAAAACTTCGGGGACCGCGTCAAGTACTGGCTGACGATCAACGAGCAAAACATGCTTACTTTGGTTGGTCCGGTGATCGGGACTTTGATGATTCCGGAAGGCTGCACGAACGTTTTAAAGGAAGTGTACCAGCAAAACCACCACATGCTTGTCGCGCAGGCGAAAGCGATGGTGCTTTGCCACCAGATGCTGCCGGAAGCCAAGATCGGACCGGCGCCAAACATCTCGCTAGTGTATCCGGCCACATGCAAGCCGGAGGACGTGATCGCGGCGCAAAACTTCAACGCGATTCGAAACTGGCTGTATCTGGATATGGCGGTTTACGGCATTTACAACGCGATCGTATGGAGCTATTTGGAAGAAAACGACGCGACGCCGACGTTTGCGCCTGGTGACGAGGAGGCGATGAAAAACGCGCATCCGGATTTCATCGGCTTCAACTACTACAACACCGCGACGGTGGAAGCCGCCTCGGATGAGGAAGTTTTGGCGGACGCGGTGGCGGACCAGCAAAGCGGAAGCATCGAGGCGGGAATGTACAAAGGATTCCGGAATCCAAATCTGGTGACGACGGAATTTGGCTGGGAAATCGACCCGGTTGGCTTCCGCGCGACGATTCGCGAGATGGATTCGCGCTACCATTTGCCGCTGCTTGTCACGGAAAACGGATTGGGCGCCTACGACACGCTGACAGAGGACGGAAAGGTCCACGATCCGTATCGAATCGAATACTTGCGCCAGCATATCGCGCAAATCCAGGAAGCCATCACGGATGGCGCGCAAATGCTGGGCTACAATCCTTGGAGCGCGATCGACTTGATTTCCACGCACGAGGGGATGAAAAAGCGGTATGGATTCATTTATGTGGATCGTGACGAGTTTGATTTAGGCACTTTGAACCGTTACCGGAAAGACTCGTTCTACTGGTATAAAAAAGTCATTGCCAGCAACGGGGAGGACTTGAGCGACTAAAGAGACAGGAGAGGTCGCGAGCTTCTCCAATTTAGACCGCTTGGTCTATACCAATAAGCGAAAAAGACAGGCTTATCGTGTAAAAACCGCTTTCAGCGGTGGCTTTACCGGAGTATGAATGATATAATGACTATACCAACGAAGGAGTAAGCAAAATATGAAAGTTGTAGTGTGTGAAAATTATGATGATCTTTCGAACAAGGCGTTCGAAGTGATCAAGGAACAAGTCGTTGAAAAACCGGCCTCCGTATTAGGTCTGGCAACCGGATCGTCGCCAGTCGGCATGTATCAGGACATGATCAAAGATCATAAGGAAAACGGAACGAGCTATAAAGACGTCGTAACGTATAATCTGGACGAGTATGTGGGAATCGACCGCAACGATCTGCAATCGTATTACACGTTCATGAACGAAAATTTGTTCTCGGGTATCGACATTGATCCGGCGAACACGCATGTTCCTTACGGCAATACGAAAGAAGATTGCGAAAAATACGAGGACGCGGTCAATGGTGTCGACATCCAGGTGCTTGGAATTGGTCAAAACGGACATATCGGTTTCAACGAACCGGGCACTCCATTCGACGAACCGACACATATCGTGGATTTGACGGAAAATACACGGGAAGCGAACGCGCGTTTCTTCGATAACGACATCAACAAAGTGCCGACGCAAGCGATTACGCAAGGAATCGGAACGATCATGAAAGCGAAGAAAATCCTGCTGGTGGCTAACGGAGCCAACAAAGCGGACGCGGTAAAAGCCATGGTGGAAGGCGCTGTGGATCCAGCATGCCCGGCTTCCATTCTTCAAAATCATGACGATGTTGTCGTGTTTATCGACAAGGAAGCGGCAAGCAAGCTTTCAAAATAATGATGAAAGACAAAGAGCGAAAGAACGTGTTCGCTCTTTTTTTCTCCCTTCATCTGTCATCTAAATTTCTTTAAAAAAGATACAAAAAGTAGTTGACAGTTGATGAGGAGTGCGGTATGATAAGTGAGCGTTAAGGAAACGCCTCTCGAAAACGACAAAC